>DATABO010000084.1:0-34073 GCA_036259535.1 Thermoleophilaceae bacterium
GCCCATCGACATCGCGATGCCGACGCAGATCGTCTGCACGTCGGGCTTGATGTACTGCATCGTGTCGTAGATCGCGAGGCCCGCGTAGACGGAGCCGCCCGGCGAGTTGATGTAGAGCGAGATGTCCTTGTCGGGATCCTCGGCCTGGAGGTGCAGCAGCTGAGCGACGATCAGGTTGGAGATCTCATCGGTGACCGGCGTGCCGAGGAAGACGATCCGCTCGTTCAACAGCCGGGAGTAGATGTCGAACGCACGCTCTCCGCGAGAGGTCTGCTCGACGACCATCGGTACCAGTGGGCTCATTGCTCTCGCTCTGTTTCGTGTGTTCGGCAGGAATCCTCCCGGCGGCCGTTCGAGCGCCGTCCCGGGATGGCCTCGCGCCGATTCTAGTCGGTGGGCAGCGCGGCGGGGACGGGCTCGACGGCTTCGACGATCAGGTCGACCGCCTTGCGCATCGCGATGTCCTCGCGCAGCGCGACGTCGCCGCCGCGGGCGCGGGCCTTCTTCAGCGAGCGCTGGAGCGCCTTGTCGCTCGGCGGCTGCTTGCCCGGCTCGGTCGAGGCCTCGCGCAGCACCTCGAGCAACTCGTCGTCTCCGACCTCGATGCCCTCCGTCTCGACGATCGCCGCGAGGGCGGCCTCACGGCGCAGCGCGCGCTCGGCGTCGGGCTCGGACTCGACGATCAGCTCCTCGGAGGTCTTGTTGACCAGCTGGAGGTACTGCGCCGGATCGAGGCCCTGCTGCTGCAGGCGGTGGGTGGTCTGGTGCCACATGTCGTGTGCCTTGGCGTGGACGAGGTCGTGCGGGATGTCGATCGTCGCCGCCGCTGCGACGGCGTCGACGGCTGCCTCGCGAAACTCGCGCTCCAGGCTGCTCTCCTTGGCCTCCCGGATCTTCGTCGCGATGTCGTCGCGCAGCTCATCGAGCGAGTCGAAGCCGCCCGCCTCTACGGCGAGCTCGTCGTCGAGCTCGGGCAGCCGCTTCTCCTTGACCTCCTTGACCGTCACGGCGAAGCTCGCGTCCTTGCCCGCGAGGTGCTCGGCCTGGTAGTCGTCGGGAAAAGTCACCTCGACGGTCCGCTCGTCGCCGGCCGAGGCGCCCTCGAGCTGCTCCTCGAAGCCCTCGATCAGTCGTCCTGAGCCCAGCTCGAGCAGGAAGCCGCGGGCCTCTCCCCCCTCGAACGGCTCGCCGCCGACGCTGCCGACGAAGTCGATCACTGCGAAGTCGCCACGAGCGGCGACGCGCTCGACGGTCTCCAGCGAGGCGAGCGACTCGCGCATGCGGTCGAGCTCTGCCTGGACCTCCTCGTCGGTGGCCGCGGGCTCGGGACGCTCGACCTGGATGCCGCGCCAATCGCCGAGCTCGGCCCTCGGGCGGACGCCCACCTCGAAGTTGAAGGCCAGCGGAGCGCCCTTCTCCGGCAGCTCGGCGACGTCGAGCTTCGGATCGCCGACAGGCGCGATGCCGGCCTCGCGCACCGCCTGCTCGTACCACTCGCCGAGACCCCGGCGGACGGCCTCCTCCAGGACCGCGCCGCGACCGATCTGGCGCACGACGACCTGCGGCGGGACCTTGCCCTTGCGGAAGCCGGGGATCTTGAGATCGCGGCCGATCGCCCCGGCCGCGTCTGCGACCTCGCGCTCGACGGCTTCGGGATCGACCTCGACGTCGACGCGCAGACGCGAGTCGCCGAGCTCGGTGGTCGTTGTCTTGAGGGCGCTCATCGGAGGGCGCAGGACGATAGCGTGGGCAGCCGTGTCCGTTCCCCCTCCTCAGCTGCGACGCGGGGCGCGCGAGCGCTTGGCCGCCTGGCTGGTGACCGGGCCACTTGGCCACCTCTACAGCGTCGTCGCGGACCTGACCGTCTTCGGCGTGCGGCTCGCCGCGCGCCGACTGCCCGGCCGGTCATAGTCCCGCGGCGATGCCCACCGCAGCACAGGAGCTGGCCGATCTGGCGCGCGAGCACCGCCGCTTGGCGATCGACACGGAGTTCGTCTCGGAGCGGCGCTACCAGGCGCTGCTCTGCCTGGTCCAGATCGCCGTCCCCGACCCGTCCCGCGAGGGCGGCGTGCGCACTGACGTGCTCGACCCGCTCGACGAGGGGCTGCCACTCGATCCGGCGCCGTTGGCAGCGGTCATGGGCGATCCCGCGGTCGAGATCGTGGTTCACGCGGGCCGCCAGGACGTCGCGATCCTGCGCCGGACCTGGGGCGCCGACTTCGCCAACGTCTTCGACACCCAGGTCGCCGCCGGGTTCCTCGGAATGGGCAACCAGGAGGGCTACGAGTCGCTCGTGCGGCGCGTGCTCGGCGTCGAGCTGCGTGGCGGCGAGGGCTTCACGCGCTGGGACAAGCGTCCGCTGACCGAGCGCCAGCTCGCCTATGCCGCCGACGACGCGCGCTGCCTGCTGGCGCTCGGCGACGCGATGGCGCGCGAGCTGGAGGCCGTCGGAAGGCTGGAGTGGGCGCGCGAGGAGTGTCGGATCGTCGAGCAGTCGACCGACGCTCGCTCTCCGCAGCAGGCCTACGACCGGCTGCCGAACACACGGCAGCTCGACGGAGCGCGCCGCGCCGTCGCCTGGGCGCTCTGCAAGTGGCGCGACGCCGCAGCGCGCGAGCTGGACCGCCCTCCCTCCTACCTGCTGCCCGACCAGGTGCTCACCCAGCTCGCCCGGCGCCGGCCGACCGACAAGCACGGGCTCGAGCAGATCCGTGGCCTGCCCCAGCAGACGTTGCACCGCCGGAGCAACGAGGTGCTCGAGGCGATCGCCTCCGCCGCCGACACCGAGCCGCCACCGCGGGCCCCGGCCGGCCCACAGCGCGACCCGGTCGACCAGCCGGTCGTGTCGCTCGCGCAGGCGCTGCTGCGCCACCGCGCACGCGAGGCGGGCGTGGCGACGGAGCTGATCGCGACCCAGTCGGAGCTGACCGCACTCGTGGCGGCGGTACGAGCCGGCGAGCAGGGCGACGGGATCCGGGCGCTCGGCGGGTGGCGCCGTCAGCTGGTCGGCGACGAGCTCTGCGAGCTCGTCCACGGTCGGCTGGCGCTATCGGTCGGTCCCGACGGCTCGCTGTCGGTCGAGCAGACGGGATAGGCCGTCGTCGCCGTCGGTGTGCGTCTCGCGATCGAACGGATCGGGGATCGGCGCGCCCGCCAGCCGACAGGCCCGGCCACGACAGGTCGCCAGCCGGTCGAGCTCGGCCTGGAGCGCACGCTTGGTAGCGGAGTAGCGAGGGTCCCGGTGGCGCGAGCGCAGCTGAAACGGGTCGCGCTCGAGGTCGTAGAGCTCGCGCTCGCCGCTGCGGTAGACGACGTAGAGCCAGCGGTCGTTGCGGACGGCGCGGTAGGTGCGGACCGGCCGCACCGGGATCGGGCCGCTGCCCTCCTCCTCGGGCTGCAGCGACGTCGCGCGCAGGCCGCCGGTCTCGTGCAGCACGAGGCGCTCGGAGCGCAGCTGCGGCTGCTGGGCGAACTTCAGCAGCGAGCGGCCGTCGATCGGCGCGCCGCCGGCCGCGCTGGCGCCGGCGATGCGCAAGATGGTCGGTGCCAGATCGATGTTCGAGACCGGCTCCTGGCTTATCCGGCGACCGGGGATGCCGGGCCCGCGGATCAGCAGCGGCACCCTGGTCGAGGGGTCGTAGGGCAGCATCTTGCCGCTCGGCACGGCGTGCTCTCCCTGCAGGTAGCCATTGTCCGAGGTGAACAGCAGGTACGTGTTGGCGAGCGCACCCGTCGCAGTCAGCTCGCGGACGATCGCGTCGACCGCCTCGTCGACGGCCAGCAGCGACTCGCGGCGGGCGCGGAACTCTGCGGTGATCCTCGCGATCGCGGTGCCGTCGAGCGCCTTGAAGCGGCGCATGAAGCTCGGCTTGTCTGAGCGGTCGCGCTCGTTGAACCCCCGCGGGCGCGGCAGCGGCAGGGTGGCGAAGCGGCCCGCGTGGCGTGGCGCGGGCCGCACGGTCACGCCGGTGCGGCCCCGGACGGCTGCCTCCTCGTAGTGCGGCGCCAGGAACGCGACTGACAGGAAGAATGGCTGTCCGGACTGGCTGGCGCGGCGGATCACGTCGCGGGCCATGCGGCTGTAGACGTCGGTCTGGTAGCTGCTCGGGTCGTTGCCGTAGGCCACCTGACGGCCGTTCTCGTTGAGCGTGTAGTCCCACATCCGGTAGGTCGTCGGGTCGACGGCGCCGTACCACTCGGTCCAGCCGGGCGGGACGATCGCCGGGCGATCGCTGCCGTAGCCGTTCATGTACTTGCCGATGTGGGCGGTGCGGTAGCCGACCCGCTGAAGCCAGACGGGAAGAGCGTCGTTGTCGTTGAAGCGGCCGTAGCCGCCCGTCGGCAGGTAGAGGCCCATCACGCCGTGGTTGTGCGCGTAGCGGCCCGTCAGGAAGGTCGCGCGCGACGGGCAGCAGACCGGATAGGAGGCCGTCGAGTTGGCGAAGCTGACGCCATGGCGCAGGAACTCGCGCCGGGTCGCCGGCATCGCGATGAGGTCGTCGACCGTCTGGTCGTCGGTCATGATCACGACGACGTTCGGGCGCGGGCTCTGGGCAGCGGCGCCCGCGACGCCGAGCAGGAGGAGGGCGACGGCGAGCGCGGCAGCAGCCGCGGCCGCTTTCACTACACGGACCACGTTCACCACGGACACGCTAGAGGGCTGCGAGTTGCGGGGCGCCAGACAGACCGGGGTCGCGGCTACTGCTCGCCGCTGCCGCCGGTCGGCCCGCCGGTGAGGCCGCCGACGAGCCCCTTGACGCCGTCGGTGACCGGCTTGGCCGGCGGCACCGCGTCGCCGAGGCCGTCGAGGACCGGATCGAGGATCTGGGTGGTCGGATCGACGGGTGAAGGCGGCAGCTCGACTTGCTGCGGCGGCTGTGCCGGGGCCGGGACAGGCGTCGGGGTCGCGGGCACACCGCTGCCCCCGCCTCCGGCCCCGCCGCCAATCGGGGCCCGTCGCGCGTTCCCGCCGGCGTCGCCTCCCCCATCGGGCTGGGGGCTGGTTGGAGACGGCGCTGAGGCCACGCGCCGGTCCCCACGGGCGCTTGAAGGGGCCTGAGGCGCGCCGGAGCGCGGCGCCGCGAGGTCGTCGCCGGCGCTCGGGGGCCCGGCGCGGGACTCGCCACGGCCCTTGCCGCCTCTGAGGTCATCGCCGGCCGAGCCGGAGCCGGCCGGCGACGGCCCGGCCGAATGCCGGCCCTTGCCCGCGGGGCCGCGCTCGGCCTGCTGCTTCGCCGCTGCCCGGTCGTCACGATCTGGCGACAGGGCCGGCAGGCCGCCGATGCAGGCGCCCGCGAGCGCCGCGGTCCCGGCGACGCACGCACCTTGCAGGAGGACCGGAGCGCCCGCCGCCGACCCGATCGTCGCCGGGGCAGCGGCGATCCAGCGCACCGCTCGCTGCGGAGCGGTGGCGGCCAGCGCCACGCCGGCGATCGACCGAAGGCCGGAGTAGTAGCCGACGAAGGCGGCCACCACGGCGGCGTCCAGCTCGCTCCCGGCGCGTGCGGAAAGCTCGTCGAGCGCGTTGCCGCGCGTGCTTCGCGGCCGCCCCGCGACCCCGGACACGAGCTCGTCGAAGCGGTCCGCGACGGCGATTATCCGCGCGCCGAGCGGTATCTCGTCGCCGGCCAGACCGTCCGGATAGCCGCCGCCATCGACCCGCTCGTGGTGGTGGCGCACCAGCGCTGCGGTCTCGGGCCCGGCGACCGCCGAGACCTGATCGGCGCCGGCGACGGCATGGTGCTCGACCAGCCGCCGCTCCTTTGGGCTCAGCTCGTCCCTGGCGAGCACAGCACTCGGCACGCGCAGCATGCCGACGTCGTGCACCGCCGCCGCCGCCTCGATGCGCTCGACCTCGTCGCTCGACAGACCCATGCGCCGCGCGATCCGCTGCGCATGGCGGGCGACGCGACCGCTGTGGCCGTGGCTGAGCCCGTCGCGCGCCTCGAAGACGACCGCGAGCGTGCGCAGGCCGGCCAGCTCTCCGTCGCGCCCGAGCGGCGCGCCGCCGGCCGTCGCCTTCGCGAGCCGTCGCTCGGCGCGCACGCGGCGCGCCCACGCCCACAGCATCAGGTCCGCGAACGGGATCTCGCGCGACTGCGGCAGCCGCGTCCACGCAGCCGATCCCACCGTGCCCGCAGCGACCGACAGGCCCATCGCGAGCACCGCCGACAGCACCAGGTCGGCGATCCCCGACAGCGGCGACAGCACCAGCACGACCAGGGCGGGCGCGACGATCACCAGCAGCGTGGCGAGCAGAGCGTGCGGGAGGAACCGCCGGGAGTCGACGCTCTCCAGGGACTCGAGTGCTGTCCCCTCCTGGAACACCCTGCGCCTAGCCTACCGCCGGGCCGACAGAGGGGCGAACGACGGGACTCGAACCCGCGACCGCTCGGACCACAACCGAGAGCTCTACCAGCTGAGCTACGTCCGCCAGGACGCAGCGAGACTAGCATCCAGGCGCGCTCGCGCCAGGCAGATCCGGGGCGCTACTGGCTCGCGGTCGGCGCGGTCGTGGTGGTGGCCGGCGGCGGGTTGGAGTCGGGGAGCAGCGTGGCGTTGGGGTCCCGGCCCTGGCTCTCGTCGAAGTCCAGGTCGTCGCCGTCGGCGTCGCGGGTCTCGCCAGAGGTCTCGTCGTTGGTCTCGTCGTTGTCATCGATGCCGTCGTCGTCCTTGTCGTCGTCCTCGGGCGGCGGACGGACGGCCGACTCGTCGTCGAAGCGCGGGTAGGTACCCTGGGCCGCCGCGAGCGGCACCTTCTCGAGCTCCGCGACGACCGGCGGGTGCTTGCGCACCACGTTCTCCTCGTCGTCGTCCTCGTTGTCGGAGTTCTCGTTGTCGAAGTCGTGGAGCTCGCGCTCGTCGCCCTGGATGTCCATCAGCATCAACCAGCGCGGGTCGCCGACGGCGACCTTGGTGACCGAGGCGCACATGAACGCGTGCCGCTTCGGCGGGTCCTCGTCGTCGAGCAGGGCGGTGAGGTCCTCGCCGTCCATCCGACCCGGGCGGTCGACTCCCATCAGCGCGAGCAGCGTCGGCGCCACGTCGTGGGTCGAGGCGTAGTAGTAGCTGAAGTCGCCGGCGCGGCGGCCCTGCGGGTCGCGCAGCAGGAACGGCACGAAGTAGGCGTGCTTGTAGCTGCCCGGAGCGCCGCGCCCGAGCCAGCCGTGCTCGCCCAGCATCGTGCCGCCGTCGCTGACGAACCAGACGACCGTGTCGTCGGCGAGATCGAGGTCGTCCAGCTTGGCGAGCAGCCGGCCGACGGCCCCGTCGACCTGCTCGACGCCCCGCATGTAGGCGTCGCGGGCGATCGCGACCGTCTCGTCGCCGATGTCGGCTGGGACGATCCAGTCGCGGCTCTTGAAGGGCGCGGCGAGGCTCGGGTCGACGTCGAGCGTGCGCGTCCAGCTGCGCGGCGGGTAGTAGGCCTCCGCGGGGTCGAAGGCATCGACGGCGAGGAAGAACTGCTTGCCGCCACGCGCCAGACGCGTCAGCTGGCGCTCGCCCTCGCGCACGGCGCGGTCCATCGCCTCGGCACTGCGCTCGATTCCGCCGACGAGGTAGCGCTCGACCTCGCGCCGGGTCTGCACGCGACCCAGCGTCCCCTCGATCCGCGGCGGCGGCGGGTAGTCGGCGGCATCGACGTCGCTCGTCCGCCGCACCCAGTCGTCGAAGCGCGGGCCCGAGAAGAAGGGGTTGTCGGTGATCCAGGTCGTCTCCACGCGCTCGCGCGCGAGAGCCTCGGCGACCAGCGGCTGACGGACATAGACCGGGTTCCAGCCCGGGACCGGAGCGAAGCCGTCGTGACGGCGCCACTCGCGGTAGGGGAACGATCGCTTGCCGGTGACCAGCGCGCGGCGCGAGATCACCGCCGGCATCGCCTCGGGCACCGCGCGCTCGAAGCGCAGGGAGTCGCCCGCCAGGTCGTCGAGGTTCGGCGTCTCCGCGACCTCGTTGTCGTCGAAGGCGCCGTCGAAGGCCCCGACGCTGTCGGCGCGGATGCCGCTCGCGACGATCAGCAGGACGCTCGGCCGGTCCTCGCCCTCCTGTGCCTCGGCGGCGGTCGCGCTCAGCGCTCCGGCGGCTAGGCCGCCGAGCGCCGCGCTGCCGGCGACGGCGCCGCCGCGGCCAAGCAGGCCACGGCGCGTGAGCCGCCCGCTCATCCGCCCATCACCGCCTCGTCGCCGAACTGCGGCAGCGTCCCGCCGGCCTCCTGCTCCAGCACCGCCCACAGCTCCTCGACCTTGGCCGGGTTCTGCTCGGCGAGGTTGATCGTCTCGCCGGGATCGGTCACGGTGTCGAACAGGCGGATCCGCCGCTTCTCGCTGTGCGCGATCAGCACCCAACGGCCGTCGCCGCAAATCAGGTATCGGGCGTAGGCCGCTGTGAAGTAGGGCCGCTCCTCGTAGGGCCGCTTGCCGTCGAACAGGCGCGAGAGGTCCTCGCCGTCCATCAGGCCGGGCGCGCGGATCCCCTGGAAGCCGAGCAGCGTCGAGGCGACGTCGTGGGTCGAGGCGAAGTACTTGCTGCGCTCGCCCGCCAGCTTCCGGCCGCCGGGCTCGCGGATCATGTAGGGCACCCGGTAGATCGGCCAGTTCGGGTAGGCGGCATGCTTGCCGAGCAGGCCGTACTCGCCGAGCGTCAGCCCGTGATCGCTGAGGTAGACGACCGCCGTGTTGTCCATCAGCCCGAGGTCGTCCATCTTGTTCAGCAGCCGTCCGATCCAGCGGTCGACGAACGTCAGCTCGGCGGCGTAGAGCTCGCGCACGCGCTCGAGGGTGTCCTGATCGATGCCGAGGTCGAAGACGCGGCTGTAGGGCGTGTCCCAGGGCTGAATCGGGATGATCCCCTCGCGCTCGGAGCCCTTGACTCGCGCGAATTTCGTCATGTACGCGCGCGGCGGGTCGAGCGACTCGTGCGGGTCGAACGAGTCGATGCCGAGGAAGAACGGCCGCTTGTCCTTGAGCTCGTCGAGGCAGTCCATCCCGCTGCGGATCACCCGCGCGGCCGAGTAGTCGCTCTCGCGACGGCGGTAGAGGTTGTTCCAGCCGACGTACTCGCGCAGCCGCTGGACCTCGATCGAGTCCGAGAGCTTCGGGAACAGGTAGCGCTCGATCGCGCTGCGCGGCGCGGGGCGCTTGAAAGGACGATTGAAGGCGCGGTAGGAGGCCTGCGAGTAGTCGGGCCGCGCCATGTTCAAGGTGCGACGGAAGTTGACGAAGCGCGGGCCGACGAGGAACGGGTTGTCGGTCACGTAGGCCGTCTCGACGCCGGCCTCGCTCATCACCTCGGTGAACATCGGCTGGTAGGGGTAGATGTCGTTCCAGCCGGGCTCGGCGGGCAGGTGCGGGGTCACCTGCCAGTTGCGGAACGGATAGGAGCGCATGCCGGTGATCAGGGCGCGGCGGACCGTTCCCGTCGGCATCGCCTCGGGGACCGCGTGGTCGAAGAGCAGAGACTCCTTGGCCAGCGCCGCGAGGTTCGGGGTGTCGGCGAGCTCGTCGCCGTCGTCGTAGGCGCTGACGAAGTCGCGCCGCGTGCTGTCGGTGACGATCAGGACGACGTTGGGCGCGTCCTCGGCGTGGCTGATCTGCGGCTCGAGGTCGTCGTTGCAGGCGCCGAGGCCGAGCGCGAGCGCTCCGGCGCCGCCGGCCTGCAGCGCACGCCGTCGAGTCAATCGAGGTTGGAGGGCCATCTGCGGTGGCGCAGACTATCCAGCGCGAACACGGGAAGCGGCGGTCGGCAGTCGGTCGGTCCGAACGCCGTATGTATTGTCGCCGCCCGTGACCGCCCCCACTTTCGATCTCCAATCGCACTCGATCCACTCCGACGGCGAGCTGCCGACCGCCGAGGTGATCGCCAACGCGGCGACCGCCGGCGTCGAGCTGCTGGCGCTCTCCGACCACGACACGGTCGACGGCGTCGACGAGGCGCTCGCCGCCGGCCGCGAGCACGGCGTGTCGATCCTCCCCGCGACGGAGATCTCGGCCGTCGACGGCGCCTACGAGGACATGCACGTGCTCGGGTACGGCGTCGACCAGAGCGACCCCGTGCTCGGCGAGCGGCTACTCGACGCCAGAGGCGACCGCGAGCGGCGCGCCGAGGCGATGTCCGACCGCTTGCAGGAGCTCGGCTTCGAGATCGACCCCGGACCCGTCGACGCACGCCGCGCAGCCGGCAAGCCCGTCGGCCGCCCTCACCTGGCGGCGGGCGTGCTCGCCCATCCGGCCAACGCGGAGCGACTGGCCGATGAAGGCCACGCGGATGTCTCCTCGTTCATCCCCGCCTACCTGATCCAGGGAAGGCCAGGCTATGTCGCGCGCTCGCATCCGACGGTCGCCGAGGCGATCGGCTGGATCCACGACGCCGGGGGCATCGCAGTCTGGGCCCACCCGTTTTGGGACGTCGAAGACGACGGCGAGGTGCTAGCCCTGGTCGACCGCTTCAAGGACGCCGGGCTCGAGGGCGTCGAGGCCTTCTACGTCACTCACACCAAGGCGCAAGTCGAGCTGCTCGCGGCACGCTGCGCCGAGCTCGGACTGCTGACGACGGGCTCGTCGGACTACCACGGGCCCGAGCACCGCCTGTTCAGCAGCTTCCGCGCTCACCAGACCCACGGGATCGAGCCGAACCTCGGCCCGATCCCGGAGCTGGCTGCCTGAGCCGACCAGCTAGGCGCCGACGGGCTGGAGCCCGAACTCGGCGCGGAACTCGTTGGTGTCGTGGAGGTGCGGGAACGGCTCGTCGGGAACCGGGACACCGAGCGCGTCGGCTAGCGGCTCCCAGCCGTCCTTGCCGAGCTCCCAGACGATCAGGCGATCCGAGGAGACCTCGCTCTTGATCGTCTCGATGCGGTCGTAGTACATCTGCCGCACCCACTCCTTGTCCTCGAAGCGACCTTGGAAGTCGCCCTGCCAGATCAGCTTCTCGATCGCCTCCCAGAGGACCGGCGAGGGCGGCTCGCGGTTGGCGTCCTGGGTGAGCTCGCCGGCCATCGCGGCCTGCTTGACCGCGAGGATCGTGTTCTGGCAGCTCTTGTAGAAGCCGTCGAAGTCGCGGTAGTTGAGCAGCACAGGGACGTCGGGGAACGCGTCGACGATCTCGCGCCAGCGCGCGGCCGCGGGCCAGTCCACGGTGGCCTCCCAGCCGTCGAAGACCTCGTGCCAGTCGACGGGCTCGCCGTCGGCGATCTTCTTCCAATAGGGCAGGTCGCGCTCCTTGTTCTCCCCCATGATCAGGTCGATCATGTGGAAGCACGGGTCGGCGCCCAACTGCTCGAGCGCGCCCTTGAGCGACATCGTCCCGGTGCGACCGAATCCAACTCCGATCAGCTTCATCCATTCCTCCTGGTGAGGGGTCGTGGGCCAGCGGGAAAAGCCATTTCCCGGAAAAGTGGGGGAAATCCTAGCCCGCTGGCTGAGTTCCCGCCGGGTCGCGGCGGATCGTCGGCCCGGGACCGGCACGCGGGGCGCTCTCCTGCTGGGCCTGCTGTGCCTGCTGCATCGCAGCCATTGCCGCCGCGCGCGCCTGGGCGGGCGAGCGACGCATGGTCAAGGTGAACGGGATCGCGAGCAGGATCAGGAGCATCGCGGCGCGGTAGGCCCAGCCGAAGGAGTTGCGCGCCGCGCCAGCGGTGCGGCGGAAGACCTGCTCGTCGAAGCCGGGACCGGGGTCCGTGCGATCGGTCGAGCCCCCGGCGAAGACCTTCATGTCGCGCTGCATCAGACCGGCGAAGACGGCCGGTGGCACCTGGTATTCCTGCGCGAGGTCGGCCACGTCGTCGACCGCGGACTGGCCGTGCCAGGTCAGCGTCATCGAGAAGGTCGCTACCAACAGCGCAATCCCGATCGCCGCGCCCAGCTGGCGCGAGGTGTTGAGGATGCCCGACGCGAGACCGAGCTCCTGGCCCTGGACGGCGCCCATCGCACCGACGTTGATCGTCGGGAAGCCGGTGCCCATGCCGACGCCGATCAGCACGAGGCCCGGGAAGACGATCAGGTAGTCGACCCAGCCGTCCCAGAGCGCCGGCGTGAACGACACCCAGAGCAGCCCGACCGCCATCAGTCCCAGCGCGGGCGCGGCCAGGTCGCGCGGGGGTCGGTTGTTCGCAGCCTTGCCGACGATCGGCCAGACGAGGATCCCCGTCACCGGCACCGGCAGTAGCGCCAGCGCCGCCTCGAAGATCGTGAAGCCCCAAAGGTTCACGAACGTCAGCGCCATCAGCAGCAGCGCGCCCAGCGCACCCGCCGCGAACAGCAGCATCGCGACGTTCGCCCCGACGAACTGCTTGTTGGACTGCAGGCTGCGCGTGATCATTGCGCCGTCGCGGCGCTGGGAAAGCACGAAGGCGATCCCGAGCAGGATCGACGACTGCAGCAGGAAGAGCGTCAGACCGTCGGTCCAACCGCGGTGGTTGGCGTCGACGAGGCCAAACGTGAGGCAGAAGACCGCCAGCGCGAGGAGGGTCATGCCGAGGTAGTCGATCCGCCTATCGGCGTCGAGGTCGTATGTCTCGGGCCAGATCCGCCGTGCCAGCACGATGCCCAGCACGCCGAGCGGCAGGTTCACGATGAAGATCCACTCCCAGCTCGCCAACTCGACGATCGCCCCGCCGATCGCCGGCCCCGAGGCGCTGGCCGCGAGCGCGACGATCGCGATCGTGGCGAGCGCCTTGCCGCGCTCCTCGACCGGGAAGGCGGCGGCAGTGATCGCGAAGCCCAGCGGCGCCAGGATCCCGGCGCCTGCGCCCTGGATGACTCGCGAGAGGATCAGCACGTCGGCCGACGGGGAGATCGCACAGAAGAACGAGCCGAGCGTGAAGACCGCCATGCCGATGATGAAGAAGCGACGACGGCCGAACTGGTCGGCGAGCTTGCCGGCCGCGATCAGCAGCGCGGCGAAGGACAGGTTGTAGGCGTTGACGACCCAGGTGATCGAGTTGACGTCGGTGTCGAGCTCCTGCTGCAGCTCCGGGACCGCGACGTTGACGATCGAGACGTCGAGCAGGCTCATCGCCCAGCCGATCATCATCACGGCGAAGATCTTGTGCCGCTTGGCGTAGAGCTGCTCTACGGGAGGGTTCTCGCGCCGCTTCGCCACGGCGCGGGAGACTAGCCGAGGGGGACGACCAGCGGGCGAGCCTCCTCCGCGACCGCCTCGACCGACTCCTCCAGCTCGGGCTCCTCGCCGTCGCCGGCGCAGAGGATCTCGAAGCGGCCGGTGCCGATCTTCTCGTCCGCGCGGACCGGGATCCCGCGGATCTCGTCCCAGCCGAGCCGCTCGACCTCGAACGGGTTCATCAGGATCGCCAGCGTCGGGTAGTCGCAGCTGCGCTCGTGCTGGTCGATCGCCTTGGAGATCGCCTCGAGGTTCTTGGCCTCCGGAGAGCTCATCAGTCTTCTCGAGTATGCCCAATCCAGGCCTCGACGGATTCGACGCGCCCGTCCGCGTGCGTCACGTGCGCTGGGCCGCTCCCGACGGCGGCTTCGCGGTGCTGTCCGTCGACGGCCCGGACGGCGACGAGGTAACGGTCGCCGGTCCGATCGCGCACCTGTCCGACGGCGACCGAGCCCGCGTCGTCGGTCGGTGGGCCGAGCACGAGCGATACGGGCTGCAGGTCCAGGCCGAAGCCGCCTACGAGCTAGATCCCGACGACATAGCCGGTGCCCTGAAGTACCTGACGACGATCAGCCGAATCGGCAAGCGCCGCGCCCAGCAGCTCGTCGATCGCCTCGGGCCGACGGTGCTCGAGCAGATCGACGCCGACCCGGACAGCGCATTCCGCTCGCTGCCGCGTATGAGCGAGCGGGCGGCGGCCGCCGCGGCGGAGTCGTGGCTCGAGCGGCGCGCACTGCGCGACCTCTACGTCCTACTGGCTCCCCACGGCGCGGGCTGGCTCGCGGCGACGCTGCACGAGCGTCACGGGGCGAGCGCCGTCGGGATCGTTCGCAGCGACGCCTACCGCCTGACCGAAGAGCACGGCGTCGGCTTCGAGACGGCCGACGCGATCGCGCGCGCCCATGGCATCGCCGAGGACTCCCCGGGCCGCTACCGCGCGGCGCTCGTCCACGTCCTCCAGACGGCGGAGCGGCGCGACGGGCACACCTTCCTGCCCGTCGACGAGCTGCGGCGCGCCGCCGTCGAGCTGGTCGGGCCGCTGCCCGACGGCCTGCTCGCCGACCTCGGCGCGGTCCAGGCACTCGCGGTCGAGGACGGACGCGTTGCGCTGCCCTCGACCTGGGAATCCGAGGCTGCGCTGGCCGACGACCTGCGCGGGCTCGCGCGGGCAGCGGCAGTCCCCCACCCCGACTGGCTCGCCGGCGCCGTCGAGGCGCTGACGAACGAGCAGCGCAGCGCCGTCGAGGCGGCGTTCGAGCGGCGGCTGTCGGTGGTGACCGGCGGTCCCGGCACCGGCAAGACGACGCTGGTCAGCACGATCGCCCGCCTCGCCGAGCGGGCGGACCTCGCCCTCGCGCTCTGCGCGCCGACCGGGCGTGCCGCGCGTCGGCTCGAAGAGGCGACCGGGCAGCCGGCGACGACGATCCACCGGCTGCTCGAGTGGATCCCGCACGAGGGGCCGCTGCGCGGGCCGAGCTACCCGATCGAGTGCGACCTGCTGATCGTCGACGAGTCGAGCATGCTCAGCCTCGACGTCGCGCGAATGCTGTTCGACGCCATCGCCACCGACACCGCTGTCGTAATGGTCGGCGACGCCGACCAGCTCCCGCCGATCGGCGCCGGCAAGCCGTTCGCGGACCTGATCGAGTCCGGCAGCGTCCCGGTCGCGCGGCTGACCCACGTCTTTCGCCAGTCGGCGCAGTCGATGATCGTCAGCGCGGCGCACGCCGTGCGCCACGGCGAGCTGCCGCCGGTCCAGCCCGCCGAGGGCCAGGAGCGCGACTTCTTCCTGATCCCCCACGACGACGCCGGCGCCGCGGCGGACGAGGTCGTCGATCTGGCGAGCGGCCGCCTCGCCGGCTTCTACGGGGTCGACGCGGTCCGCGAAGTCCAGGTCCTGTCGCCCGTCTACCGCGGCGCGCTGGGGATCGACGCGCTCAACACACGCCTGCGCGCGGCGCTCAACCCAGGCGGCGCCGAGCTCCTCGACGGCGACTTTCGTGCCGGCGACAAGCTGATCCAGACGCGCAACGACTATGAGACCGGGCTGATGAACGGCCAGATCGCGATCGCCCTCGACTCCGACGAGGAAGACGAGCGCCTCATCGTGGAGGCCGACGACGGGCGCCAGGTCGAGGTACCGCCCAGCGCGGTGCGCTGGCTGCGCCCCGCCTACGCGATCTCCGTCCACCGCTCGCAGGGCTGCGAGATGCCGGTGGTGGTGATCCCTGTGCACTCCGCATACGGCGGGATGCTGTCACGCAACCTGCTCTACACGGCGATCACGCGTGCCAGGCGCGCCTGCGTCCTGGTCGGTCAGCGCGATGCGGTAGCGCGCGCCGCGCGACGCGCCGACGCCTTCCGGCGCCACACGCGGCTCAGCGCGCTCTTAGCTGGAGGCGACGCCGAGTGAGCGCGTGTAGTGCTCGATCGTCCGCTGCAGGCCCTCGCGCAGCTCGATCTCCGGCGCCCAGCCGAGCAGGTCGCCGGCACGAGTGATGTCGGGCTGGCGGACCTGAGGGTCGTCGATGGGAAGCGGCTCGAAGTGGATCTCCGAGCGGGCGCCGGTCAGCTCGATGATCAGGTTCGCCATGTCGATCAGCGACATCTCGTTCGGGTTGCCGATGTTGACCGGCTCGTGAACGTCGGACTCCGCGAGCGCGACCAGCCCGCGGATCAGGTCATCGACGTAGCAGAAGCTACGCGTCTGGTTGCCATCTCCGAAGACCGTCAGCGGACGGTCGCGGAGCGCCTGGTCGAGGAACGTCGGAACCGCGCGGCCGTCGTTGGCGCGCATTCGCGGGCCGTAGGTGTTGAAGATCCGCACGATGCAAGTGTCGACCCCCTGCTGACGCAGATAGGCCATCGTCATCGCCTCGGCGTAGCGCTTTGCCTCGTCGTAGACGCCGCGCGGCCCGATCGGGTTGACGTTGCCCCAATAGGTCTCCGGCTGCGGATGGACGAGCGGGTCGCCGTAGACCTCGGAGGTCGAGGCGAGCAGAAAGCGAGCGCGCTTCGCCTTGGCCAAGCCGAGCGAGTTGTGCGTGCCGTAGGCGCCGACCTTGAGCGTGTGCAGCGGCAACCGCGCGTAATCGATCGGGCTCGCCGGCGAAGCCATGTGGAAGACGAAGTCGACGGGCTCGTCGATCTCGTAGTGCTCGGTTATGTCGAGCATCTTGAACTCGAAGTCATCCCTGCATATATGCTTGATGTTGCGCAGGCTGCCGGTCTCTAGGTTGTCGACGCAGACGACCCGGTGCCCGCGCTCGAGCAGGTGGTCGCAGAGGTTCGAGCCGAGAAAGCCGGCACCGCCGGTGACGAGAGAGGTTGGCATGGCGTTGAGGCTACATCCAGAGCGCGAGATACCGAGTGGTGAAGCCCTTCACGGCGACACCTTCGCCATGGTACGGTCGGCCTAAGGAGGAGGGTCAGGTGAGTCCACGCGAGGCCACTGAGGACGACAGGATCGCAACCCGCGTCGCGCGGGGGGACGTCCTTGCCTGGGCGGCGATGGACCTCGCCGACGTGCCGGACCTCGATCCCGAGACATTCGATGTCCACCTGATGATCGACGCGGTCGCGCGACGGTTCGCCGCCCCGGCGCAGGAGAAGGGCATCGCTCTCGAGGTCAAGCGGGCCGAGTCCGTACCGCGTCTCGCGCTGGGCGAAGTCGAGTGGTTGCGCGAGGTGCTCTGCGCCCTGATCGACAACGCCGTGCGCTTCACCGACAGCGGCGAGGTCGTCGCGTCGATCACCGCCGACCGCACCGGCGGCCGACGCATCGTGTTCCACGCCGAGGTGTCGGATACCGGCTGCGGGATGTCAGCCGACGTGCTGGCGCGACTGTTCGGCCCGCGCCACGGCGGCCGCTTCACGCCGCTCGGCGGTCTCGACGGAACCGGCACGCTGGGCGTCGCCCACCGCCTCGTCGAGCTGATGGACGGACGACTCGGCTGCAGCAGCGCGCTCGGCCTTGGCACGACGACTTGGTTCACGGTCCCGCTGGACCTTCCCTGAGCTCCGGTCAGCGGTTGCGGAACGCGGCGTGACCCGGGCCCTGCTCGAGGAAGGTCTTGACGGCGTCCTTGAGGTCCTCGCTGGCGAACAGCTCGCCGGCGTCGCACCGGATCGCCTCGTCGGCGGCCTCGACGCCACCTACGAGGTAGCGCCGCACGACGTGCTTGGTCATGGCGTGGGCGCGGGTCGGGCCAGCGGCCAGCTTCAGCGCCAGCTCGCGTGATCGTTGCTCGAACTCGGCGTCGTCGAAGACGCGATTGACCACGTCCCAGCGCTCGAGCTGCTCGGCGCCGAACAGCTCGCCGGTCATCACGAGCTCGCGCGCGCGGCTGCTGCCGGCGCGCTCGGCGAGGCGCTGGGTGCCCCCCATCGACGGGGTGAGCCCGACGACGGCCTCTACGAGCCCGAACTTCGCCGACCGCGCGGCCACGATCAGGTCGCAGGCCAGGGCGATCTCGAACGCGGCGGTCAGCGTCAGCCCGTGAGCGGCGAAGATCACCGGTGCAGGCAGCCGCTCGATCGGCTCGACGATCTTGCCGAGCAGCTCGGTCCAGAGCTCGCCGGCGGCCTCCGGGCTCAGTCCGTCGAACAGCTCGACGTCTACGCCGCCCGAGACGACCTTGCCCTCGGCGCGTACGAGCAGCGCCCGCGGCGGATCGGCTGAGACGTCGGCGACCGCGTCGATCAGGTTGTCGATGAGCGCCCGGTCGAAGAGGTTCAGCGGCGGGCTGGCAATGACCAGCTCGGCGAGGTCGGGGTCTGTGTCGCGCTCGAGGCGGACGCGGCTGGTGGGCATGCGGCGCAGCGTACAACCGGCGATCGAGACCGAGCCCGTCCGGTGGGCTGCTTAGCTTCGCGCGCAGATGGCGATCTCCGCGGCGAACATCCACTTCCCGTCGCGGGCCGGCTCGCCGGCGCGCGCGCTCGGCGTGCGGCTGCTGATTGCGATGGCGCTGGTCGGGCTCGTCACCGCCGTCGCCTACGCCGACCGCGGCGGCTATCGCGACCTCGACGGCTCGGTGTCGCTGCTCGACTGCGTGTACTACGCGACCGTCTCGATCACGACGACGGGCTACGGCGACATCGTCCCGGTCTCGGACACGGCGCGCCTGCTGACTACCCTGGTCGTCACTCCGCTGCGCGTGTTGTTCCTGATCCTGCTGGTCGGCACGACGCTCGAGTTCCTGGCGTCCGCCACGCGCGCCAACCTGCGACGACGGATCTGGAGGAGGAAGTTGCACGACCACGTAGTCATCTGCGGTTTCGGGACGAAGGGGCGCAGCGCGCTGCACTCGCTGATCGGCACCGGGACGAGCCTGGACCAGATCGTCGTCATCGACGAGCGCCCGGAGGCGATCGAGCTCGCTACGCGCGAGGGGGTCACCGGCGTCCTCGGCAACGCGGCACGGCGCGACGTCCTATCCGAGGCGGCTGCTCCCGAGGCGGCAGCGCTGATCGTCGCCACCGACCGCGACGACACGTCGGTGCTTGTGACCCTGACGGCCCGGGAGCTCGCGCCAAGCGCCACGATCACTGCCGCCGCGCGCGAGGAGGACAACGTGCCGCTGCTGCGCCACTCCGGCGCCGACACGGTCGTGACGTCGGCGAGCGCGGCCGGGCGGCTGCTCGGGCTGGGCACGGCGTCGCCCGAGGTCGTCGAGACGCTCGAGGACCTGCTGTCGTCGGGAAGCGGCATCGATCTCGTCGCCGAGACGGTCGGCGCCGAGGAGGCCGGGCCGATCGGCGAGGCCGACCGTCGCTGTGGCGGGCCCGTGCTGATGGCCTACCGCGAGGGCCGGCCGCTGCGCCGCGGCGACGCGGAGCTCACCGAGGTCAAGCCGGGCGACACGGTCGTGCACGTGCACTGCCGCGACGCCGACTCCTAGCGCGGAAAGCGGCGCTCCGTCGGCGCCTCTACCAGGGCGCCGGGCGGTAGTCCTTGAGGAAGCAGCCGTGAAGGTCCTCGCCGAGCTCGCCGCGGACGATCGGGTCGTAGACCCGTGCCGCGCCGTCGACGAGGTCGAGCGGCGCGTGGAAGCCCTCCTCGGCAAGCCGCAGCTTCGTCGGATGCGGCCGCTCGTCGGTGATCCAGCCGGTGTCGACGCTCGTCATCAGGATGCCGTCGCTCAGCATCTCCTGGGCGCTGGTGCGGGTCAGCATGTTCAGCGCCGCCTTCGCCATGTTGGTGTGTGGATGGCCCGGGCCCTTGTAGCCGCGGCTGAACTGTCCCTCCATCGCCGACACGTTGACTATGTACTTGCGCCGCGCCTCAGCTGCCGCGAGCGCTGGCCGCAGGCGGCTGACCAGCACGAACGGCGCCGTCATGTTGCAGAGCTGAACCTCGAGCAGCTCGACGGGGTCCACCTCGTCGACCCGCTGACTCCAGCTGTTCACCGGGTGCGGATCGGGCACCAGGCCGCCCGCGTCGATCGCCTGGTTGCTCGCGATGCGATCGGGCGACGCCGAGCGGGCGGTCAGCGCGAGAGCGGTCAGCGCCTCGGGTGTCGGAGTCCAGTGTCCGCCCGCGACGCCGGGGACGGTGGTCGACGGCGTCGCGGCCCCGTTGGCCGAGGCTGCGCCGTTGGCCCCCGCGGCGACGCCCCGGCGGTCCTCTGCATTGCGTCCGAAGGTCGTGATCTCAGGGCGCGCGCCCGCGGGGAGCGGCGCCGCCTCGGCCTCGGCGAGTAGCGCGTAGGCCTGCGCTGACCGCCGCACCGTCTGCGCCGCATTGTTGATCAGGATGTCGAGCGGTCCCGCGGTCGCCACGGAGTCGGCCAGCGCGATCACCTGCGCCGGGTCGCGCAGGTCGATCCCCACCACGTGCAGCCGGTCGAGCCAGTCGCCGCTGTCGGGCATCGCCGCGAATCGCCGCACGGCGTCGTTGGGAAAGCGCGTCGTGATCGTCGTATGGGCGCCATCGCGCAGCAGCCGCAGGGCGATGTGCATCCCGATCTTCGCACGACCGCCGGTGAGCAGCGCCCGCCGCCCGGTTAGATCGGTCCGAGCGTCGCGGCGCTCGTGGTTGAACGCCGCACAGGTGGTACAGAGCTGGTGGTAGAACGCGTCGACGTCGTGGTAGCGCTCCTTGCAGACGTAGCAGGCGCGCGCCTCGATCAGGCGCCCCGCGAGCGCGCCTTTCGTGTTCGAGGTCAGCGGCAGCCCCTGCGTCTCGTCGTCGATCCGGCCCGGCGCCGCGGTCGCCGTCGCGGCCGTCACCGCTCGGTCGGCCGCGAGCACCGCCTCCCGACGCTCGAGCTTCCGCCGCCGCTTGACCGTCTTGAACAGCTTCGCCACCGCCTGCTGAACCACGATCGCGTCCGGATGCTCGACCGGCAGCTCGTCGAGCTCCGCGATCACGCGCAGGCAGGCCTCCAGCTCCTCCGGGTCGATCCGATCGCGCACAGCGACGAAACGCTAGCGGCTCGCCGAGCGCCCCCGGCTGGATTCGAACCAGCGACCTGCGGATTAGAAGTCCGCTGCTCTATCCAGCTGAGCTACGGGGGCGTGGTTGAATGATCGCCTCTACGCGGGATGTTGTCGACCGCCGGTCCCGCGACCGACGAGGGAGGCGCTGAGATGAAGCTGTACACCTGCGGACAGAAGGGCACGGGTCGGAGCCTTCCGTGGCCGGTCACCCACGCCTGCGGCGCCGCGATGAAAGCGCTCGAGCAGGCCGGTCACGACTACGAGCTCGAGGTCGTCCCTGGCTACCGCCTGCTCCCGTGGACACGTCGTGGCGACGCCCGGGCAGAGATCCGGCAGCTGACCGGCCAGGACAACGTGCCCGTCCTGCTGCTCGACGACGGCACCGCGATCGCCGGCTCCGGCAACATCGTCGACTGGGCGCAGCGGGACTAGCGGCACGCCTCGAAGCCCCCCGCTCCCATCGGGACGACTGGATTCGAACCAGCGACCCCCTGCTCCCAAAGCAGGTGCGCTACCAGGCTGCGCCACGTCCCGAGGATGTCGAGTCTACGGCCCATGGCGCGTGCGCACAATCGCTTCGAGATGTGTTGAAGGATTGGCGTCGTCCGGCGCGCTCAACACTTCGATGAAGGGTTCGCGTCGCGGAGGGAAGTCAATCGTTCATCGACCGCACCATCCGAGACCGCGAGGTGGCGCCTACCGATAGGGTGCCGCCGCGATGGCAGACGTGCAGCCGCTGAAGACGCTTCGCTACGACGAGTCGGTGGTCGGGCCGCTCGACGGCGTGATCGCGCCGCCGTACGACGTGATCGACGACGCCCTGCGCGCCGAGCTGGTGGCCAAGTCGCCGTACAACGTCGTCGAGATAGACCTGCCGGTCGCAGACGACGGCGGCGATCGCTACCTGCATGCCGAGACGCTGCTCGACCACTGGCGGACGCAGGGTGCGGTGGTCCAGGAGGAGGAGCCGGCGTTCTGGGCGCTCGACCAGGAGTACACCGCGCCCGACGGCAGCCAGCAGCGGCGGCGCGGGTTCTTCGCGCGGGTGCGCGTCGAGGACTACGGCGCTGGCCGGATCCGGCCGCACGAGCGCACGCATCCAGGGCCCAAGGAGGACCGGCTGCGGCTGACCCGCGCGACGCGGGCGAACCTGTCCCCCATCTTCAGCCTTTTCCCCGACCCGAGTGGAGATGCGGCCGAGGCGCTGGCCGAGGCTGTCGCCGAGACGCCGTTCGGCTCGGCGACCGACCACGAGGGCACCGTCAACACGCTCTGGCGGATCGCGCACCCGGACCGCGTCGCGGCGCTCCAGGCCGCGCTAGCCGACGCCGAGCTGCTGATCGCCGACGGCCACCACCGCTACGAGACCGCGCGCGTCTACGCGGAGGAGATCGGCGGCGAGGGCGCCCACCGCTACGTGCTGATGTTCCTCTGCTCGCTGTCCGACCCCGGACTGCTCGTGTTCCCGACCCACCGCCTGCTCAGCGGGCTGAAGGACGACCGCGCCAAGCAGGAGGCGATTCGCGACACGCTCAAGCGCGACTTCGAGGTCGAGCCAGTCGAGCGCCAAGCGCTCGAGCCCGCCGGCGACCCCCAGGGCCGCGTCCAGCTCGGCTACATGGACTCCTTCCACCGCCAGCCGTTCCTGCTCACGCTCAAGGACCAGTCGATCGCCGACGCGGCGCTTGCCGGGATGCCTGACCCCTACCGCCGGCTCGACACCGCGGTGCTCGAGGCGATCGTCCTCAAGGGCGCGCTCGGCATGAGCGAGGACGACATCTCGCACCTCAACGGGCTCAACTACTCCAAGAGCTTCGACGACGCCCTCGACGCCGTCGAGAGCGGCCGCTACGACGCCGGCTTCTTCATGCGCGGCACACCGGTCGAGCAGGTCAGCGCGGTCGCCGAGGCGGGCGTCTCGATGCCGCCGAAGTCGACCTACTTCTACCCGAAGATCCCCACGGGCCTGATCTTCAACCTGCTGCAATAGCCCTGGTGAAGATCTACACGCGCAAGGGGGACGACGGGACGACCGGCCTCTGGTACGGAGGACGCGTCGGCAAGGCCTCGCCGCGCCCCGAGGCCTACGGCTCGATCGACGAGGCAGCCTCGGCACTCGGCCTCGCCCGCGCGGCCAGCGAGCCGGGATCCGAGCTACACGGCGACGTCCTGCGCTTCCAGAACGAGCTGTTCGTCGCGGGCGCCGAGCTGGCCACCGCTCCGAGCGCCTCCGACCGGTTGCAGGACGGTGTGTCGCGCGTCACCGAGGAGATGGTCGAGCAGCTGGAGGACGACATCGACCGCTACATGGACCGCGTCGACCTGCCGCCGAAGTTCGTAATCCCCGGCGGCAACGAGCTGTCGGCGCGGCTAGACGTCGCGCGCGCCGCGATCCGCCGCGCGGAGCGGCGGGTCAGCGCGCTGCACGACGCCGGCGAGCTGGCCGACGACACGGTGCTGCGCTACCTCAACCGGCTCGCCGACGCCGTCTTCGCGCTCGCCCGCTTCGCCGACCGGCCCGACCCCGAGCTGTTCCAGGGCAGGGACGCCCGATGAAGCACGCGGTCGCACGGCGCGTCGGCAGCGACGGGCTCGAGCATCACGTCGAGGTCCGCGGTCACGAGCTGACCGCCGACGAGCCCGAGCGGCTTGGCGGCACCGACGCCGGCCCCAGCCCGGAGGAGCTGCTGGCGGCAAGCCTCGCCTCCTGCAGCGCGATCACACTCGAGATGTACGCTCGACGCAAGGGCTGGGACGTCGGAGACGTCGTCGTCGAGGTCGACTACGAGCCGGCGCAGCGCGGGTCGCCGACGCGCTTCGCGATGTCGGTGCGCCTACCCAAGGAGCTGCCCGAGGAGCAGCGCGAGCGACTGATGCAGATCGTCGCCAAGTGCCCCGTCCACCGCACGCTGGAGGGCGAGGTCATGTTCGACGAGAAGCTCGAGCTCCTCTAGCTCGTGCCCTTGCCCTTGGCGAGGCGGCCGACCTCCTTGCCGAACGCCGCGTCGACCTCCCGGGTCATCGTCAGCCCGAACATCGCCTGAACCGCCTGCGCGGCGACGGGGCGCAGACCCTCGATCGACCGCATCACCTCGGGCCAACGCTCCTCCGGGTAGCCGGCGTCGGCGAACGGCTTCCAGACCTCGTTCAGGTAGAGCTGGACGAAGGCGCGCGCGATCGACTCGCAGCGCTCGTTGACCTTCGCCATCACGGCGATCGCCGCGTCGAGCGAGACGCCGTTGGAGACGACCTCCTCGGCGAGGTCGAGCAGCGATGGCACGGGAGCCTCGTAGCGGTCGCCGCCGAGCGCGACGAGCGCACCGTGCCGCTCCGCCTGCGCGAGCATCTCCTCACCGCCCGCGCCGCCGAAGCGCTCGAGCAGCTCGTCGCGCGTGAAGACCTGCGACGGCTCGGCGGCGAACGGGGCGCGAACCACCTCACCGAAGCCGAGCAGCTGCTGAGCCGGCCCGCCCGTCGTGGCCAGCAGCCGCTTGATCCCGCGTAGGTTGAAGCCCTCGCCCTGCAGCTCCTGGATCAGCTTCAGCCGCGCGACGTGCTCGGGCCCGTAGTAGCCGACGCGGTCGCGCACCTCCGGCGGCGGCAGCAGGCCGCGCGCTTGATGGGAGCGGATCGTCCGAACCGTCATGCCGGTCGCGCGGCCGAGCTCGTCGATCGTCAGCTCCTGGAGAGGCGAGCCGTCGGCGTGCGCGGCGGCGTTCTCGCCGTCGATCACCCTCAAGCGTGTCGAGTCATTGGCCATGACTCGATGCTACCACGATCGGTGTTACATCAAATGACGTCACATGGTACGATGGGACGATGATCGCTGATCTGATCCACGCCGGCGCCACCTCGCCCCCGGCCGGAGGGGCCGCTACCGGCGAGATCGCGCTGGCAACGGTCAGCGCCACCCTCCTCACGCTCGGCCTGCTCTACCTCGGCGACGGACACCGTCGTGGGACGGTCTCGATCCTCGCCAGGATCGCCGCGTTCTCGACGCGCGTCTCCGGCCAGCCGGGCTGGGCCGCCTTCCCGGCAGCGCTGGCTACCGTCTCGCTGCTGGCGGCGGTGATCGGCATGTACTGGGACATCGCCCTGCACGTGGACGTCGGCCGCGACGAGGGGCCGCTCGCGAACCCCGCCCACTACTTCATCCTCGCCGGCCTCTACGGCATCTTCGCCGCCGGGTTCTTCGCGATGGTCCTGCCTAAGGAGAAGCCGAGCGCGAGCTCGATCCGGCTCGGCAGGGACTGGCACGCCCCGCTCGGCGGCGTCCTGATCTGCGCCTGCGGCGCGTTCGCCCTGCTTGGATTCCCGCTCGACGACGTCTGGCACCGCCTCTTCGGCCAGGACGTGACGCTCTGGGGGCCCACCCACCTGATGCTGATCGGCGGCGCGTCGATGACGCTCGTCGGGATCGCCGTGCTGCAGACCGAGTCGCGCCGCTCGATGGCGGCCGCGGGCAAGACGCTCGACGAGGCGCCGTGGATCCACAGGCTGCGGCTGATCGCCCTGACAGGCGGCCTGCTGCTCGGCATGTCGACCTTTCAGGCGGAGTTCGACTTCGGCATCGGGCAGTTCCGGCTGATCTTCCAGCCGATGCTGATCATGCTCGCCGCGGGCGTCGTCCTGGTCGCCGCGCGCGTCTGGCTCGGACGCGGGGCGGCACTCGGCGCGGTGCTGTTCTTCATCCTGATTCGCGGCTTCCTCGCCGTGCTGGTCGGGCCGATCCTCGGCGAGACCACCCCCCACTTCCCGCTCTACCTGGCCTCGGCGGCCGTCGTCGAGCTGCTCGCGCTGGCGATCGCCGCCGAGCGCCGGCCGCTCGCCTTCGGGCTCTGGGCCGGCGTCTCGATCGGAACCGTCGGCCTCGCCGCCGAGTGGGGGTTCAGCCAGCTGTGGATGCCGCTGCCCTGGACCGCCGCGCTCTTCCCCGAGGGCGCGCTGCTCGGCTTCGCGATCGCGGTCTGCGCTTCTCTGATCGGCGCGTGGGTCGGTGCCCACCTCGCCTCCGAGACGATCCCGCGGACGCCCTCGCTGCGCGCCGCGGGCGCCATCGCCGCCGCCGGTGTGGCGGCGATGGTCCTGTGGGCGCTCTACACGCCTCCGGGGCCGCCGACGACGGTCGCCGTGACCACCCGCGACGTCGAGCGCGGGGCCGAGCGAGCGATCGCGGCCACGGTCCGCTTCGACCCGCCCGACGCCGCCGAGGACGCCGAGTGGCTGACCGCGACTGCCTGGCAGGGCGACGGCCTCGTCGTAGACCGGCTCGAGCGAGTGCGCGAGGGCGTCTACCGGACTACCGAGCCGATCCCGGTCCACGGCAACTGGAAGTCGATGATCCGCCTCCAGCGCGGCAACGCGATCGACGCGGCGCCGCTCTTCCTTCCCGAGGATCCGGCGATCCCCGCGGCCGAGGTGCCGGCGCCCGCCAGCTTCACGCGTGAGCTCATACCCGACAGCAAGGTGCTCCAGCGCGAGCAGAAGACCGACGTCGCCGGCACGCTCACGGCGATCGCCTACTCCGTGGTCGCCGCGATCGCGCTCTCGCTGCTGGCGCTTCTGGCCTGGGGCCTGCACCGCCTCGCCGTCACCTCCGGCACTCCCCCACGTGGTCGCACGCCGCTGAAGGCCGAGCGACCGGCGATACTGGCGGCTCGGCGATGACCTCGGCCTCCACTCCCAGCCCGCCGGCCCACTCCGTTGCAGACCACGTCGACGTCCTGATCGTCGGCGCCGGGCTGTCGGGGATCGGCGCCGCCTACCACCTGCAGACCAAGCTGCCGGGAAAGAGCTACGCGATCCTCGAGGGCCGCGACGCGATCGGCGGGACCTGGGACCTGTTCCGCTACCCCGGCATCCGGTCGGACTCCGACCTGCACACGCTCGGCTACGCCTTCAAGCCGTGGACCGACGAGAAGGCGATCGCCGACGGCCCGGCGATCCTCGAGTACGTCCGCGAGACGGCGCGCGAGAACGGGATCGACCGGCACATTCGCTTCCGCCACCGCGTCGTGCGAGCCGAGTGGTCGAGCTCGGAGGCGCGCTGGACCGTCGAGGCGACACGCAGCGACGGCGGCGAGACGGTCGTGATGACGTGCGACTTCCTGTTCGCCGCCGGTGGCTACTACCGCTACGACGAGGGCTTCACGCCCCACTTCGAGGGCCTCGAGCGCTTCGAGGGCCAGATCGTGCACCCCCAGCAGTGGCCCGCGGACCTCGACTACGCAGGCAAGCGGGTCGTCGTGATTGGCAGCGGCGCGACGGCGGTGACGCTCGTCCCGGCCATGACCGACGAGGCGGAGCACGTCACGATGCTCCAGCGCTCGCCGACCTACATCGTCTCTGTGCCGTCGCGCGACCCGATCGCCAACGCGCTGCGGCGGCTGCTGCCCGACCGCGTCGCGTATGCGATCGCCAGACAGAAGAACATCGCGCTGCAGACGCTGGTGTACAAGCTGAGCCGCCGCCGGCCGGGCGTCGTCCGTCGCCTGATCCGTGCGGCGGTCAAGCGCCGGCTGCCCAAGGGCTACGACGTCGACACCCACTTCAAGCCGCACTACGACCCGTGGGACCAGCGACTCTGCGTGGTGCCCGACGGCGACCTCTTCGAGGCGATCTCCTCCGGCCGTGCCTCGATCGTCACCGACCGGATCGAGAGCTTCACCGAGCGCGGCGTCGCGCTGGCGTCCGGGACCGAGCTGGAGGCCGACATCGTCGTGACCGCGACCGGCCTCAACCTGGTCGCGTTCGGCGGCGTCGAGTACGTCGTCGACGGCGAGCCGGTCGCGCTTCCCGACACGTTCGCCTACCGCGGCGCGATGCTCAGCGGCGTGCCGAACTTCGCCTTCGCGGTCGGCTACATCAACGCTTCCTGGACGCTGAAGGTCGATCTGGTCTGCGACTGGCTCTGCCGGCTGCTCTCCCACATGGACGCCCACGGCTATGCCCAGGTCGTCCCGGTCAACGACGATCCGGCGCTGCCCCGCCGGCCGCTGCTCGACTTCTCCGCCGGCTACGTCCAGCGGGCGCTCGACAGCTTCCCCAAGCAGGGCCCGGCCGCGCCGTGGCGGATGAGCATGAGCTACCGCGAGGACGTGCGCAACCTGCGCGACAGCGAGCTCGTCGACGGTGCGCTGCGCTTCTCGCGCCGTCCGGTGGCCGAGCGGCAGCCCGACGGCGTCGCGGCCTAGGCGCCCGTCCGCTTCTCCCACATCTGGATCTCGCCGAGACTGCGGTAGCCGAGCCGCTCGTAGACGGGGCGGCCCAGATCGGTCGCCTGCAGCGTCGAGGTGGTGCGACCGCGCTCGCGCGCGTCGGCCAGCGCGTGCGCCATCAGGGCGCCGGCGAGACCCCGGCCGCGCGAGCGCTCGCGCGTCGCGACGAGCCAGACGCTGCAGTCGTCGCCGTGGTCGAACGTGACGAGGCCGGACGCCAGCTCGCCGTCCTCCTCGACCCCGTAGAGGTGGAGCCCCTCGCGGACCTCCAGGCGGGCGAGCGCCCTAGCGAACGCGTCGCGCATGCCGTAGGCGTCGTCGTTGAGGCGCGCCAGCTCGACAGGATCGACGGCGCGCGTGAAGCCGGCCGGAGCGGACGGTCGCTCGATCGCATCGAGGTCGAGCACCATCGCCTCGGGGTCGGCGTCGAGCACGTGCCCACGCTCGGCCAGAAGGTCCGCCGTCTCGTCGTCGGTATCGGGAACCCAGACCGTCCACGCCGCGATGCCGGCGGCGGCATACGCCTGCTCGATCTCGACGTAGGCGTCGTCGAGCGCACCGCGATCCCAGTAGACGACGTCGTTGACGATCGAGCGGTCGGGAACTCTCGGCGTGATCGTCATCGCGAAGCCCTCGCGCTCGATGACTCGCATCCCCTCCGAAGCGCCGTCGATCGTGCGCGACCACTGCGCCAGGCTCGCGATTAGCCGCCGCCAGCCCTCCGCGTCGTCGACCTCCGCCATGGCGCGATCATACGTCGCGTGCCGACCGCCTCCGAGCTGCGCGAGCTGCTGCTGACGCCCGAGCAGGCGGCGGCGATGGACGCTCCGGGGCGGACCGACGCGGCCGTGCTGGTGCCGATCTTCCACCGCGGCGACGAGCCGGTCGCCGTCTTCACCGAGCGGCGCGCGGACCTGCGCCGCCATGCCGGCGAGATCTCGTTCCCGGGCGGGCGCCAGGACTTCCCGGACGAGGATCTGCGGACTACCGCCCTCCGCGAGGCCGAGGAGGAGGTCGGGCTCGCGCGCGACGACGTCGAGCTGGTCGGCGCCCTGCCGCCGGTCGGGACCTTCGTGACCGGCTACCGCGTCTTTCCCTTCGTCGGGCTGATCGAGGCCGGACGCGCCTGGGTGCCGCAAGAGACCGAGGTGGCCCAGGTCCTCGAGCTGTCGCTTGCCGACCTGCGGCGCGGCTATGAGAGCAAGCGGCTGACGCGCCGCGGCGTCCCGATCAAGACGCCGACCTACACGGTCGAGGGCCATCTGGTCTGGGGCGCCACGGCACGCATCGTCGCGCAGCTGCTGCGACGGCTCGAGCCGCTGCTCTAGACGTCCTTCTCGACCGGCACGTCGACGAGGTTGCCCCACTCCGTCCAGGAGCCGTCGTAGTTCTTGACGTCCGGCTGGCCGAGGAGCTCGTGCAGCACGAACCAGGTGTGGGCCGAGCGCTCGCCGATCCGGCAGTAGGCGATCGTCTCGCCGTCGAGCACGCCCTTGCCGCCGTAGAGCTCGCGCAGCTCGTCGGCCGACTTGAACGTCCCGTCCTCGCGCACTGCCTGGGCCCATGGGACCGACGCCGCGCCGGGGATGTGGCCGCCGCGCTGGGCGCCCTCCTGCTCGTAGCCGGCCATCGCGATCAGCTCGCCGGAGTACTCCTGGGGCGAGCGGACGTCGACGAGGTTGGTTCCCTTGCCGAGCGCCGCGAGCACCTCGTCGCGCTTGGCGCGGATCGCGTCGTCGCCGGGCTTGGCCGTGAACGACGCGGGCGGGTAGCTCGGCAGGTCGCCGGTGACCGGCCGGCCCTCGGAGATCCACTTCTCACGCGGTCCGTTGACCAGCTTTACCTTGTCGTGGCCGTAGTACTTGAGGTACCAGTAGGTGTAGGCGGCGAACCAGTTGTTGCGGTCGCCGTAGAGGACGATCGCGTGGTCGTTGGAGATGCCGCGGCTGCCGAACAGCTCGCCGAAGGCCTCCGGGCCGAGGAAGTCGCGCTTGACCTGGTCCTGGAGGTCGGTCTTCCAATCGAAGCCGATCGCACCGGGGATGTGCGCCTCGGCGTAGAGCGCCGGGTTCTCGTCGACCTCGACGATCCGGATGGCGTCGTCGTCGAGGTGGTCCTCGACCCACTGCGTGTCCACCAGCACGTCCTTGGCGTACTCGCCCACTTGGGTCCTCCTTGCTCGCCTTTGAAAGTCAGTAAACCCAGTCAGGTTTCACCTCTATATGTAGCAGGCGATTTGCCCATTCGGCCGATGACAGCCGGTTGACGATCGTCCAGCATGGGAACCGTGATCAGCACGATGAGCGCGTTCGTCACGGCGGACCTCGACCAGACGGCCGCTGCCGTCCAGGCCTTCCTGGACGAGCGGGGCGTGGGCTTCGGGTCTGGCTCGGACGCGTCGCGCTTCGTGGTCGACCCGGTCCCGCGCGCGGTCGACCCGCAGCAGTGGCAGCTGCTTCGGCACGGGCTGCCGCAGCGTGGCCGAGCCCTCGCCGCGTTCACCGCCGACGTCTACGGGGAGCGCGCGATCTGCGCCGCGGGCGTCGTCCCCGAGCGCGTCGCCGAGTCCGCCGAGTACTTCGAGCCGGATCTCACCGGCCTCCCGCCCAACCGCTGCGGCTGGGTCGCGGGCTTCGACCTGGTCGCCGACGGCGACGGCGCTCTGATGGTGCTCGAGGACAACATGCGCACGCCGTCGGGAATCGCCTACGCGATCGCGGCGCGCGACGCCGTCGACGCGGCAGCGCCGGTCGACCCGCCGCCGAACCGGCTCGATCCGCGTGCCGCGCTGCCGATGCTCGCCGACGCCTTGCGCTCGTCTGCGCCCGACGGCGACGAGCACCCCTCGATCGCGCTGCTCTCCGACGGGCCGTCCAACAGCGCCTGGTACGAGCACCGCGCACTGGCCGCCGCGCTCGACATCCCGATCGTCCGGCGCGAGGACCTGACGGTCCGCGGCGGGCGACTCCTCGCACGCCGGGACGGAGGACCGACGCGCCCGGTCGACGTCGTCTACCGCCGTACCGACGAGGATCGGCTGCGCGGCGCCGACGGCAGGCCGACCTGGCTCGCCGAGACCCTGCTCGAGCCGCTGCTGGCGGGCACGCTCGCCGTGGTCAACCCGTTCGGAGCGGCGGTCGCCGACGACAAGCTGGTCCACGCCTACGTCGACGACATGGTCCGCTTCTACTGTGGCGAGGAGCCGCTGATCGAGTCCGTTCGCAGCTACGACCTCGGCAACCCCGAGGTCTTCGACAGGGCCTTCGAGCGCCTCGACGAGCTCGTCGTCAAGCCGCGCAGCGGACACGGCGGCGAGGGCGTGGTGGTCTGCCCGCGCGTCAGCCCGCGCACGCGCGAGGACGTGCGGCGCGCGGTCGCCGCCGACCCCGACAGCTACATCGCCCAGGAGCTGGTCGAGCTCTCGACCGAGCCGACCGTCTGCGACGGGCGACTCGAGCCGCGTCACGTCGACCTGCGGCCGTTCGCGATCGCCGTCGGCGACACGGTGGCGACGGCCCCCGTCGCGCTGACCCGCGTCGCGCTCGGGCGGGGCGCGCTGATCGTCAACAGCTCGCGCAACGGAGGAGGCAAGGACACGTGGCTGCTGGACTGAGCGAGAGCCGCCCGCTGATCGGCGTCACGACGTCGGAGGTGAGGTTCGCCGCTCGCATCGAGCAGACGCCGCAATCGGAGCCGCCGCGGCGCGAGATGGCGCTCGGGCTGACCTACCTGCTCGCGATCGAGGCAGCGGGCGGGCTCCCGGTCGTGATGCCGCCGCTCGAGCTGGAGGCGATCGAGCCGCTGCTCGACCGGTTGAGCGGCATCTGCCTCTCGGGCGGCCCGGACCTCGACCCTGCGGCGTACGCGGAGCACCCGCATTCTGAGCTCGGCCCAACCGAGCCCGACCTCGACCGCTTCGAGCTCGAGCTGGCCCGCCAAGCCGATGCGCGCGGCCTGCCGATCCTCGCCATCTGCCGCGGCATGCAGGCGCTCAACGTCGCGCGCGGCGGATCGCTGCACCAGCACCTGCCCGATCGGCCCGGGGCGACGATCGACCACCGCCAGCGCGAGGGCGGCGATCACGCCATCCACGAGGTGGAGATCGCGCCAGGCACCCGGCTGGCCAGCGTCATGGGACGCCATGCGGCCGAGGTCAACTCCTTCCACCACCAGGCGGTCCACCGGATCGGCAACGGCCTGCGCGCCGTCGCCTGGTCGCCGGACGGCGTGATCGAGGGGATCGAGGCGCCCGCGCGAGACTTCGTCCTCGGCGTCCAGTGGCATGCCGAGAGCCTCGTCGAGCTGCGCGAGCAGGCGAGCCTGTTTCGCGGCCTGGTCGAGGCCGCGACGCGCTTCGAGGGCCAGGAGGCCGGGGCGCGCGCCGCATGAGCGACCGGCTCCCCGACTGGGCGGTCTGGCAGGGCGGAGACGAGTACACGCTCGGCGCCGAGGAGGAGGTGATGCTCCTGAGCCCGCACGACTGGTCGCTCGCCCAGCAGATCGATCGGGTGCTGCCAGAGCTGCCGGCGTCGATGGAGGGCCACGTCACGCGCGAGACCCACACGTCGGCGCTCGAGCTGAACGCCGGGCCACACGGCACCGCCGGCGACCTCCACGAGCAGCTGCGGTCGCTGCGAACCCGGTTGGGCCGCGAGCTGTCGGCGCTCGGGCTGCGCGCCGCGAGCGCCGGCACCCATCCCTTCACGGTCTGGCACGAGACCGTGGTCTCGAGCGGCCCGCGCTACGAGGCCGTCTACGGCTCGATGCGCGAGCTGGCTCGCCGCGAGCCGACCTTCGGGCTGCACATCCACGTCGCCGTGCGCGGCCCGGCCGAGGGCATCCGGCTCTTCAACCGGATGCGCGTGCACCTGCCGCTGCTGCTCGCGCTCTCGGTCAACTCGCCGTTCTGGCAGGGACGCGACACCGGCCTCGCGTCCGCCCGCACGCCGCTGTTCCAGGCCTTCCCGCGCGTCGGCATCCCCCGCGCCTTCCGCGACTACGAGGACTGGGTCGGGGCGGTCGACCTGCTGATCCGCTGCGACGCCTTCCCGGACCCGACCTTCCTCTGGTGGGACGTCCGCCCGCAGCCGCGCTTCGGGACCGTCGAGGTGCGCGTGCTCGACGCGCAGACGACGGCCAGCGAGGCGGCCGCGCTGGCGGCTCTCGTGCAGTGCATTGCCCGCCTCGAGATCGAGGAGGGATACGTTGCGACGGAGCTCATCGGCGCGCAGGAGACGCTCGAGGAGAACCGCTTCATCGCCGCGCGCGACGGCATGGACGCCCGTTTGATCGACCCACTCGACGAGTGCCGCACGCCGGCGACCGAGCACCTCGACCGACTCCTCGACGCGTGCGGGCCGCACGCGACGGCACTTGACTGTGAGCGCGAGCTCGCCCTGGTCGAGACGATGGCACGACAGACCGGCGCGCAACGACAGCTCGCACTCGCGCGCGACGAGGGCCGATTGCCTGGCCTCGTCGAGGCGCTCGCCGACCGCTTCCTGCGCGACCTCGCGCCGCCAGCGGAGGAGGACGGCCCCGCGGCCACCGCCGCCTAGCTAGTAGCTAGAACGGCGGGCCATCGGACGACGGTCGTGGCCGCTCACGCTCCTCCGCGGCCAGCTCCTCGCGCAGGCCGTCCTCGGTCAGCTCGGGGCGGCCCGACGCCCGCCGGCGCTCGTTGTTGGCCTCGAGCATCTGGTCGACGTCGTCGAGCTCGAGCTCGATCTCCAGCTCGACCGACCGCGTCGGCTTCCAGTCGACCTGCTCGGCGCCCGAGCCTGGATACCACTTGCCGATCGCCAGCAGGATCAAGATCCCTGCGATCAGGCTGCCCGTCACCAGCCAGGCGAACTCGTCCATCGACCGAGTCTAGACCGCCCGTCCAGGCCGATGGCCGGCTCTAGACTGCCGCCGATGATCGACTTCGAGCTGACCGACGAGCAGCGGCTGGTGCGCGACACGGCTCGCGACTTCGCGGACAACGAGATCGTCCCGCGGGCTCGCGACAACGACCGCTCGGGGCGCTTCGACACCGAGCTGGTCGAGAAGCTGGCCGACATCGGCTTCATCGGCCCGATCCTGCCCGAGGAGTACGGCGGGCGCGGCATCGACTACCGCACCTACGGCCTGATCGTCGAGGAGATCGGCCGCGCCGACTCCTCGGCGCGCACGGTCGTATCGGTCAACACCTCGCTGGTCGGCTCGGCGATCGCCAAGTGGGGTAGCGAGGAGCAGAAGCAGCGCTTCATTCCCGGTATCTGCTCGGGCGAGGCGCTGGGCTGCTTCGGGCTCACC
>DATABO010000085.1:0-18915 GCA_036259535.1 Thermoleophilaceae bacterium
AGGACACCAACGAGACGGTCGAGAAGATCGTCAACTGGCTCGACGAGAGGAAGCTGCTGGCATGAGCGGGATCCTGACCTACGCGCTCCACTACGAGGGCGCCTTCAACAAGAACTCGCTCGGCGCCGTCTCCGAGGGCGCCAAGCTCGCCAAGGAGATCGGCGGCGAGGCCGCGGTCGTGGTCGTCGGCGGCGACGACCTGACCGACGATCTCTGCTCGTCGCTGGGCAGCTACGGCGCGTCGAAGGTCTACCGCGTCAAGGGGCCAGAGGGCCTCGGCGCCCCGGTGGTCGACGCGATGGCGAAGATCATCCAGGACGACGGCTACTCCTATGCGCTGTTCGGCGGCGGACTGCTCGGCTTCGAGATCGGCGCTGGCTTGACGGCGCGGCTGAACGCCGGCGTGACGATGGAGGTCACCGCGGTCAAGGCTCAGGACGGCAAGCTCGTAGCCGAGCGGCCGATCCTCCAGGACTCGGCGATCGTCGACGTCGACTACGTCGGCGAGCCGGGCATCATCATCGGCCGTCTCAACGCGTTCGACGTCGCCGAGAACGGCGGCGGAGCGGCGCAGGTCGTCGACGTCGACGTCCCGTTCGCCGAGCACTCCGGCAAGGCCGTGATGGTCCAGCGCGGCGAGCAGCGCGGCGCCGACGTCAACATCGAGGACGCCGAGCTGCTGGTCGCCGGCGGTCGCGGCCTCGGCAAGGCCGAGGGCTTCCAGCTCTGCGAGGACCTCGCAGGCGCGCTCGGCGGTGCGGTCGCCGCCACCCGCGCGGTGGTCGACGCCGGCTGGTACCCCTACGCGGCGCAGATCGGCCAGACGGGCAAGACCGTCGCGCCGAAGCTCTACCTCGCGGCGGGCATCTCGGGCGCGATCCAGCACAAGGTCGGCATGCAGGCCTCGGAGAACATCGTCGCGATCAACAAGGACGCGAACGCGCCGATCTTCGAGTTCTGCGACCTCGGCATCGTCGGCGACCTCAACGCGATCATGCCGAAGCTGACAGAGGCGATCAAGGCGAGGAAGGGCGGCTGAGCATGTCCGCGAGCGGCGCCTCCAACGGGAAGGTCGCCCCGGCGGCCTTTCCGCCTCCCGTCAAGTCGCCGGACGAGTTCATCAAGCGCGGACTCGACCCCGAGGACGAGCTGATCGAGATCGGCGTCGCGATCGTCGGCGGCGGAACCGCTGGGCTGGCTTGTGCCAACCGGCTGCTCCAGCTGCTCGCCGACGATCCGGAGACGATGGAGAGCCTCGGCGAGGTGCCGGTCGCGGTGATCGAGAAGGCCAAGACGTGCGGCGGCCACAACCTGTCGGGGGCGGTGGTGCGCCCCGAGCAGCTGCAGCGGCTGTTCCCGGACCTGACGCGTGAGGATTGGCGCAAGGAGGGCTTCGCCTTCGGCGAGGTCGACAAGGAGGCGGTCTACATGACGCCGACCTCCAAGCGAGCGATCCGCATCCCGACCCCGCCGCCGTTCAAGAACCACGGCAACGAGGTGATCTCGGTGTCGGCGCTCGCGCGCTACCAGCAGCGGATGGCGGAGGAGGCGGGCGCCTACCTGCTCACCGAGACGGCGGCGACCCAGCTGATCGTCGAGGACGGCCAGGTCGTCGGCGTCCGCTCGGGCGACAAGGGGCGCGGCAAGGACGGCGAGCCGCTCGGCAACTTCGAGCCCGGGACCGACATCAAGGCCAAGGCGACCGTGCTCGCCGAGGGCTGCTGGGGCCACCTGACCGGTCCTGCGATCCGCGAGTTCGACCTCGGCGACGGCCGTGAGCCCCAGACCTGGGAGCTTGGCGTCAAGGAGGTCTGGAAGGTCCCCAAGCCGCTCGACCGGCTGATCCACACCGTCGGGCCATGGCCGGTCAGCACGTCGGCGAAGTACGGCCAGGTCGCGGGCACCTGGCTCTACCCGATGAAGGACCACAAGACCGGCGACGACCTCGTGTCGATCGGCTTCGTGCTCGACCTCGAGTACGCCGACGCGACCACGTCCGCCCACGACCTGCTGCAGCTGTTCAAGCTCCACCCCCTGGTGAAGAAGATCCTCGAGGGCGGCGAGCGCGTCAGCTGGGGCGCGAAGGCGCTTCCCGGCGGCGGCTACTGGTCGATGCCCAAGCTCTCGATGCCGGGCGCGGTGCTCGTCGGCGACGCCGGCGGCATGGTCGACACGGCGGCGCTGAAGGGCGTCCACCACTGCATCAACTCGGGAATCCTCGCGGCCGAGGCGATCTACGAGTCGCTCAAGCAGGGCAGCAACGACTTCTCCTCCTACGAGCAGGCGATCGAGGAGTCGGTCACCGGCAAGGAGCTCTGGGAGGTCCGCAACACCCGCCAGCCCTTCTCCAAGGGCTACTTCCTCGGCGGGGCGCTCGTCAACGCGATGATCGCCACCAAGGGCAAGCTGCCGATGCGCCTGCCCTGGCACCGCCAGGACGAGCGCGAGATGTTCATCGGCAAGACGTCGAAGAAGTACCCCAAGCCAGACGGCAAGTACACCTTCGACAAGCTGTCGAGCGTCTTCATCACCGGTAACGCGACGCGCGACGACGCGCCGAACCACATCCGGGTCCAGCAGAACGTCCCGCGCGAGATCGCCGAGACCTGGAAGTGGATGTGTCCCGCGGGCGTCTACGAGATTCCCGAGGACGCGCCCGAGGAGGGCATGGTCGACGTGATCGTCAACTACACCAACTGCGTCCAGTGCGGGGCGATCACCGCAAAGGGCGGCCGCCTCACCACGCCCGAGGGCGGCGACGGCCCGCTCTACCAGAACACCTGACGGTCGATAGCGTCCGGCTATCGCGCCGAGCCGCCGTCACCCGAGCCATTCCCCCCGCCGCGCCTCGGTCGTCGGTGGGGGTTCGTTCGGCACCGCCGTCGCGTTGCTGCTCGAGCGGGCGGGCGTGCGCACGACGCTGCTGTGTCGCACCGGGGAGCAGGCGCGGGCGCTGACCGAGGCGCGTGAGAACCGGCGTTATCTGCCGGGCGTCGAGCTGCCACGCGCGCTCGAGGTCCGTGCCTTCGGCGCCCATGACGATCAGCTCCGTCGCCCCGACCTCGTCTTCCTGGCGGTCCCGTCGAAGAGCCTGGCCGCGGCGATCGCGGAGATCGAGCGGCTCGGCGTCTCGCCGCATGCGGGGATGGTGTCGCTGGCGAAGGGCCTCGTACCGCCCGAGGGGACGCCGCCGACTGCGGCGCTCGAGCGGGCGTTCGGCGTCGAGCGGACAGCGTGCCTCGGGGGCCCTGCCCACGCGCGCGAGATGGTCGAGACGGGGGCGGGGTTGGTCTGTGCCTCGCACTCCGAGGCACTCGCGCTGCGCGTGTCCGGGCTGTTCCAGCGCGCGGGCGTGGTCTGCGAGGCGTCGAACGACCCGGTCGGCGTCGAGCTGGCCGGCATCGCCAAGAACGCCGCCGCGGTGGCCGTCGGTGCGACTCAGTCGCAGGGCCTCAACGCGGCAGGGATGGCGGCCGCCGACATCTTCCTCGAGGTGCTGGCGCTCGCCGAGCTTTGGGGCGGGTCGGCGCGGACCTTCGTCGGGCGCAGCGGGACCGGCGACCTCGTCGCGACGGCGCTCGCGCCGACATCGCGCAACCGCAGCGCCGGCGAGCTGTTGGCCGCCGGGACGCCAGCGGCCGAGATCCCCGCGCTGCTGGGCCAGGCCGTCGAGGCGCTCGAGACCGTCCGCACGCTCGCGCGGGCGATCGAGCGGACGGGGCTCGAGGCGCCGGTGACCTCGGCGCTCGCCCGGCTGATCGACGGCGACCTTCCGCTCGACGACTGGATCGCCCTCGTGCGCGCCAAGCAGCCCCCGCACGCCCGCTTCGCCCGTCCGCGCACGTGGTGGGCCCGCCTACGCGACTGGCTCGCCGGGCGGTGAGCCGCAGCCGTCGGACCGGTCCGGCTGCGCTCCTCCGCTAGACTGGCTCGTCGCGCATGAAGACCGATCTCCATCCCAACTACGTCGAGGCCCACGTTCGCTGCAGCTGCGGCAACGAGTTCACGACCCGCTCGACCAAGCCCGACCTGCACGTCGAGGTCTGCTCGAACTGCCACCCGTTCTACACGGGCAAGCAGAAGCTGATCGACACCGGCGGCCGCGTCGAGCGCTTCCGCCGCCGTCAGGCGCGCGGCCGCGCCGGCGCCGCCTGAGCGCCGCGCCGACCGCAACTCGGTCGGTGACCGGCTGTTCCTGAGCCGATGAGCAGTCATGCCCCGATCGCACTGGCCGGCCTCGTCGTCGCCGCGGCGCTTGCCTGCGCCACAGCGCTCCCGCCCGCTGCGGCCGGAGCGACGGTCACCGCCAAGGACGGCGCGGTGGAGCTGCTCGAGTGCGGGCGCGGCAAGCGCGTCGCGGACCGCAGCGCGCTCTTCCGCGCCGAGATGCGCCAGGTCGCCGGCGGAGACGCCATGCGGATGCGCTTCGGGCTGCGGGAGCGCGTCGGTCGCGGTCCCTGGCGAGCGGTGAAGGCGCCCGGGCTCGGCGTCTGGCGCAACGCGCGACCGGATGTCTCGCGCTTCGCCTACCGCCAGCGGATCGCCGCCCTGGCACGGGGGACCGCCTATCGCGTTCGTGTCGAGTTCCAGTGGCACGACACCGCCGGGGTGCCGATCGACCGCCAAGCGGCGATCTCGCCGGTCTGTCGTCAGCGAGGGCCCTTGCCAGATCTCGGCGTGGCCGCGCTCGAGCGGCTCCCGGGACCGACGCCCGAGACCGCGCGCTACGTCACGTGGATCGTCAACAGGGGCGCGGCCTCGGCGCCGCGCTCGGAGGTCGCGCTGCGCATCGATGGCGCAGAGGTCGACACATACGGCATGGGCAGGATCGCCGCCGGTGGGCGGCGGCAGGTCGCCTTCGTCGGTCCCGCGTGCATGACCGAGGCGACCGTCGAAGCCGATTCGACCGAGGTCGTCCGGGAGTCAAACGAGCGCGACAACCTCCGCTCGTTCGACTGCGGCGTCTCGGAGTGACAGCTCGGAACGGCTTGCGCCGGTCGTTACGATCCTGCGCGTGAGCGGCGAGGGACAGCTGCAGGCTCAGCGGGACCTGCCGATCGGCGGCCAGGCGGTCCTGGAGGGGGTGATGATGCGCGGCGCCTCGACGTGGGCGGTAGCGGTCCGCCACCCGACGGCGGAGCAGATCGAGACCGGCGGGCTGAACGCCGCCGAGGGCGCCAAGGGCGACATCGAGGTAGTCACCGAGCCGCTCGTGTCCTACGCGAAGGGCCACCGTTGGGCGCGTCTGCCGGTGCTGCGCGGGATGGTCGCGCTCTACGAGTCGCTGAAGATCGGCTTCAAGGCGCTCGGCATCTCCGCCAACGCCCAGCTCCCGCCCGACGAGCAGGGGGAGAGCCAGGAGATCGGCGGCGCGGCATGGGCTGGGACGATCGCCCTTGCGTTGCTGTTCGCGATCGGCCTGTTCTTCCTGCTGCCCGCGTTCACGACGAACCTCTTCAAGGACTCGATCCCGAGCTCGGTCGCCTTCGTGGTGATCGAGAAGCTGCTGCGGATCGCCGTCTTCCTCGCCTATCTGTCGCTGATCTCGAGGATGCGGGACCTCCAGCGCGTGTTCCAGTACCACGGCGCCGAGCACAAGACGATCTCCTGCTACGAGGCCGGGCTCGACCTGACCCCGGAGAACGCGCAGCGCTTCTCGCGCCTGCACCCGCGCTGCGGCACCAGCTTCCTGCTGATCGTGATGATCGTCGCCATCTTCGTCTTCGCCCCGCTCGGCAAGCTGGACTGGCAGTGGCTGCTGATCTCGCGCGTGGTGGGCATCCCGCTCGTCGCCGGGCTCGCGTTCGAGGTCATCAAGTGGTTCGGCCGCAACCGCGCCAAGCGCTGGGCGCAAATCCTGATGTGGCCGGGCCTCCAGCTCCAGCGGCTGACCACGCGCGAGCCCGAGCTGGCTCAGCTCGCCGTCGCGATCGCCGCGCTCGAGGCGGTCCTGCAGTTCGAGGACCCGGCTGAGGTGACCGAGGCCGAGCGTGTCGTCATGGAGGTGGGAGCTTGATCGAGAAGCTCGTCGAGCAGATCGAGAGCCGGTTCGCGGAGCTCTCGGCGCAGATGTCGGACCCCGAGGTGATCGGCGACCGCGAGCGGTACGCCGAGGTAGGGCGGGCCTACAGCGCGCTCGAGCCGGCGGCGGAGCTGGCGCGCGAGTGGCGGACGGCCGCTTCGGATGCGGCGGGTGCGCGCGAGATGCTGTCGGAGGATGGGGAGGACCCTGAGATTCGGACGATGCTCGAGACGGCGGAGCAGCGGCTTGGCGCGCTCGACGAGGAGATCCGGCTGGCGATGGTCGAGCCAGACCCCAACGACGACAAGAACGTGATCGTCGAGGTCCGCGGCGGGACCGGCGGTGAGGAGGCCGGGCTGTTCGCCGGCGACCTGTACCGGATGCTCACACGCTACGCCGAGCGGCTCGGCTTCACGCCCGAGGCGATGAACGTCGCCGACGGCGACTACACCTTCGCGATCAAGGGTCAGGGCGCCTACAGCGTCTTCAAGCACGAGGGCGGCACCCACCGCGTCCAGCGCGTGCCCGAGACCGAGTCGCAGGGCCGCATCCACACCTCGACGGCAACGGTGGCTGTGCTGCCCGAGGTCGAGGACGTCGAGGTCGAGATCGACCAGAACGACCTGCAGATCGACGTCTACCGCTCGTCGGGGCCCGGTGGCCAGTCGGTCAACACGACAGACTCGGCGGTGCGGATCACCCACAAGCCGACCGGCGTCGTCGTCTCGATGCAGGACGAGAAGTCGCAGCTGCAGAACCGCGAGCGCGCGATGCGCGTACTGCGCGCGCGCCTCTACGAGCGCGAGCTCGCCGCCCAGCAGGCCCAGCTCGCCGAGAGTCGGCGCTCGCAGGTCGGCACGGGCGAGCGCTCGGAGAAGATTCGCACCTACAACTTCCCCCAGGACCGCGTCACCGACCACCGCGTGAAGCTGACCAAGGGCGAGGTCCAGCGGATCCTCGCCGGCGAGCTCGACGACTTCACGGCCGCGCTCGAGGCCGAGGAGAAGCGCCGCCGACTCGAGGCGAGCTCGCTCGTCGAGAGCTGATGCCGACGGCGTCGATGACGGCGCGCGATGCGGTGGGCGCAGCCGTCGACGCGCTCGCGGCGGCCGGCTGCGAGACGCCGCGGCTCGACGCGGAGGTCCTGATCGCCGACGCGCTCGGGGTCGACCGCGCGGCGCTGGTCTCGGACCCGGCGCTTCCCGTCCCGCCGGCGAGCGCGCGCGAGATCGGCGAGCGGGTCCGCCGGCGCGTCGCGCGCGAGCCCGTCGCATACATCCTCGGTCGGCGCGGCTTCCGCCAGATCGAGCTGGCAGTCGACCGACGCGTGCTGATCCCGCGGCCGGAGACCGAGCTGCTGGTCGAGGTCGCGCTCGAGCTACCCCACGGGGCGGCGGTGCACGACGTGGGAACGGGAAGTGGCGCGGTCGCGCTCGCGCTGCTCGACGAGCGGCCCGACTTGCATGTGACCGCATCCGACCGCTCGGCCGACGCGGTCGACGTGGCGCGGGCCAATGCCGTCCGGCTGGGAGCGCCGCTCGCGCCGGTGGTCGCCGACGGCCTGCCAGCCGGCCGATACGACCTCGTGGTCGCGAACCTGCCGTACGTCGCCGAGGCGGAGTGGGCAGGCCTGGCGCCGGAGATAACGCGCTATGAGCCTCGGGAAGCGCTGGCGTCCGGCGCTGACGGACTGGACGCGATTCGGGCCCTGGTCGCCGCGGCGCCGACCGGGACGCGGGTGGCGCTCGAGCACGGCGCCGAGCAGGCTGCGGCGGTGCGGGCGCTGCTGGTCGACGGCGAGACGCGGCTCGACCTCGCAGGGCGCGAGCGGGTGACGGTCGGGGAGGTGGCATGACCGACGCCTCGACTGCGCCACTCGGTGGAGCGCGCCGGCTGACGCACGATGCCGCTGCGGCGTTCGAGCGCTGCATCGGCAAGGGAGGCGTCGCCGTCTTCCCCGCCGACACCGTCTACGGCCTGGCCGCCGCCCCCGACTGCGAGCCGGCGGTCCGGCGGCTGCATGAGCTCAAGCGGCGTGACCCCGCGCAGCCGAGCGCGGTCATGTTCTTCGCGCTCGCTCCCGCCTTGGCGGCGCTGCCGGAGCTGGGGCCCCGCACTCGGGCCGTCTTCGAGCGGCTGCTGCCGGGACCGCTGACGCTGATCGTCGCGAACCCCGGCGGGCGCTTCCCGCTCGCCTGCGGCGCCGACCCGCGCCGGCTCGGCGTGCGCGTGCCCGCCCTCGGTGGGCCACTCGCGCCGTTGACCGCGGTAGCGGCGCCGGTGCTCCAGTCGAGTGCGAACCTGCACGGTGGCCCCGACCCGCGTCGGCTCGCCGACGTGCCGCCCGACGTGCGCGCAGGCGTGGACCTGGTCCTCGACGGCGGTGAGCTGCCCGGTGTCGCGTCCACGGTGGTCGACCTGTCGGGCTACGAGAGCGACGGTCGCTTCGACGTCCTGCGCGAGGGCGCTCTGCCGGCCGCCGAGCTCGCGCGGCTCCTTGCCGACGTCGATTGAGCCTTCGTACGGCCCACCTCCCGTACAAGGCTCCACTCGATCGCATTACGCCGCTGGTACCGTGGCCAGCGTGACCGAGTTGAGCCCCGACTACTTCTCCAAGCCCGTTTCCGAGGTCGATCCCGAGATCGCCCAGGTGCTCGACGACGAGCTCCGCCGCCAGGAGACGACGCTGGAGATGATCGCCTCGGAGAACTTCGTCCCGCAGGCGGTGCTCGACTGCCAGGGCTCGGTGCTGACGAACAAGTACGCCGAGGGCTACCCGGGCAAGCGCTACTACGGCGGCTGCGAGCACGTCGACGTCGCCGAGGAGCTCGCGATCGCTCGCGCCAAGCAGGTCTTTGGCGCCGAGCACGTCAATGTCCAGCCGCACGCCGGCGCACAGGCCAACGCCGCCGCGTTCCACGCGCTGCTCCAGGCCGGCGACCGGATCCTCGGGATGAAGCTCGACCACGGCGGTCACCTGACGCACGGCATGAAGATCAACTTCTCCGGCCGTCTCTACGACATCGTCGCCTACGGGGTCTCCGACAAGGACTCGCGCGTCGACATGGACGTGCTCGAGCGACTCGCCCAGGAGTTCCGGCCGAAGCTGATCCTCGCCGGCTGGTCGGCCTACTCGCGCCAGCTCGACTTCCGCCGCTTCCGCGAGATCGCCGACTCGATCGGCGCCTACCTGATGGTCGACATGGCGCACTTCGCCGGCCTCGTCGCTGCTGGGGAGCATCCCAGCCCCGTGCCGCACGCCGACGTCGTCACCACGACCGTCCACAAGACGCTCGGCGGCCCGCGCTCCGGAATGATCCTGGCGCGCGAGGAGCACGCCCGCAAGATCGACTCCGCGGTCTTCCCGGGTCAGCAGGGCGGCCCACTGATGCACGTCGTCGCGGCGAAGGCCGTCGCGCTGAAGATCGCCCAGTCGGAGCTCTTCCGCGAGCGCCAGCGGCGCACGCGCGCCGGCGCGGCGGCGATAGCCGCGGAGCTGACCGCGGCCGGCGTCGACGTCCTGACCGGCGGCACCGACGTCCACCTCGTGCTCGTCGACCTGCGCGACTCGGCGCTCGACGGCCAGCAGGGCGAGGACCGGCTGCATGCGATCGGCATCACCGTGAACCGCAACTCGGTGCCCAACGACCCGCGCCCGCCGGCCGTCTCCTCCGGCCTGCGGATCGGCACGCCGGCGCTGGCCACTCGCGGCTTCCAGCTCGAGGACTTCCAGGAGGTCGGCAAGATCATCGCGACCGCTCTGACCGAGGATTTCACCGACGACGTGAGGGCCGACCTCTCCGAGCGCACGCGGGCCCTTGCCGAGCGCTACCCGCTGTATCCGGAGCTGGGCAAGCCCGTAGCCACCGTCTAGGCTGGGCGCCATGGCGGAGACGGCGCCCAGGCTCGACCTCGACAAGGCCAAGCGCGACATCGAGCAGGCGATCCGCCAGCGCCCGCGGCTGCGCGGGGTGACGCACCAGTGGGCCTTCTTCATATCGCTCGCTCTCGGCGTCGCGCTCGTCGTGACCGCGCCGCCCGGCGAGGGAACGCTGGCAGCGGCTATCTACGCCGTCTGCGTGACGCTGCTCTTCGGCGCGAGCGCGCTCTACCACCGCGTCACCTGGCGGACCGACAGCGCGCGCCGCTGGATGCGCCGGCTCGACCATTCGGCGATCTTCCTGCTGATCGCCGGCACCTACACGCCGTTTGCGCTGCTCGTGCTGCACGGTTCGCTCGCCGACGTCGTGCTCGCGGTCATGTGGAGCGGCGCGGTGGGGGGAATCCTGCTCAAGCTGCTCTGGATCGACGCACCGAAGCGGCTCGCCGCCGCGATCTACGTCGCGCTCGGGTCGGTCGCCGTCGCGGTGACGCCCGATCTGGTCAGCGAGGTGGGCGTGGCCGCCTCGATTCTCGTCGCGCTCGGCGGCGTCCTGTACACCCTGGGGGCCGTCACCTACGCCCTGCGCCGTCCCGACCCGGTGCCGACCGTCTTCGGCTACCACGAGGTCTTCCACGCCCTGGTGATCGTCGCGGCGGCCCTGCAGTACGCCGTGATCGCCTTCTGGGTGCTGCCGCAAGCCTGACCTGAGCCGCCAGTAGGCTGGCCTCGGATGAACGACCTCGACGCGCTCTGGGCGTTCCTCGTCGCCGCGGTGGTCGGGCTGCTGCTGACGCCGGTCACAGCCCGACTCGCCACCAGGGTGGGGGCGGTCGCGCTGCCGCGCGAGCGCGATCTGCACGACTCGGCGATGCCGCGACTCGGCGGGCTGGCGATCCTCGCGGGCGTGCTGCTCGCCGGCGCTCTGTTCCTGCCGGGCACGCAGTCGACACGCGGAATCCTCGCCGGAGCGGCCGCGATCACGCTCGTCGGCGCGGTCGACGACGCCAAGCCGGGGGGGCTGAACCCGGTCGTCAAGCTGCTCGGCCAGCTGGCCGCGGCCCTGATCCCGGTCGCCTGCGATGTCCGCGTCGAGAACATCACGCTGCCGTTCGTCGACCCGCTCGACCTCGGCGACTGGGGCTATCCGCTCACGCTGCTGGGAATCGTGGCCGTGATGAACGTCGTCAACTTCACAGACGGCGTCGACGGGCTGGCGGCCGGCGTCTGCACGATCGCCGCCGCGACGTTCGCCGTGATCGCGCTGTCGCTCGATCGCGTCGACGCCGGGATCCTCGCCGCCGCGACGGCCGGTGCGGCCGTCGGCTTCCTGCGCCATAACTTCCATCCGGCGTCGGTGTTCATGGGCGACTCCGGGTCCAACCTGCTCGGCCTCCTGCTCGCCTGTGTCGCGATCCAGGGCGTCCTGAAGACGGCGGCGGTCGTCGCGCTGTTCTTTCCGCTGGTGATCCTCGCCGTCCCCGCTGCCGACGCGACCTTCGTCGTCGCCAAGCGGATCAAGTACCGCCGTCCCGTCTACTCGGCCGACACCTGGCACTTCCACCACCGCTTCGCCAACATCGGCTTCTCGCAGCGGCGCACGGTCCTCTATCTCTACGCCTGGACGTTGTCCCTGGCGGCGCTCGCGCTGGCGCTGCGCTTCGTGCCCTACTCGGACGACGGCGGCAGCTTCGATCTCGGCTGGACGGTCGTGATGGCCGCCTTCGGGCTCATCGCGCTGGCCGCGAGCGTCTACCTCGTCCTGGTGCTCGAGATCCTCAAGTTCCGCCGCTTCCGCGAGCGCCAGCTGCGTCGTGAGGGACCCACCCTGAGCGAGGCGGAGATCGAGCAGGAGATCGAGCGCGAGGTCGAGACCGGCGAGTTCGACGCCGTCAGCTCACCCTCGACCGGCCAGTCGCCGCGGGGGGTTCGGGGGGCGTGAGCCCCCCGGCCCGATCAGAAGAGGGAGGGTTGGTCGGGCGCTGGCGGCTCGTCGCGAGCCGGCGGCGGTCCCGTCCGGAACGCGCCGCGGCGCGGCCACTTCGGACCACGCTCGCGGACCAGCTTGGCGACGCGGTCACGGTCCGCCCGCGGGGCATAGGCGCCGCGGGCGTAGAGCTCCTCGTAGCGAGGCACCAGGTCGGGCCGCTGTGAGCGCAGCCAGTCCATGAAGATCTCGCGCACCTCACCGCGCAGGTGCAGGTGCAGGCCGCCGACGCCTGTCGCGCCCGCCTCGGTGGCCAGCTCGAGGATCCGGTCGACCTGCTCCGGCGAGTCGTTGATCCCCGGCATCAGCGGCGCGATCAGGATGCCGGTCGGAACGCCCGCGCGGTTCAGCTCGCCGACGGCCTCGAGCCGGGCGCGGGGATGCGGCGTGTGCGGCTCGGTCGAGCGCCATGCCCGCTCGTCGAGCGTCGGCACCGACAGGCTCGCCGTGAAGCCGACGCGCTCGACGAGCTCCTGCATCAGCGCGACGTCGCGCAGCAGCAGCGGCGACTTGGTCAGCACCGAGCACGGAGTCCCGCTGTCGCGCAGGGCCTCCCAGATGCCGGGCATCAGGCGATAGCGCCCCTCGACCCACTGGTACGGGTCGGTGTTGGTGCCGAGCGCCACGTGCTCGCGCTTCCACGACGGGCGCGAGAGCTGGGCGCGCAGCGCCTCCGGCGCGTTGACCTTGACGACGATCTCGCGCTCGAAGTCCCTGCCCGGCGAGAGATCGAGGAACTTGTGCGTCGGCCGCGCGAAGCAGTTGTGGCTGACCACGCCGTTCGCCACGAAGTCCCCGGTGCCGGTGGTGATGTCGAACAGCACGCGCTCCTCGCCGAGCGGCTCGATCGAGTCGACCCACAGGCCACGCGCCGACTCGACCGAGTCGCCGGCCTGCGGCGCCTGCCGTGGAGCCGGACCGGGACCGAGCAGCTGGTCGCTGGCGCTGAGGCGGCGGCGCGGCCCGCCGGGCTCGTTGCCGGTCACCTGTCGCCAGCCGCCCCGCGCGAGGAAGCGGTGATCGGCGCTCGCCACGAGCGCGGTGCCGTCGGAGAGCGTCACGCGGTAGGCCGGCTTCAGCGTCTGCCAGTGCGCGAGAACCTCGGTCACGGCGTAGCGCCGATGGACGCCGATCGTCTCGGTGCCGACGATGCGGTCGCCGGGCCGCAACTGGGCGATCGGCTTCGTGGTCCCGTCGGCGAGCAGGATCAGCGTCCCCCCGTCGAGGCAGTAGACGCACGCATGGGTGCAGCCCCGGTAAGGGTTCACGGTCCAGCGGAACGGCATCCGCGACGCCTCCGGCACGCGGTTGAGCGCCGACTTCGCGCGCACCTCGTAGAAGCGGATGTCCATCGCCTCCGGGGCGTCGAACGTGCGGACGGTGGCCGGCTCGCGGTATCCCGGCAGCTGCCGCGTGGCCTCGTCTTCGACGCTCAGCGCATCCCATCGCATGCGAACATACGTTCGCATAGGACGGCCAAGGCCGCCAGAGACGAAATGCGCTCACTCGCCGTTGAGCGTGAGCGCGAGCGAGCGCGGGCCGCCGCGGTCGCGGTGCTCGCAGAGGTAGATGCCCTGCCACGTGCCGAGCAGCAGGCGACCGTCGCGAACCGGGACGGTCACCGACGGCCCCAGCAGCGACGCCTTGATGTGTGCCGGCATGTCGTCCGGCCCCTCGAGCGTGTGGCGCCAGTACGGCGCGTCCTCCGGCACCGCTCGGCTGAACCAGGACTCGAAGTCGGCGCGCACGTCCGGGCTGGCGTTCTCGTTGAGCGTCAGCGATGCCGACGTGTGGAGGACCTGGACCTGTAGCAGGCCAGCTGCCAGCTGGCTCAGCTCAGGGACTGCGGCGACGACCTCTGAGGTGATCAGGTGGAAGCCGCGCGGACGCGGCTCGAGCACGAGGTCGCGGCTGAGCCACACGGCGGCAAAGCTAGCTGGCGCATATCGGCAGGCGCGCCTATATTGAACGAGAAGTTGCAGAACCCCGAGCGGGCTGCCGTCCCGCACGGGGGCGGCGCCGCGGCAGAACTGAGCAGGGACATGGATCCGCCCCTTCGCGAGCGCCTCGGCTGGAAGACATCCAAAGACGTCAGTGGCGTGCCGGGAAGCCGCGCCGCGATGGCCCGCGCGGCCTTCTGGTTCGCCTTAGCGGGCGCCGCGCTGGCCCTGCTAGCCATCGTCCCACCGCAGGCGCCAGAGCTCGAGCCGGCCGGCATCCTCGTCGTCGCCGCTGGCGCGGCGACGCTCGCGGCGATCGCCCTCCTGGGCTTCGACCGGATCCCCGTATGGGGCTTTCACGTCGGGACCGTCGTGGCGACCGCGCTTGCGACGCTGGCGATCTACAGCTGGGGCGATCACGCGCCCTACGGCCCACTGCCCTACCTGTGGGTCGCCATCTACGCCTTCTACTTCTTCCCGATGCCGGCCGCGCTCGTCCACATGGGAGTGCTGGGAGCGTTCTTCGGGATCGAGCTGGGCTTGCGCGACCTTGGCTGGACGCCCGTCGACTCGTGGGTCGCGACGATCGTCACCCTGACCACCGCCGGCCTCGTCGTGGGGGTCATGCGCGACCGGCTGACCGGCTCGATCGCCAGCCTTACCGACGCCGCCCGCACCGACCCGCTGACCGACCTGCTGAACCGGCGCGGGTTCGAGGAGTCCTTCGACGTCGAGCTGGAGCGCGCCCGCCGCGCCGACCGCGGCCTGAGCGTGATCGTCGGCGACCTCGACCGCTTCAAGGAGGTCAACGACCGCTTCGGACACGCCGCCGGCGACGAGGTCCTGCGTCGCGTGGGGGAGACGATCCGCGCGATGAAGCGCAGCTGGGACGTCGCCGCGCGGATCGGCGGCGAGGAGTTCGCGATCGTGGCGCCGGACACCGACGAGCACGGCGCCTACGTGCTCGCCGAGCGGCTGCGGGTGGAGATCGAGGAGACGTTCGAGCCGGCTGGAGCCGGCCAGTTGACCGCCAGCTTCGGGATCGTCAGCTTCCCGATCCACGGCCAGACCGGCGAGGCGTTGCTGCAGGCGGCCGACCAGGCGCTGTATGCGGCGAAGCGCCTCGGTCGCAACCGCGCCGTGATCTCGAGTGCGGAGGTCCCAGGCATCCTGGCCCGTGCCCCGCACGGCCGCGACGAGGCTCACGTCGAGCTCGCGACGCTGCTAGCCCTCGCCGAGGCGCTCGACGTGCGCGACTCGGGCAGCGCAACGCACAGTCAGCGCGTCGGCCGCTACGCCGAGCTGATCGCCCGCGAGCTCGGCCTGCCGCCCGACGCCGTCGAGCGCCTGAGGATCGCCGGCATCCTGCACGACGTCGGCCGCGTGGGGGTGCCCGACGAGCTGCTGCGCAAGAGCGGGCCGCTGACCGCCGAGGAGTGGGTCTGGATTCGCTCGCACCCGGCGATCGGGGCCCGGATGCTCGACACCACCGACTTCGACGACATCGGCGGTTGGATCCTCGCGCACCACGAGCGCCCGGACGGCACCGGCTATCCGGCGGGCCGCACAGCCGGGCAGGTCCCGCTCGAGGCCTCGATCCTCGCGGTCGCGGACGCCTACGAGGCGATGACCGCCGCGCGTCCTTACCGACCGCCGCTCGACACGGCGGCCGCGTCCGAGGAGCTGCGGCGCGGCGCCGGGCGCCAGTTCGACGAGCGGGTGGTCGAGGCGATCCTGCGCGTCGTGTGACAGTGGTGTGATTTTCGCCACAAAGCGCTTTAACAAGCCATTCCTATAGAGTCTCTCGCCCCTTGACCGCTCACGCAGTCGCAACACCCGAGGGGTCGGGAGAGGCTGGTTTCTTCCTCACCCTGCTCCGTGCCCTTGACCTGCCGGTGCTCGCACTGGCCCTGCCGCTGTTCCTGATCGCGGGCCTGCCGCTGCTCGGATGGGCAGCGGTCGCCGTGGCATGGATCGCGCAGCGCTGGATCGTCGCGACGGCGAAGCGGCGCGCGCTCGCCAGCGGCGACCGGGCCACGGTGATGCGGGTGGTCGGCCTCTCGATGTTGGTCCGGCTCATGCTGGTCACGGCGTCGGTCGCCGCGGTCGGCCTGGTCGACCGCGACGCCGGCCTGCCGGCGGCGGTCCTCGCAGCGGTCCTCTTCAGCTGCGCGCTCGTCCTTCAGCTCGCCGCCGCGCCGATCGCCGGAGCGCGCCGATGAGGACGCGCACCAAGGTCTTCGTCGGACTCGGCCTCTGGCTCCTGCTCGCGGTCGTGTTCGGCGTGCTCTTCGGCAGCGAGGGGCGCAACGACGCCTTCCAGCCGCAGGAGGAGTTCCGCCTCCAGCCGTGGATCGAGCTGAACGTCTTCGGCATCGACATGAGCATCAACAAGGCGGTGATGTACCTCTTCCTCGCCGCCGCCGCCACGACGGCGACGATGGTCTTCATCGCCCGTCGCATGCAGGCGCGCCCGAACCGCGTCCAGACGGCGATCGAGGTCGCCTACGACCTGACGCGCAACAACATCACCGGCCAGAACATGGGCCGGCCGATGGCGACCAAGTGGTTCTCGTTCGTGGCGACGCTCTTCTTCTTCATCTGGTTCTCGAACATGCTCGGCTACCTGCCGCTGCCGACCAACACCGAGCACCCGGTCAACATCTTCGGGGCCGAGGTCCCGGCGCTGGCGATCTACGCCGCGACGGCGAACCTCTCGATACCGCTGGCGCTGACGCTCGTCGTCTGGATCGCCTACCACGTCGAGGGCATTAGGGTGAAGGGCTTCGTCGGCTTCATGAAGAGCTTCGTCCCGCCTGGGATGTCCGGGGTCGGCGCGATCCCGCTGTTCGTGATCGAGGTGATCTCCGACATCGTCCGGATCATCTCGCTGTCGGTGCGGCTGTTCGCGAACATCCTCGCCGGCCACCTGCTGATCCTGTTCATGGCCGGTGGGCTCGTCGTGCTGCTCGGGATCTCCGCGCTGGGCGTGATCACGCTTGGCATGGCGATCCCGTTCTTCCTCTTCGAGATCGGCCTGGTCGCGACGTTGCAGGCATTCATCTTCGCGATCCTCACATCCATCTACCTCGGCGGAGCCACCGCCGACAGTCACTAAGGAGAACAAGTGGACCTGCTGCTCCCACTCGCCCAGTCGGCCGACGCTCAGGCCATCACCGACGCGGGCCGCGCGATCGCGCTCGGCGTCGGCGCCGGCCTCGGCTCGATCGGCGCCGGCATCGGCATCGGCATCATCTTCGGCAAGGAGATCGAGTCGGTCGCCCGCCAGCCCGAGATGGCGGCCGAGCTGCAGTCGATCCGCTGGCTCGGCTTCGCGCTGACCGAGGCGGTCGCCTTCTACACGTTCATCTTCGGCTTGATCGCGTTCTTCCTCGCATAGGGCGGTGATCGTGGAGGCATTCACCGAAATCGCGACGCTCGTCCTCGCGGCCACCGAGGCCGGCGCCGAGGACGAGGGCGGCAGCTTCCTCGTATCGCCCGACGTCGGGCTGATGCTCTGGACGCTGATCGCGTTCGGCATCTCGATGGCGATCCTCGCCAAGTTCGCGTTCCCGGTGATCGGCGAGGCGCTCGACAAGCGCCGCCGGGCGATCGACGAGTCGATCGACGCCGCCGCGCGCACCAAGGAGGAGGCCGACCAGCTGCTCGAGGAGTACCGCGCCCGGCTGCGCGAGGCCCGCGAGCAGGCCGAGGAGATCGTCGCGCGCTCACGCAAGGCGGCCGACTCGCACATGGAGGAGGTCAAGGCGACCGCGAAGGAGTACGGCGAGGAGCAGCGCGCCGCGACCCTGCGGGAGATCGAGGCCGCCAAGCAGCTCGCGCTCGACGACATCCGCAAGGAGGTCGCCGACCTGACGGTCATCGCGACCGAGAAGGTGACGCGCAAGTCGCTCGACGACGCCGACCACCGGCGCCTGATCGAGGAGGCGCTGGGCGAGGTCGACTTCTCGGCGCTCGCCGGCTCGGAGAAGCGCTCCTAGGCCATGGAGGAGATCGCCGAGGTCTACAGCCGCGCGCTGTTCGAGGTCGCCAAGGAGCAGGGCGTCCTCGACCGCGTGCACGAGGAGCTCGGCCAGTTCGCCGACGCTCTGTCGGAGAGCCGCGACCTGCAGGTGTTCTTCTTCTCGCCGTACTTCTCGTCGCAGGAGAAGAAGGACGGCATCGCCGCGCTCGTCGAGGGCGCGGAGGAGAACTTCGTCCGCTTCCTCGAGCTGCTCGCGGAGCGCCACCGGATGCCCGCTATCTTCAGGGTCAGGGCCGAGCTCGACCGGCTCTGGCGACGCGAGAACAAGCGGCTGCCGGTCTCCGTGACGAGCGCCGTCGAGCTCGACTCGGAGCTGGTCGAGGGCATCGGCAGGCGGATCGAGCAGCAGACCGGGGAGCAGGTCGAGCTGTCGAGCCAGGTCGATCCCGACGTGCTCGGCGGCATCGTGCTCCAGGTAGGCAACATGGTGCTGGACGCAAGCGTGCGCAACCGGCTCGAGAGACTTAGAAAGCAAGTCGCAAAGGCGGCTTAGAAAGGCCCCGAGAACCCATGCAGATCAAGCCAGACGAGATCACCAGCATCCTCAAGAGCCGCATCGAGGGGCTCGACGACGGCGGGGCCGACCTGTCCGAGGTCGGGACCGTGCTCTCGATCGCCGACGGCATCGCGCGCGTCCACGGGCTCGAGAACTGCATGTCGCTCGAGATGCTCGAGCTGCCCCACGACGTCACCGGCCTCGCGCTCAACCTCGAGTCCGACAACGTCGGCGCTGTGCTGTTCGGCGACTGGGACAAGATCGAGGAGGGCGACTCGGTCCGCCGCACCGGCAAGCTGCTCGAGATCCCGGTCGGCGAGGCGCTGCTCGGCCGGATCGTCGACCCGCTCGGCAACCCGCTCGACGGCAAGGGGGACATCAACACCACCGAGTCGCGCCCGGCCGAGTTCAAGGCCCCCGGCGTCGTCCAGCGCCAGCCGGTCGAGGAGCCGATGCAGACCGGCATCAAGGCGATCGACTCGATGATCGCGATCGGCCGCGGCCAACGCGAGCTGATCATCGGCGACCGCCAGACCGGCAAGACG
>DATABO010000086.1:0-2162 GCA_036259535.1 Thermoleophilaceae bacterium
CAGCACCGTCTTGCCGACGCCGGCGCCGCCGAACAGGCCGACCTTGCCGCCCTTGGCGTACGGCGCGAGCAGGTCGACGACCTTGATGCCGGTCTCGAAGATCTCGCGCGTCGGGGTCAGGTTCTCGACGCTCGGCGCCGCGCGGTGGATCGGCCAGCGCTCGTCGGCGTCGACGGGTCCCGCGCCGTCGATCGGGTCGCCGAGCAGGTTGAAGATCCGTCCCAGCGTCCCCTTGCCGACCGGCACCGAGATCGGCGCGCCGGTGTCGCGCACCTCGGTCCCGCGGGCCAGCCCGTCGGTCGCGTCCATCGCGACCGCGCGCACGCGGTCGTCGCCGAGGTGCTGCTGGACCTCGCAGACGAGCGTGATCGGCTCGCCGCCGTCCTCGGCCGCCGGCATCGTGATCTCGAGCGCGTTGTAGATCTCGGGCAGGTCCCCGGGGAACACGGCCTCGATGACGACGCCGGTGATCTCCTCGACCTTGCCGGGCTCGACGCCCGCTCGACTCTGGGTTGCTGTTGCTGCCTCCACTGGGTTCTCCTTGGCTCTTTAAGTCTCGAAAGGTCGTGATCGATCGGCGCTACGTCAGGCCCTCGGCCCCGGCGACGACCTCCATGATCTCCTGCGTGATCTCCGCCTGGCGCTGACGGTTCATCTCGAGCGTGAGGTCGTCGATCATGTCGCTGGCGTTCTCCTGCGCATTGCGCATCGCCGTCATGCGGGCGCCGTGCTCGGAGGCGGTCGACTCGAGCAGCGCCCGGAAGATGCTGATCTCGATGTAGTCCGGCACGAGCCGCTGGAGGATCTCCTCCGGCTCCGGCTCGTACAGCCAGGAGGTCGTGCGGCTGCGCTCCTCCTCGGCGGCCTCCTCGGCGCTCTCGTCATCGCCGGAGGTCAGCTCGTCGATCGCCTGCAGCGGCAGCAGCACGTCGTTTGTGACGGTCTGGGTCAGCGGCGAGACGTAGCCGTTGTAGATCACCTCGACGCGATCGACCTTGCCGTCGACGTAGGCCGTCGCCAGGTCGCCGGCGATGTCGCGGGCGTCGGCGAACGCCGGGCGGTCGGTGAAGCCCTCGTAGGCGCCGGTGACGTCGCGGCCACGGAAGCGCAGCGAGCCGACGCCGCGACGACCGGACGCGTACCAGGCCACGTCGGTGCCCTCGTCGGAGAGCTCCTGCGCACGGCGGACTCCGGCGCGGACGATCTGCGAGTTGAAGGCGCCGGCGAGGCCGCGGTCGCCGGTCACCAGCAGCAGCCCGACTCGCTCTACCCGCTCGTGCTCCTCGAGCAGCGGCATGTTCGGGATGTTCTCGACCGCCTCGACCGTGCGTCGCGTCATCCGGCGGATCGCTCCCGCGTAGGGCCGCAGCGCCTCGATGCGCTGCTCGGCGCGACGCAGGCGCGCGGCGGCCACCATCTCCATCGCGCGGGTGATCTTCTGGATGTTCCGCACCGAGCCGATGCGGTTCTTGACGTCCTTCTGGGAGGCCATGGGGTTAGACGGCGGCGGGCGCCTCGGCCTCCTCGCGGGGCTCGCTCTCGGCGTCGGCGTCAGTGCCGGCGCCGTTGGCACCGCGGTCGTCGCCGGTCCGGATGCGGTCGGACTCGCCCGCCTCGAGCGGGTTGCCCTCGACGTCGAAGTCGGGACCGAAGTCGTCGATCGCGTCGGCGATCGCCTTCCCGAGCTGCGCCTCGATGTCGTCGGACCAGTCACCCGCGTTCAGCGTGCTCATCAGCTCCGCCTCCTCCGAGTGCAGCCGCTGGAGCAGCGTCTCGTGGAACTCCGCGACGCGCTCGACCTTGATCCGGTCGAGGAAGCCGCCGGTGCCGGAGTAGATCGCGGCTACCTGGTCGGCCGGCTTCCACGGCCGCAGCTCGTTCTGGTTGAGCGTCTCGACGAGCCGCTCGCCGCGGGCCAGCGTCGCCTGGGTCGAGGCGTCGAGCTCCGAGCCGAACTGCGCGAACGCCTCGAGCTCGCGGTACTGCGAGAGCTCGATGCGCAGCTTGCCGGCGACCTTCTTCATCGCCTTCGGCTGGGCGTTGCCGCCGACGCGCGAGACCGAGATGCCGACGTTGATCGCCGGGCGGACGCCGGAGCGGAACAGATCGCCCTCGAGGAAGATCTGGCCGTCGGTGATCGAGATGACGTTGGTCGGGATGTA
>DATABO010000087.1:0-6343 GCA_036259535.1 Thermoleophilaceae bacterium
GGCGCAGCCAGCTAATCCTCCAGTCGGGTCCTGAACCCCTCCGAGGGCTCCACGACAGCGCCGGCGTCGCGAGCGGCGTCGGCGAGCCAGTGGTCGGAGGTCACGACGTGCAGCGTCGTGGGACTGGGGTGCGCCTTGACGAGCTCGAGGATCTTGTAGTCGGCCGCGTCCGGCTTCGGCCGCGGCGCGTGCTCGATCTCGATCACGGTCGACCGCAGCGGCGGCCGCGGAGCTCTTTCGAAGACGACCGTGACGTCGTCGCCGCTGGCGGCTGAGAAGCGCTCGAGCTGGTCGACCAGCTTCGCCATCGCGGCGTCGCGGTCCCTCCACCAGCCATCGGGCCTGGTCCCGATGACGTTCATGCCATCCACGACGAAGTGCATGCCGAGTAAGACTACGTCTTGGGCGTGAACTGATAGCCGTAGAGGCGAAAGCCGGCCAGCGGCGCCTCGACGGTGCCGTCGGTCTCGTGGAGCCCCGGCTCGTCGACGCCGGCGCCGGCGAGGACGGCGTAGGCGGCGCCGGCGCTGAACGAGCGCGGGCGTGCGGTCGCACCGGCGGCGCGCGCCTCGAGGTAGTCCTCGCCCTCACTCCAGTCGCCCTCGAGCTCCACCCGGTCACGGCCGCCCGGCAGCGCTATGTCGGCAGTCTGGGCCTCGAGCAGCACGCCCTCGGCGTCCTCGGGGCGCACGGGCTCCATCGGCTCCGGCAGCTCGAGCGAGCCGTCGATCTCGAGCAGCACCTCCTGGATCGCGCGCTCGCAGTCCAGGTAGTCGCCCTCGCCGTAGTGGATCGAGCGCAGGCGCCCGTCGACGTCGAACACGTAGCGGCCAGGCCAGCCCTTGTTGGCGTACTCGCGCCAGACCTCGAAGCCGGGGTCGAGCAGCACCGCGTACTCGATGCCCATCCGCGCGACGGCGCGCGCGACGACGTCGCGGTCGGCGCCGAACGAGTAGCCGGGACAGTGCACGCCGATCACTCGCAGCCCCTTGTCGCCGTAGCGGGCGTGCCATTCGCGTAGGTAAGGGAGGGTGCGATGCGAGTTGATCCGCGCGAAGTCGAAGAACTCGATCAGCGTCGCCTCATGGTGGACGAGCTTCATCATCCGCAGGAACGCGACGTTCAGCCACTCCATCTTCGGCGGGAACTCGGGCGCGCGGATGTCGGATCCCTCGGGGGCTCTCACGAGCCGCAAGCATGCCGGACTCCGTCTAGGAAAGCCCGGCCAGCGCGCGCAGCAGCTCCGGTGAGACCCACAGCTCGACCGCCGCGGATGCCAGCAGCACCGGCACCGCTACCGCCACCGTGACGAACGTCGCGGCCAGCAGCTCGTCCCAGCGGCCCTGGCGGCTGGCGATCATCCAGGCGGCGAGCGGCAGGAACAGCGCGGTCAGCTCGGGCAGGGCGTGGGGGAGCAGGCCGACGATCAGCGTGCCCGGACCGATCTGCAGCAACCCGGACACGTCGGCAGCCAGCAGCCCGATCCCGAACGCCTGCGTGCAGAGCGAGAAGATCGTCGCGCAGACGACGAAGCCGATCGCCAGCGGCCCGGCCTTCTCGTGGATCCAGCGATCGACGCCGCTGCGGTTGGCCGCCGAGAGCGGCAGCGAGCTCCCGGCGATGAAGCCCGCCACGCAGGCCATCGCGTGGAGCGCCAGCACGAGCCCATTGCGGTAGAGGATGTGCAGGTAGTCCTCGAGGTCCGGCGAATGAGTCAGACCGGCGAAGTGGAGGATCGCGGGCTGCGGCGTCGCCGCCTTGGCGACCAGGTAGACGGCGAGCAGGAGCCCGCACGCCACCGCGAAGCTGAGGCCGACCCACGGCCAGAGCACGCGTGCCGGATGCTCGTTCCACGCGCGCAGCGCGAGGCGCGTGTCGTGCATCCCGCGCACGAGCACGAGGTCGTTGACGCCGCTCACAACCAGCCCATCGGCCGATCGGTCGCCGAAGTTGAGACGGTCAGGCGGCGCTGCCGGGCGCGGTCTCGCGCCGCAAGGCGTTCACCGGGCCGTCGACCCAGACCCGAACGCGGTCGCCCGGGTGCCAGATCGGGAAGCCCATCGAGCGGCTGCGCACCCTGCGCCCGGACGCCAGCTCGACCACCACGAGCTGGTCGTGGCCGTAGTACTCGCGCGCGATCACCACCCCCTCGTGCCCGCGGTCGCCGCGCGGCGCGGGCCCCTGTCCGAGTGCCACCGACTCCGGCCGCACGACGACGTCGACCTCGCCCTCGAGCTCCGCCGGGATCGGGAAGCGACCCAGCTCGCACTCGACCGCCCCGCCGGCCGCGCTGCCCGGCAGGATCTCGGCGTCGCCGAGAAAGCTCGTCACCCACTGACTGGTCGGCCGCCCGTAGACCTCCTCGGGGGTGCCGTCCTGCTGGATCCGGCCGTCGCGCATGACCGCGACGCGATCGGCGAGGCTGAGCGCCTCCTCCTGGTCGTGCGTCACAAGCAGGGCAGTGGTGGCCGCTTCGCGCAGGATCGTCTCGACGTCGCGGCGAAGGCCTGCGCGCAGGGTCGCGTCGAGGCTCGAGAACGGCTCGTCGAGCAGCACGACCTCGGGTGCAGGCGCGAGCGCACGGGCGAGCGCGACGCGCTGGCGCTCGCCGCCCGAGAGCTCGTGGGGGTAGCGATCCGCCTTCCGATCCAGCCCCACCAGGGCGAGCGTCTCGCGCGTCCGCTCCAGCCGCTCCTGAGCCGATCGCCGTGCCAGCCCGAACGCGACGTTCGCCTCGACGCGCAGGTGGGGAAACAGCGCGTAGTCCTGGAAGACCATCCCGATCCGCCGCCGCTCCGGCGGGACGGAGCGTCCGGCACCGGCGACGATTTCTCCGCCGACCGTGATCGTCCCGGCGTCGGGGGCCTCGAAGCCGGCGATCAGCCGCAGCAGCGTCGTCTTGCCGCAACCGGACGGGCCGAGCACGGCGACCAGCTCGCCCTCCTCCAGCGACAGGTCGACCCCCGCGACCGCGACGGTGGCGCCGAAGCGCTTCTCGACCGCCTGGACGCGGACGCTCACGAGGCGGCTCTCCGCGAGAGCCGGATCAGCACGCCGACCGGGATCAGCCCGACCAGCACGATCAGCAGCGCCGGCAGCGCGGCCGTCTCGTAGAGCGACTCGGTCGTCGCCTGCCACACGGCGATCGCGAGCGTGTCGCCGCCGAGCGGGCGCAGCAGCAGCGTCGCCGGCAGCTCCTTCATCACCTCGGTGAAGACGAGCAGGCCGGCGGTCAGCAGGGCCGGCGCGATCAGCGGCACGTGGACGCGCGCCAGCACGTCGAGGCGGTCGGAGCCGAGCCCGCGAGCCGCCTCGTCGAGCGAGCGCGGGACGCGCTCGAGGCCGGTGTCGACGGATTGGAAGGCGAGGGCGAGGAAGCGCACGGTGTAGGCGGCGAAGAGCCCGATCACGGTGCCGGTGAGCAGCAGGCCCACTCCGGCGGCGTCGTCGAGGCGGTGGTCGAGCCAGCCGAGCGGCACGATCACGGCCACGGCGACCACCGATCCTGGCAGGCCGTAGCCGATCGTGGAGACCCGCAGAGCCGCCGCGCTGGCCCGCGATCCGCTGGCGCGCCGGCCGTAGGCGAGCAGCAGCGCGACCGCGACGACGATCGCGATCGACATTCCCGCCAGCATCAGGCTGTTGCGCGCGGCGAGCGCGAACTCGGGTGCGAGCAGCCCGTCGCGGACCGACGCCAGCGACCAGGCGCCGAGCTGGGCCACCGGCGCGAGCACGACCAGCCCCAGCAGCAGCAGCGGCCCGATCAGCGCGGCGGCGGCCGCGAGGCCGCGCAATCGGACCGGCGCCTGCGCCCGGCCGCTCTGACCGCCCTGCGCGTAGCGCGCCCTGCCACGGGAGATCCGCTCGAGCATCAGCAGCGCGAGCGTGACCGTCATCAGCATCGTGGCGAGCTGCAGCGCCGCGTCGCGATCGAACGCGCCGAACCAGACCTTGTAGATCGCGTTGGTGAACGTCTGGACGCCGAGCAGGTTGACGGTGCCGAAGTCGGCTAGCGCCTCCATCAGCGCGAGGGCGACGCCGCCCACGATCGCCGGCCGCGCGAGCGGGATCGCGACGCGCAGGATCGCCCGTGGGCGCGAGAGGCCGAGGCCGCGCGCCGCCTCGACCAGGTCGCCGGCCTGGGCGAGGAAGGCGGCCCGCGCGAGCAGGTAGACGTATGGGTAGAGGACGAGCGTGAAGACGGCGATCGCGCCGAGCGGCGAGCGGATCGTCGACAGGCTCAGCCCGCTGGCGTCGGCGCTGCCGAGTGCGAACAGCGTGAAGACGTAGCCCGGCATCGCCAGCGGCAGCACCAGCGCCCACTCGATCCAGCGCCGGCCGGGGAAGTCGCAGAAGGCAACCAACGCCGCAAGCCCGGTCCCGAGCACCAGCGTGCCCGCTCCAACGCCCGCGACCAGCAGCGCAGTGGCGACCAGCGCGTCGGGCAGGAGCCCGGCGAAGTCCGAGAGCGCACCCGGAGCGGCGAGGAAGCTCGCGGGCAACACGATCAATGGCCCCGCGACCGCCATGGCGACGGCGACGGTGGAGACCGTCCAGCCGTCGAGGCGGACGGCAGGGCGGCGAGCCGGCGCGAGCCCGCCGCGCACCGCGGTCGTCAGTCCCACCCCACCTGGTTCATCAGCCGGACGGCGTCGTCGAGGTGGCGCCCGGCTCCGGCCACGTCGATCGGGTCCCGCTTGAAGCTGCCGAAGCGGGCGACCTCGGCCGTCGGCTCGACGTCGGGGTCCGCACCGAGCTCGTGGTTGTTGTCGGCCAGCACCTGCTGCTGCTCGGCCGATCCGAGGTACTCGACCAGCTGTCGCGCCTGACGCGGCTTGTCGGTCGCCGCGACGACGCCGATGCCCGACAGGTTGACGTGGGTGCCACGGCCCTGCTGGTCGGCCCAGACCGGCGCGACGCCGAAGTCGGGGTCCTCTTCGAGCTCGCGGCCGAGGTAGTAGGAGTTCGTCAGCCCGACGTCGCAGGAGCCCTCGTTCAGCGCGTGGAGCACGTCGACGTCAGACCCGAGGATCGTCGGGTCGTTGGTCATCCAGCGCTCGAGCATCCGCCGCGTCGCGGGCTCGCCGTCCTTGGCGATCCGGTCCGCGACGAACGAGATGTTGTAGTCGCTGGTCCCGGATCGCAGGCAGAGCCTGCCCTTCCAGCGCGGGTCGCCGAGATCGTCGTAGGTCGCGATCTCGCCCGGGCGGACGCGGCGGCTGGCGCGCATGATCGTGCGCGCTCGGACCGTCAGCCCGTACCAGCGGCCCTTCGGGTCGCGCAGGCTCGCGGGCACGCTGCGCTCCAGCGCGGCTGAGCGGATCGAGCGCAGCAGGCCGGCCTGCTCGGCGCGCCAGAGGTTCGCCGCATCGACGGTCACGAGCACGTCGGCGTCGGTCTCATCGCCCTCGCTGCGCAGCCGCTCGTAGAGCTCGGGCGCCTCGCCGCCGAAGATCCGCGTGCTGATGCCCTCGCGCTCGTCGAACGTCTCGAAGGGCTTCTCCTCGCCGTAGTGCGAGCGGGCGCTGTAGACGACGAGGTCGTCGTCGTCACCGGAGGTGGCGATCACGATGCCGACGAAGGCGCCCGCCACGAGCAGCGCGATCAGGGCCGAGCCGAGGACCAGAGTGCGTTTGGACATGACCGCTTAGGCTAGCCTAAGTCCAGCGGCCCGGCCCGGCCGCCCGGTACACTGGAGGGCCGTGCCTCCCCAGGCGGACGTGACCCCGAGCAACAGGACCTGATGGCCACTCCAGACAAGACGCGCATCGCCAAGCCCAGCCCGATCGTCGAGGACGACCAGGGACAGCTGGTCGCGAAGAAGGGTGTCTCGCGCGAGGTGATCCAGGAGCTCTCCAAGATCAAGGGCGAGCCCGACTGGATGGCCGAGCTGCGGCTGAAGTCCTACGAGATCTTCGAGCGCAAGCCGATCCCGACCTGGGGCGTCGATCTCTCCGACCTCGACCTCGACGAGCTGGTGCTCTACAGCCCGCCCGAGGCCGGCCGCTTCAACTCCTGGGACGACGTCCCGGCCGAGATGAAGCAGACCTACGAGGACCTCGGAATCCCGCAGGCCGAGCGCGAGCACCTCGCCGGCGTCGTCGGCGTCTGGCGCCAGGAGCCCGTCTACGAGGGCCTGAAGAAGGAGTACGCAGACCTCGGGATCCTCTTCTGCTCGATGGACACCGCGATCGTCGAGTACCCCGAGCTGGTGCAGGAGTACTTCATGAAGAAGTGCGTCCCGCCGCAGGACAACAAGTTCTCGGCGCTGCACGGCGCGGTCTGGTCCGGCGGCTCGTTCCTCTACGTGCCCAAGGGCGTCAAGGTCGACCTGCCGCTGCAG
>DATABO010000088.1:0-16511 GCA_036259535.1 Thermoleophilaceae bacterium
ATGTCGCCCTTCAACTCCGTACGCAGCGCATCCATGTCGCCCTTCAACTCCGTACGAAGGGCATCGATGTCGCCCTTCACATCGGAGCGCAGCGCCTCGATCGAGGCGCTCAGCTCCGTGCGCGAGCCGTCGATCTCGTGCCGCGACTCCGTGCGGGTGCTTCGGAACTCCTGGTGCATCTCGCTGCGCAGGAGGCCTATCTCGGTTCGCAGGCCCGCGATCTCCCCGTCGACGCGCGCGAAGCCGGCGTCCATCCGCCCGGCCAGGTCGTCCATTCGCGCATCTGTCCAAGCCACCGTCTGCACCCCCTCGAAGCTATCCGAGCCCGCTGTCCAGTATCGAGCATATATGCTGTGTCCGTGTAACGGACTTGCGCCAGATGGCTGCTCGACTCCTACGCTGGTGACATGACGCAGCCGCTGTTCGAGCACCGGCTGGAGTTGGCCGGCTTCGAGACGCGAGCGCTGGAGCTCGAGGGGTCGGGCCCACCGCTCGTGCTGCTGCATGGGTTCGCCGACAGCGCCGACACCTGGCGCACGCTGCTCGACCGGCTCAGCCGCGGCGACCGTCGCGCCGTAGCCGTCGACCTGCCCGGCTTCGGGACGGCCGACCCGCTGCGCCCGGACCAGCCGGTCCTCGCCCAGCTGACGGCCTTCGCGAAGGCGGCGGTCCAGCACCACGCGCCGCAGGGCGGGGCGATCGTCTGCGGCAACTCGCTCGGCGGCTGCCTGTCGCTGCTGCTCGCCGAGCGTCCCGGCCTGCGCCTCGCCGGCGTCGTGCCGGTCGCGCCCGCCGGCCTCGACATGGCGCGCTGGCTCACGCTGATCGAGCGCGAGCCAGTGCTGCGCGGTTTGCTGGCATCGCCGCTGCCGGTCCCTCCGGCGGTACTGCAACGCGTCGTCCTCGAGATCTACAAGCGGCTCGTCTTCCACCATCCCGAGGCGATCGAGCCGCTGGTCGGCCGCGCCTTCACCTCTCACTTCCGCGACCGCCGCACCGCCGCACAGATCCTCGGCGCGGCCCGCCGCATGCTTCCGGAGCTGCGCGACCCCTTCGACCTCGGGCGGATCCGCTGCCCCGTCCAGCTGGTTTGGGGCGACCACGACGCGATGGTGTTCAAGAGCGGTGCCGAACGGGTGCTCGACAGGGTGCCGGACTCCGAGCTGACGCTGATCGAGGACTGCGGGCACTGTCCACAGATCGAGGCGGCGGACCGGCTTGCGGAGCTGCTCCTAGAATTTCCCGGCTCGTTGGCTCAGGCCGCCTGAAGCGGCGGGCGCCGAGCGGCCCGGCAATGCGACTCCTCCCCGATCCCGAGCAGCTCGTCGACTCCGCCGCCACGGCGTGGGACCTATACCTGGGGCCAGGGGTCGCCGACCTGCGTCCGACGCCGTCGTCGATCGTCCATGAGGGGCCGCAGTGCACGGTGCGCCGCTTCCGCTCGCCGCGTCGCCGCCGCAGCGATCGCGCGCCAGTCCTGCTGATCCCGCCACTTGCCGCGCCCGCCAGCTGCTTCGACCTGCAGCGCGGCTGCAGCCTGGCCGAGCACCTGACCTCGCTCGGCTACCTGACCTACGTCATCGACTACGGGCCGATCTCCTTCGCCGACCGCGCGCTCGGGCTCGAGCACTGGGTCGAGGACGTGCTGCCGACGGCGATCGGGATCGTCCACCGCGACAGCGGCGACCAGCCGGTGCAGCTGGTCGGCTGGAGCCTCGGCGGCATCATGACGCTGCTCACCGTCGCGAGCGACCAGCGACTCCCGGTCGCCTCGGCCGCCGTTATCGCGAGCCCGTTCGACTTCACCCGTGTCCGCCTCGCCGCTCCGCTGCGCCAGATCGGCCGGCTGACCGGAGGTGCGCTGGAGAGCGCGCTCTACCGAGCGCTCGGAGGGGCGCCCGCGCCGCTGGTCAGCCGCGTCTTCCAGCTCACATCGATCGACCGCTACCTGACCAAGCCGGTCTGGGTGCTGCGCAACCTCCCCGATCGCGAGGCGATCGCGCACTCGCAAGCGATCGACCGCTACATGGCGAACATGCTCGCCTACCCCGGCCGCACCTTCGGTCAGCTCTATCACCGCTTCTTCCGTGTCAACGACCTCGCCGACGGCGTCGTCGACCTAGGCGACCATCAGATCGAGCTCGCGAACGTCCGCCAGCCGGTGCTGGTCATCGCGAGCGAGGACGACGTCCTCGCGCCGGCGGCCGCCGTCGAGGCGGTGGTCGACCTGCTGCCCAACGCCGCCTCGGTGACCTACAGACTGGTCACCGGCAGCCACCTCGGAGCCCTCACCGGCCGCGGCGCGGAGGCGACGACCTGGCGCCACCTCGACGAGTTCCTGGCCGCGGCTAGCCGGACCGAGTTCCGGCGAGCACCGCAGGGGTCTCCGACGCCTCGAAGTCGGCATCGGGCATCACGCGGTCGAGCGGACGTGGCAGCCACCAGTTCCAGTCGCCCATGATCTCCATCGTCGCCGGGACCAGCACGAGCCGCACGATCGTCGCGTCGAGCGTGACGGCGACCGCGAGCCCGACGCCGATCTCCTTGACCGACGGCACGCCGACACCTGCGAAGACCGCAAAGACGGCGACCATGATCAGCGCGGCGCTCGAGATCGTCGCCGCGCTGCGCGCCAGGCCCTGCGCGACCGCGAGCTTCGAGTCGCCCGTGGCGGCGTAGCGCTCCTTGATCCGGCTCAGCAGGAAGACCTCGTAGTCCATCGACAGCCCGAAGACGATCGCCAGCAGCAGCGGCGGGGTCATCGTGTTGATGTAGCCGAGCGACTGGAAGCCGAGGAAGCCGTCGATCCAGCCCCACTGGAAGACGGCCACGAGAACCCCGTAGGCGGCCCCGACGGAGAGCAGGTTCATCAGCACGGCCTTCAACGGCAGCAGCACCGAGCGCAGCAGGAAGAACAGCACGACGTAGCTGAACGCGAGCACGAAGAGCGCGATCTTCCAAAGCGAGCCGGTGACCTGGGCGCGGAAGTCCTCGACCGCCGCGGTCGCGCCGCCGACGTCGACCTGTGCGACGCTCATCAGCGCCTCAGCGCCGCTGCGACCGTCGCGTAGCCGGTCGACGAGTCCACGGGCCTGCGGGCTCTCGGCATCGCTGCGTGGCGTCAGGGCGATCATCGCCGCGCCGCCGTCCCTCGATGCGACAGCAGGCCGTACGGCGGCCACCTGGGGGTCCTCTCTCACGGCGGCCGCAAAGCCCTTCAGCGCCTTCTGGTTCGCCGGATCGGTCGCCTTGCCCTCCGCGAAGGTCGCGACGACCTCGACCGGCGACGCCGCTCCGGGGCCCAGCTTCTTGGCGGCGAGCTCGGCGCCGACGCGCGTCTCGTTGCCCTCGGGGAACTGACGCAGGGCGCCGTCGCCGGTCGACAGCGACAGCGCCGGGATCGCCAGGGCGAGCATCAGCACCGTAGCGGCGAGCGCGGTGGCCAGCGGACGGCGCGTGACGCGATCGGTCCAGGTCTGCCAGAAGCCGGGCGCGCCCTCGGCCCGCGGCGGGCGGCGCATCAGCCGCCGCAGGCCGCCGACGATCGCCGCCACGACGCCGGCCGTGCGCCCGGGCTGGTAGCCACGCCGGCCGGTCGCCGCCATCAGCGCTGGGAGGAAGGTCATCGCCGCGACGATCGAGACCGCGACGACCATGATCGCCCCGTAGGCCATCGAGCGCAGCGTCGTCGAGTCGACGAGCAGCAGCCCGGCCAGCGACACGATCACGGTGATTCCCGAGAAGGCGACTGCCACGCCGGAGGTGCGCATCGCGATCCGCCGCGCGTCGACCGGGTCGGCTCCCGCGCGGATCTCCTCGCGATAGCGAGAGAGGATGAACAGCGAGTAGTCGACAGCGACGCCGATGCCGATCATCGACGCGACGTTGGTCACGAAGACCGACATGTCGGTCGCCTGCGAGACGAAGAAGATGCCGGCGCCCGTGACCATCACACTGACGAAGCCGAGTACGAGCGGCAGCATCGCGGCGACCAGTGAGCCGAAGACGGCAAGCAGGATCAGCAGCACGATCGGGAAGCCGGTCGCCTCCGCCCGCTCGAGATCCTTCTTGCTGAGGTCCTGCATGCCGGCCCAGAGCGCCTGCTCGCCGACGAGGTAGGTCTCGACGCCGTTGCGCGGCCCCTCGCCGATTCCGATCTCCTCACGCAGGTCGACGGCCAAGTCGGCTGCGTCGTTCATGTCGCCCTCGGTCTTCAGCGACGCGACGGCGATCGGCGAGCGATCGACGTCGCGACTGGCGGCGGTGAGCGCGCGCGGCGTCAGCTCGGCCTTGGGCATGTCGTCGGCGATCGCGTCGATGCGCGCGAGCTCGCGGCGCACGTCGGCCGCATCGCCGCCGCGGCGGGCCACGACGACGGACAGCGTCTGCCGTTGCGCGTCGTCGAAGTCGGCGAGCGCGTGGTCGACGGCCTCGGATCCCGAGCCGGGGATCGTGAACCCGCCGCTGGTCAGGTGCTCGGTCTGCTTCATCGCGAACGGCAGCGAGACGAGCAGCAGCGCGACCCAGGCGCCGAGGACCAAGCGCCGCCTCCGCTCGAGGAACGAGCTGAGCCTGTCCATGAACCGCTGCATGAGAGCCCCTTTCCGGTGTCGCCGGCTGCTTGGTTGGCCAGCCAGCCAAAGTCTAGGGGGATTCGATCACGGACGCTAGGCAGCGACTGTGACGTCGCTCACAGAGCTACGCGCCGAGCAGACGACGCGCCGTCTGGAAGCCCAGCTCGAAGGCTGGTGCGCTGTCCCACTGTGGATCCGAGATCACCTGCAGGCCCATCCCGTCACCAAGCGCGAACAGCAGGGCGGCGACAGTCTCCGGCTCGGCGTCGAGCGAGACTACGCCCTCCTCCTGCTTGTCGTGCAGCGCCACGGCGAGCTGCCCTCGCCAGCGGCGGTAGAGCTCGGCCAGCTCGGCGCGGATCTCCTCGCTGCGTCGCGACGCGCTGAGCATCTCGTAGAGGACGGCCTGGCTCGGCTCGTCGGAGAGGAACGCCTCGAGCGTCTGAACGAGAAAGGCGACGAACTCGTCCGCGCTCGTCGCGGTCGCCAGGTTCTCCTCGAGCGCAGCCACGCGCTGGTCGCAGTCGCTGCGCACGACCTCGACCATCAGGCGCTCCTTGGAGCCGAAGTAATAGTGCAGCAGGCCGCGCGAGACCCCCGCCTCGCGCGCGACGACGTCGAACGTCGAGCCGGCCGCGCCGCGCTTTCCGACACTTGCGCGCATCGCCTCGACGATGCGCTGCGCCTTCTCGCCCTCGAGCTTGCGCGGTGCTGCTACCGAAGCCTCCATAGGCCGATCAGTTTAGCTGGCCGGCCAGCCAGAGACCCTTAGGAGGCGTTGGCGGTCTCGGCGCCGTTGGGGACCGCGGCGGGCGTGGGCGTCGTGGTGGAGGTGTACTCGTACTCCTCCTCGGCTCCGAACAGGGCGTCAAGCACCTTCTTGCGCAGATCCTCGCTGAGCACGAGCGCCAGGACGGCGCCGACGATCGCGAGCATCATCAGGCGACGGAAGCCGTGCTTGCCCTTGCGCGGCTCGCGCAGCGAGTCTGCGGCGCTCTTGAGCGAGTCGGCAGCCTGCTTGAGGTCGCGCTGGACCTTCTTGTTCTCGAGCGCCTTCGCGGGGCCCTTGCTGTCGATCCGGCCATAGGCCTTGCGGGCTGACTCGAACGCGGAGCGCAGCTCGTCGCGCAGGTCGTCGTCCTCGACCAGCCGCTGGACGTAGGGGTTGTCGCGCAGCGCCTGCCCGGCAGCGATCGCTCCGGCTGCGCCCTTCGCGGCTTTCTTCTTGGCTGCCATGGCTCTCCTCGCGTTCGGCTTGACGTGCGGTCCGAGGATAACCGTCAGTCCAAGGCCGCAGCCAGGACGTCGTCGACGGTGTCCGCGAACACGAACTGCATACCCCCCAACAGGTTGGGCGGAAACTCCTCGAGGTCGCCCTCGTTGCGCCGTGGGGCGATCACGCGCGTGATCTCGGCCCGCTGGGCGGCGAGCGCCTTCTCCTTCAGGCCGCCGATCGGCAGCACCTGCCCGGTCAGCGTGATCTCGTCGGTCATCGCGGTGTCGGAGCGGACCGGCCGCCCGGAGAGCAGCGAGGCGATCGCCGTCGCCATCGTGATCCCGGCGCTCGGCCCGTCCTTGGGAATCGCACCGGCCGGGACGTGGACGTGCAGGTCGTTCTCGGCGAACCAGTCCGCCGGCGCATCGGGCGCGATGCGCGCGAGGTTGCGGCGTACGTAGGACAGCGCGGCGCTCGCAGACTCGCGCATCACGTCGCCGAGCTGGCCCGTGATCTGCAGCTTGCCCTCGCCCGGGAAGGCGGTCGCCTCGACGAACAGCACGTCGCCGCCGACGGGCGTCCAGGCCAGCCCCGTCGCGACCCCGGGCTCGTCGGTGCGACGGCCGACGTCGGAATGGAAGCGGCGCCGGCCGAGCAGCTCGCCGACCGCCTTCGGCCCGATCCTGCGCTTGGTGCGACGCGTGCCCTCGGCGAACTCGCGCGCGACCTTGCGACAGACCGAGCCGATCTCGCGCTCGAGGCTGCGCACACCGGCCTCGCGTGTGTAGCCGTCGATCAGCTCGCGCAGCGCCGGGTCGGTGAACTCGATCTTCGACTTCACGAGCCCGTTTCGCTCGATCTGGCGCGGCACCAGGTAGCGCTTGGCGATCTCGAGCTTCTCCTGCTCGGTGTAGCCCGCGAGCTGGATCGTCTCCATCCGGTCGCGCAGCGGGCCGGGAATCGGCTCGAGCTGGTTCGCGGTCGTGATGAAGAGGACGTTGGAGAGGTCGAACGGCAGGTCGAGGTAGTGGTCGCGGAAGCTGCCGTTCTGCTCGGGGTCGAGCACCTCCAGCATCGCGCTCGAGGGGTCGCCGCGGAAGTCGGCGCCCATCTTGTCGATCTCGTCGATCATCAGCACCGGGTTGTTCGAGCCGGCGTCGCGCAGCGCCCGGACGATCGTCCCGGGCATCGCGCCGACGTAGGTGCGGCGGTGGCCGCGGATCTCGGACTCGTCGCGCACGCCGCCGACCGAGATGCGCTCGAACTCGCGCCCGATCGCCGCGGCGATCGAGCGGCCGAGCGACGTCTTGCCGACGCCCGGCGGGCCGACGAAGCAGAGGATCGAGCTCGGCGCGTCGGGCTTGAGCTTGCGCACGGCGAGGAACTCGAGGATGCGGTCCTTGACCTTCTCGATGTCGTAGTGGTCGCGGTCGAGCACCTCGCGCGCTGCCTCGAGGTCGATGTGGTCCTCGGTCGACTTCGACCACGGAAGGTCGGCGAGCCACTCGAGGTAGTTGCGGATCGTCCCGTGCTCGGCCGACTGGGGCGGCAGGCGCTCGAAGCGCGACAGCTCGCGCTCCGCCTGCTTCGCGGCGTGCTCGGGAAGGTCGGCAGCCTCGATCCGCTCGCGCAGCTCCGCCGCCTCGGCGGCCGCCTCGTCTGTCTCGCCCAGCTCCTCCTGGATCGCCTTGAGCTGCTGGCGCAGGAAGAACTCGCGCTGGCCCTTGTCGATCTCGGACTCGACCTGGGACTGGATCTTCGAGCCGATCGAGATCAGCTCCGCCTCGCGCGCGAGCAGCTCCGACAGCCGGCGCAGGCGCTTGGCGACGTCGCGCTCCTCCAGCAGCTGCTGGCGCTCCTCGGTCTTGATCCGCAGCGAGCCGGCGATCATGTGCGCCAGCTCGGCGGGGTCGTCGACGTTGGCGACCGCGAGCTGGAGCTCCTCGGGCAGGTAAGGGACCTGCTCGACGATCTGGGTGAACGTCTGCTGGACGTTGCGCGCCAGCGCCTCCAGCTCGGGCGAGGGCTCGAGGACGTCGGCCGCGGCCGCGATGCGCGCGATCAGGTACGGGTCGCGCTGCACGGTGTCGCCGAGCTCGACGCGCTGACCGCCCTGGACGAGGATCCGCAGGCTGCCGTCGGGCACCTTGAGCATCCGCGCGACGACTCCGGCCACGCCGACGGAGTAGAGCTGCTCCGGGCCCGGGTTCTCCACCTCGCCGTCGCGCGAGGCGACCATCACGAGCATCCGGTTGCCACCGAGCACGTCGTTGACGAGCTGGACCGACCGCGGCTGCCCCACGGCCAGTGGCGTCAGCATCTCCGGGAAGGGCACGCTGTCCTTGAGCGGCAGCACCGGCAGCGCGTCCGGCAGGCGAGCGGCGCCGACCGGTATCTCCTGCGTTCGTCCATCCGGCGTCGGGATCTCGATCGTCGGCGTCACCGCTGGTCGGGCGCCTCGCGGATCGCGATCCGGCGGACGTGGGTCTCGGGCCTGGCCAGCGGCGCCTCGACGACCAGCACGCCGTCCTCGTAGCTGGCCCGTGCCTGGTCGGCGACGACGTCGGCGCCCAGCTCGACCGTGCGCCGGAAGTGGCCGTGCTCGATCTCGATCTGCTGGTAGAGCCGGTTCTCGGCGTGATCGGTGCGGCGCTCGCCGGCGATCAGCAGCTGGCGGCCGCGAATCTCGAGCGCCACGTCGGCGATGTCGACGCCCGCGAGGTCGGCGCGCACCACCGCCCGTGGCGGGTCGTCGACGTAGTAGACGTCGACCGACGGCGAGAACCCGCGCCCGCGCAAGCCGGCGCGCTCGAACACGTCGCCGAACAGCTCGTCGATCTCACGCCGCATCCGCTCGAAGTTCGCGAACAGGTCACGCTCGGGGCCCACGGGCGCAGGGTAGCCGTCAGATCTCGTAGGTCGCGCCCTCACGGGCGACTTGGACCGGACCGCCGAACGCCTCGCTCGCACGCTCGGCGGCCTGACGCTGATCGAGCTCGTCGGAGATATGGGTCAGGACCACACGCTCGACGCCCGCCTCGCGACCGTGCTGTCCCGCCTCCTCAGCGGTCAGATGGCCGCGCACCCCGCTGCGCTCCGGGCGCGGCAGCGTCGCCTCGACCAGGAAGAGGCTCGCGCCGCGGGCGAAGTCGACGAGCTCGTCCGCGGGCCGCGAGTCGGCGCTGAACGCGAGCCGGCCGCCGCCATTCGACGAGCTGACCGACACCGCGTGGGCGTCCACGAAATGCGGCATCACCGCGAAGCCGAAGCGCAGCGGGCCGACCTCGACCACCGAATCCACCGCGTACTCCTCGAGCGCGAAGGCCTGCTCGATCAAGTCCTCGTTCCCCCACGCGCCGACGACCTTGCGGAACGTCTCGCGCGCGCCCGGCGGCACGACGAGCCGCGGCCGCGCCGGCGAGTCGGTTCCAGGCCAGGGCGGCACCGGCACCGGCTGCTGACGCGGCGCATGGATCAGCGCGTAGGAGTAGGGAACGAGGTCGATGAAGTGGTCGGCGTGCGGGTGGGAGATCACGACCGCGTCGACGTCGACGTAGTCGACGAACTTGCGCAGCTTCCCGAACACGCCGTTGCCGCAATCGAGCAGGACGGCCGTGTCCCCCTCCTGCAGCAGATAGCCCGAGCACGCCCCGTCGACGTCCTGCCACGCCGGGGACTTCCCAAGCACCGTCAGCCGCATGGCGGCACCCTACTCTCGAAGCCGCTAACCCGGTTGTGGGAAGGCGTAGGCGGCCCAGGTCCGCTCGGTCCGGAAGGCGAACGCCATCTGCTTCTCAGGCGCGAGGTTCCGCTCGGCCGGCCGGAACGTCGTGCACGGCTCCTCGAGCTCCAGCGCGCACAGCTGGTTCCTCTGGAAGAAGCAGTCCTCGCAGCTCACGCGCTTCGCCTTCTTCTTCATCTGCGGGGTCGTCTCTCCTGAGGGGTCGCTTGCTGGGGCGGAGCGAAGCATGGTTACGAAACCTTCACACCTGGGTAGGGCGCGAACCCGCAAATCCCGGCTTTTCGCGTTTTCCCGAAAATGCAGGGATTTCGACGTCCCGCCCGCTCTTTGCGGGTTTGGCGGGGGGGCGAGCTTCGGCCGCGGCGCAGACCTCGCGGGCGACCGGCTTCAATGGCCGCATGGAGCTGGTCACCGGAGCGACGGGCTATGTCGGCGGGCGCCTCGTCCAACGGCTGCTCGCCGAGGGCCGCCCGGTCCGCGCCCTCGCGCGCGACCCTGTCGCCGCGCCGCCGATCGACGGCGTCGAGGTCGTCCGGGGCGACCTGCTCGACGGCGCCGGCGTCCGGGCCGCGCTCGACGGCTGCTCGGTGGCCTACTACCTCGTGCATTCGATGGAGGCCGCGGCGGCGGGCGATCACGACTTCGCCACGCGCGACCGCCGTGCCGCCGAGCGCTTCGCAGCCGCAGCGAGCGCCGCCGGCGTCGAGCGCGTCGTGTATCTCGGTGGGCTGGCTCCGCGGGCAGGGTCGCTGTCGGCCCATATCGCCTCGCGCGTCGAGGTCGAGCAGATCTTGCTCGAAACGGCGCCCGGCGCGACAGCGTTGCGGGCCTCGATCGTGATCGGCGCCCGCTCGGCGTCGTTCAGGATTCTCGTGCGGCTGGTCGAGCGCCTGCGCCTCCTGCCGCTGCCGGCATGGCGCGACAACATCACCCGGCCGATCGCCGAGCGCGACGCGATCGAGTTCCTCGCACGAACTCCCGGCATCCCCGCCACGGCCGGCCGCTCGCTCGACATCGCCGGTCCCGACGTGGTGAGCTACGGCGAGATGATCGAGCGGATCGCCGAGCAGATGGGCGTCGGCCGGACGCCGATAGGGCTCGGCGTGTCGCTCACCCCGCCGGCGAGTGCGGTGGTGGCGGCGATCACCGGCCAGCCACTCGAGCTCGTGCGACCGTTGATGGAGAGCTTGGAGCACGACCTGCTGCCGCGCAGCGCGCTCGCGGCGCCTCAGCTCTACGGCATCGACCCGCTGCCGCTCGACCGTGCGATCGACCGCGCGCTCGCCGAGTGGGAGTCCCGCGAGGAGCTGACCGCCCGGTGAAGGTCGAGCGCTCGATCGAGATCGCGGCGAGCCCGGAGCGGATCTACGACGTGATCATGGACCCCGCCTGCCTCGAGCGGTGGGTCACGATCCACGCGGCCCTCGAGCACGCGCCCGCCGGACCGCTCGAGCGCGGCTCGGAGCTGACACAAAGGCTCCAGCTCGCCGGTCGCGGGTTCACGGTTCACTGGAAGGTGATCGAGGCGCGACCGGCCCGCAAGGTCGTATGGGAGGGCAGCGGGCCCATGCGCTCGCACGCTGGAGTTACCTACGAGTTGACCCCCGACAGAGACGGCCGCACCCGCTTCACGTACACGAACGAGTTCTCGCTTCCCGGCGGACCGCTCGGCAGGGTCGCCGGGCCAGTGGTGAAGCGCGTCACCGCGGGTGAGCTCGACCGGTCGCTCGAACGCCTGCGATTGATGGTCGAGTAACCGTCCGCGCGCCGCCCGCCATCAGATAAGGACATGGTCGTCCGGACCGGCGGGGAGCAATCGCATATTCACCATCTGTAACACTGTTCAGATAACGGTCTGCTCGGGATCCCCTAACCCCCTCCCGGCCAGGCGAACTACGAGGAGGTTCCCCCCACAGTGACCGACTTCCTGAAGAAGACGCTGAAGGACATCGAGGCCCGTCGTCGCGAGCTTGCGCCGCTGGTCGAGGAGTACCGGCAACTCGAGGAGGCCGCGGCTGCCCTGCAGGGCGTCGACGGCAACGGCGGCGGCAGCGGCAGCAGGAGTGGTGGTAGCCGCGCCGCCACGCCGTCACGGCCCGCCCGTCGTCGCCGCGGCTCGGGCTCGACCGGCAGCGGCCGCCGTGGTCGCCCGCGCGGCTCGGGCAAGCGGGCGCAGCAGGCGCTCGACCTCGTCGCGGGTCAGCCGGGGATCACAATTCCCGAGCTCGCCAAGGCGATGAAGATCCAGCCGAACTACCTGTACCGGGTACTGCCCGGCCTGGAGCAGGACGGCAAGGTGAAGAAGAAGGACAAGGGCTGGTTCCCGGCCTGAGCGTGCAAGGGACTCGGCCTAGATCAGGCCGAGTCCCTTGACGGCGTCGCGCTCCTCGACGAGCTCCGCGACGGAGGCGTCGATTCGCCGGCGTGAGAAGTCGTCGATCTCCAGCCCTTGGACGATCGACCACTCACCGTTGGCGGTAGTGCACGGGAAGCTCGACACGATTCCCTCCTCGACGCCGTAGCTGCCGTCGGACGGCACGGCCATCGACACCCAGTCCCCGTCGGGTGTCCCGTTGATCCAGTCGTAGACGTGGTCGATCGCCGCGTTGGCGGCCGACGCCGCGCTCGACGAGCCACGCGCCTCGATGATCGCTGCCCCGCGCTTAGCCACCGTCGGGATGAACTGCTCCTCGATCCACGTCTGGTCGCCGATCGCGTCGGCGACGGTCTGCCCGCCGACCTTCGCGTGAAAGAGATCCGGGTACTGCGTGGCCGAGTGGTTGCCCCAAACCGTCATGTTGGTGAAGTCCGACACCGGCCGGCCCAGCTTGGCGGCGGCCTGGGAGATCGCGCGGTTGTGGTCGAGCCGCATCATGGCGGTGAAGCGCTCGCGCGGGACGTCGGGGGCGTTGGACATCGCGATCAGCGCATTGGTGTTGGCCGGGTTGCCGACGACCAGGACCTTGACGTCGTCGGCGGCGTGCTCGTTGATCGCCTGGCCCTGGGGGCGGAAGATGCCGCCGTTGGCCTCAAGCAGGTCTCCCCGCTCCATGCCCTTCGTCCGCGGACGGGCGCCGACCAGCAGGCCAACGTTCGTGCCGTCGAAGGCGCGATTGGGGTCGTCGCTGATCTCGATCCCGGCCAGCAGCGGGAAGGCGCAGTCGTCGAGCTCCATCGCCGTCCCCTCGGCGGCCGCGAGCGCCTGCGGGATCTCCAGCAGGCGCAGCTCGACGGGGACGTCGGGGCCGAGCAGCTGCCCACTGGCGATCCGGAAGAGCAGCGCATAGCCGATCTGTCCGGCGGCGCCGGTGACGGTTACCTTGACGGGGTTGCTCACGGGTTGACTCTCTCCTGGGGTAGTTGACGGTTTCGGCCGTTAACGACGCGTCATCGCCTGCTCGAGGCGGCCGTCGATCGCGGCGAGGAACTCCTGAGTCGTCTGGAACGGCTGGTCCGGCCCGACCAGCAGGGCGAGGTCCTTGGTCATCTGACCGCCCTCGACGGTCTCCACGCAGACTCGCTCAAGCGTCTCGGCGAACTCGCTGACCGCGGGCGTCTCATCCATCCGGCCGCGCGCGGCCAGCGCGCGCGTCCAGGCGAAGATCGACGCGATCGGGTTGGTCGAGGTCGGCTTGCCCTGCTGGTGCTGGCGGAAGTGACGGGTGACTGTCCCGTGCGCGGCCTCGGCCTCGACGGTCTTGCCGTCGGGAGTCATCAGGACGCTGGTCATCAGCCCAAGCGAGCCGAAGCCCTGCGCCACCGTGTCGGACTGGACGTCGCCGTCGTAGTTCTTGCACGCCCAGACGTAGCCGCCCTCCCACTTCAGGGCGGCGGCGACCATGTCGTCGATCAGCCGGTGCTCGTAGGCGATGCCGGCGGCGTCGAAGTCGGCCTTGAACTCACTTTCGTAGATCTCCTGGAAGAGGTCCTTGAAGCGGCCGTCGTAGCGCTTCATGATCGTGTTCTTGGTCGAGAGGTAGACCGGATAGCCGCGCTCGAGGCCGTAGCGCATCGACGCGCGGGCGAAGTCGCGGATCGAGTCGTCGAGGTTGTACATCGCCATCGCGACCCCGCCGCTTGGGAAGTCGTAGACGTCGAGCTCGATCGGATCGTCGCCATTCTTGGGCGTATAGGTGAGCGTCAGCGAGCCCTCGCCGGGGACGACTAGGTCGGTCGCGCGGTACTGGTCGCCGAAAGCGTGACGGCCGATGACGATCGGCTTCGTCCAGCCCGGCACCAGCCGCGGGATGTTCGAGATCACGATCGGCTCGCGGAAGATGACGCCGCCGAGGATGTTGCGGATCGTCCCGTTCGGCGAGCGGTACATCTCCTTTAGGCCGAACTCCTCGACGCGCGCCTCGTCCGGCGTGATCGTGGCGCACTTGACGCCTACCCCGTGGCGCTTGATCGCGTCGGCGGCGTCGACGGTGATCTGGTCGGAGGTCGCGTCACGGCTCTCGATGCCGAGGTCGTAGTAGTCGAGCTCGACGTCGAGGTAGGGCAGGATCAGCTGCTCCTTGATGAACGCCCAGATGATCCGGGTCATCTCGTCGCCGTCGAGCTCGACGATCGGGTTCTTGACTTCGATCTTCGCCACCGGGGTCCCTTCGCTGGTCCGTCGCTGATCGGCGGGCGCAGGTTACTGCCACCATGTAGCGAGTGTTCGGCGGCGGATCGATCCAGTTCGCGCGCGTCTTCGGGATTCGCATCGGCGTCGACCCGAGCTGGTTCTTCGTCCTCTTCCTGATCATCTGGTCGCTGTCCGGCTACTACGAGGAGCGTTTCCCCGAGGGCAGCACGGCATTCGTCCTAGCCGCCGTCTCGGCGCTGCTCTTCTTCGTCTCGGTGCTGCTGCACGAGCTGGGCCACGCCTTCGAGGCGCGCCGCTCGGGGATCGGTATCAGCGGGATCGACCTCTGGATGTTCGGCGGCGTGGCGAAGATGGAGCGCGACTCCCAGAGCGCCGGCGAGGAGTTCAGGGTCGCGGTCGCCGGGCCGGTCGTGACGCTGCTGATCGCCGTCGCCTGCTGGCTCGGCGCGGCGGCGATCGCGGGCAGTCACGAGGCGACCCACGCGCTCGGCTTCGACGCCAGCGGCGGCGACGAGGTGCTCGCGGTGCTCGGCTACCTCGGCTTCGTGAACCTCGCTCTCCTGCTCTTCAACCTGATCCCCGGCTTCCCGCTCGACGGCGGCCGGATCGCGCGAGCGGTCGCCTGGAAGGCGACCGGCAGCCGCACGCGTGCCACACGCTTCGCAGGCACGCTCGGCCGCGGCTTCGCCTACCTGATGATCGGCCTGGGGATCCTCTTCGTCCTGCGCGGCGCCGTGATCAGCGGCATCTGGCTCGGGATCATCGGCGTCTTCCTCAACCAGGCGGCGCGCGGCGCGATCGCCCAGACCGAGCTGACGAGCCGCATCGAGGGCCTGTCGGTCGCCGACGTGATGGACGCCGAGCCGGTCGCGATTCCCGCCGAGCTGACCACCGACCGCGCCTACGACGAGTACTTCCTGCGCTACGGCTGGGCCTGGTTCCCGGTCGTCGAGCCAGACGGAAGGCTCGTGGGGCTCGTGACCGAGCAGAGCATCGGAGCGCTGCCCGAGGCGGTGCGCGCGGGCCGCACCGTCGCGTCGGTAATGGCCAACGACTCCGCGGGCGACGGGAGCTCCCTGCGCGTGGGCGCCGAGGAGCCGCTCGAGGCTCTGCTCGGTCGCGAGGGCCTCGTCCGGCTCGGGGCGCTGATGGCGGTCGACCGCGACGGCCGACTGCGTGGCGTGATCACCGCGGACGACGTCCGGCGCGCCCTTCAGGGCTCCTCAGTAGCCGTCTGAGCGGCACGGGGCGGAGTCCCGCGGCGAGACCGTTCGGGTAGGATCGCCGCCGCCTCACCCCTCCCCACCCCATGCCACAGCACGACGTCCTAGTGATCGGAGCCGGCCTCGCCGGCCAGCGTGCGGCCCTCGCGGCCGCCGAGGGCGGAGCGTCGGTGGGAATCATCTCCAAGGTCCACCCCGTCCGCTCGCACTCCAACGCGGCGCAGGGCGGCATCAACGCGGCGCTCAACCCAGAGGACTCGTGGGAGTCGCACGCCTTCGACACCGTCAAGGGCTCGGACTACCTCGGCGACCAGGACGCGATCGAGATCATGTGCCGCGAGGCGCCTGAGGAGATCCTCCACCTCGAGCACCTCGGCGTCACCTTCCACCGCAACGAGCAGGGAAAGCTCGGAACGCGCGCCTTCGGCGGTGCCTCGGCGGCCCGCACCTACTACGTCGCCGACATCACCGGCCAGGCGATCCTGCACGTCCTCTACGAGCAGCTCATGAAGCACGACGAGGTCGAGCGCTTCGAGGAGTGGTTCACGACGGCGCTGGTCAAGGACGGCGACGGCCGGATCGCCGGCGCCGTGACGCGCAACATCCGCGACGGCTCGATCGAGCTGTTCACCGCCAAGACCGTGATCCTCGCGACCGGCGGCAACGGCCAGATCTTCGACCCGACGACCAACGCTCTGATCTGCACCGGCGACGGGATCGCCCAGGCCTACCGCGCCGGCGCCGCGCTGATGGACATGGAGATGGTCCAGTACCACCCGACGACGCTCGCTGGGATCGGCCTGCTGATCACCGAGGGCGCTCGCGGCGAGGGCGCCCACCTCTACAACGCCCAGGGCGAGCGCTTCATGGAGCGCTACGCCCCGAACAAGATGGAGCTCGCCTCGCGCGACGTCGTCTCGCGCGCCGAGCAGACCGAGATCAACGAGGGCCGCGGCTTCCCCGACGGCACGGTCGCGCTCGACATCACCGTCGTGCCGAAGCAGCGGATCCACGAGGCGCTGCGCGAGATCGTGATGGTCGGCCGCGACTTCGCGGGCGTCGACATCACGCGCGAGCCGATCCACATCAAGCCCGGCAACCACTACGTGATGGGCGGCATCAAGACCAACGTCGACGGCGAGACCGACGTCCCCGGCCTCTACGC
>DATABO010000089.1:0-13844 GCA_036259535.1 Thermoleophilaceae bacterium
GACCATCAGCCGGGCGGCGTCGATCTCGATCCGCGAGGTCGCCACGAACTCCTGGACGAACTGCTTGTCGGCCAGCGGCGCGCCGAACGCCTCGCGCTCGTTGGCGCGGCGGCACATCAGCTCGAACGCCCGCTCCGCCGACCCGATCGCGCGCATGCAGTGGTGGATGCGGCCCGGCCCGAGGCGCGCCTGGGCGATCGCGAAGCCCTCGCCGCGCGGGCCGAGCAGGTTCGCCTCGGGCACCCGCACGTCCTCGTAGGCGACCTCCCAGTGGCCGGGGCCGGCGCTGTGGCCCATCACCGGCACGGGACGGATGCCGGTGAAGCCGGGCGTGTCGAGCGGCACCAGGATCATGCTCGCGCGCCGGTGCGGCGCCGCGTCGGGGTCGGTGACGACCATCGCGATCGCGACCTCGGCGCCGTTGTAGCCCGAGGTGAACCACTTGTGGCCGTTGATCACCCACTCGTCGCCCTCGAGCTCCGCGCGCGAGACGAGCTGGGTCGGGTCGGAGCCCGCGGTCTCGGGCTCGGTCATCGAGAAGCAGCTGCGCGAGTGGTCGGAGAGCAGCGGCGCCAGCCAGCGCTCCTTCTGCTCGGGCGTGCCGTACTCGGCGAGGATCTCCATGTTGCCGGTGTCGGGCGCCGCGCAGTTGAAGGCCATCGGCGCGACCGGCGACCGTCCCATCTCCTCGCAAAGCAGCCCGTACTCCCAGTTGGCGAGGCCGGGACCGTGCTCCTCGTCGGGCATGAACAGGTTCCAGAGGCCCTCGCGCTTGGCCCGCTCGCGCAGCTCGACGAGGACCGCCGGATAGGCGACGCCCGGGCCGACCTCGTCGTCGAGCGCACGCATCGCCTCCTCCTCGACCGGCATCACGTGCTCGGCCATGAAGCCGCGGACGCGGTCGCGCAGCTCGGCGACGCGCTCGGACGGGGCGAAGTCCATCGCGCGCGAAGGCTACCGGCCAGGTGTCGCGGGGGTCCGGGGGCGTGAGCCTCCGGTTCTCATCCTGGCTGGAGCAGCCATGCAAGGAGGGCGAAGCCACCGCCGACGAGTACGAGCACCGCCGCGATCTTCAGCGCCTGAGCGAGCTGCGGACCGGAGTCGTCGGGCTCGCGCGCCGCCGCGGCCCCCGTGTCGTCGAGCAGCCCGCGCGCAACCTCCGCCCCGCTCGCCGGCACGTATATGTCACGCGGGCCCGCGGCGAGGAAGTCGGGCACGTCGAAGCCCATCGAGCGCCGCAGCGAGCTCGGCACGCCGTTCTCGAGCAACAGCCCCTGGATCAGCTCCGCCTCGGCCTGGTTGCCGGCCCAGCCGACCTTCACGAGCTCGCCCTCGGCATAGGTCGGATTGATCTTGCGCGCCCGCTCGTGCGCCTCGCTGCGCGCCGGCTCGACCTCCTCCTCCCCGCCCGCCCCAGGTCCGGGCAGGTCAGCCATCGATCTCGATCGGCTGCTCGGCGACCTCGCCGTCGACGATCCGCCAGGCGCGCACGTGCGGGTCGCCGTCGAGCGAGACGATCAGATAGGTCCAGCTCGGATAGGTCGCCAGGTTGATGTCCGTCTGCGACGGCTCGGCGGGACTGCGCGGGTGCGAGTGGTAGGTCGCCACCTCCCAGCCCTCGTCGTCGAGCTCGTTGGTCGCGCGGAGCGCCTCGAAGCCGAACTCGTACCCGTACGGCGACCTGCGCTCGTTGACCGCCCGGTAGACCTCGTCCACGACGCCGTCGCGGGCGCGCGCGTAGCCGCAGCACTCGTTCGGCGCCTCCTCTCGGGCGTGGGCGATCAGCTCGTCCCACTGGGCCCTCGTCATACGCATGAGTCGAAGCGTACGGGCCCGCCGAAGCGCCCGGCTCTGCCGGGTGCGCACGGTCGCACTACCCTTGGCGATCCGATGGCGTTTCTCGCCCCGTCGCCGATGGAGCTCGTGGTGATCCTGGTGATCGCGCTGCTGGTGCTCGGCCCCTCGCGGCTGCCCGAGACGGCGCGCGCGCTCGGCCGGGGGATGCGCGAGCTGCGCGACTCGCTCCAGGGCATCGGGCAGGACGAGGACGACGAGGACGACGGCGGCGCGGAGATCGATCCGCCTGCCCCGCGCCGCGACGATCCGGGCGGCCTGCCCGTCGATCCCGCGGTCGTCATGGGCGACGTCCCTTACGACGACGACCTGCCCGACGACGTCTACACGCCGCGCAACGGCGACGACTCCGAGCCGGCGCACACCAGCACCTGAGCACGCGGGCGCCGCCGAACTCTCGTCTACCAGAAGGAGGCCGAGTCGAGCACGCCCTCGGCCTCGAGCTGCTCGATCGGCTTGCTGTAGACGCCCGAGCTGAGGTACTTCCAGCCGTCGTCGGGCGCGACGAAGACGACGTTGCCCTCGTCGAGCTCGCCGGCGATCCGGACGGCGATCGCCGCGATCGCCCCGGTCGAGACGCCGAGGAAGAGGCCCTCCTCGGCGAGCACGCGCTTGGTCCAGACGACGGCGTCGCGGTTCGAGACGAAGATCTTGCGGTCGATCAGCGACAGGTCGATGATCGGCGGGATGAAGCCGTCGTCGAGCGAGCGCAGGCCCTGGACGAGCTCGCCCTGCATCGGCTCGGCGGCGACCACGACCGTGTCGGGGTCATGCTCCTTGAAGCGCCGGCCGTTCCCCATCAAGGTGCCGCCGGTGCCGAGGCCGGCAACGAATGCGGTCACCTCGTCGAGCTCCTCGAGGATCTCGACCGCGGTCCCGTTGTAGTGGGCGTTCGGGTTCGCCTCGTTGCCGTACTGGTACGGCATGTAGAACGAGGAGTCGGCCTCCGCCATCTCCAGGGCCAGCGCAACCGCGCCATTGGAGCCCTGGGCACCCGGCGAGTAGACGATCTCCGCCCCATACATGCTCAGCAGCTGGGTCCGCTCCTCGGTGACGTTGTCGGGCATCACGACCTTGAGCGGATAGCCCTTGCGCTGGCAGATCATCGCCAGCGAGATCCCGGTGTTGCCCGACGTGGGCTCGAGGATCGTCTGGCCCGGCGCGATCGCGCCGCGCGACTCGGCGTCCTCGATCAGCCCGCGCGCGACGCGGTCCTTGACCGAGCCGGTCGGGTTGTAGGACTCGAGCTTCGCGTAGATCCGGACGCCCGGCTTCGGCGAGAGCCGCTTCAGCTCGACCAGCGGCGTGTTGCCGATCGCCTCGACGATGTCGCCGTAACGTCCACCGCAAGGCCGGTTCTGTAGCCCCTCCGCCATCGCTTCAGAAAATATAGCGGGGGCCGCAAGACCCGCCTAGGCCCTTCGCTCAGGCGCCGCCGGCCATCGCCGGCAGGATCACGAGCGTGTCGTCGGCCTTGACGGCCGTGTCGAGCCCGTTCAGGACGCGCACGTCCTCGTCGTTGAGATAGACGTTGACGTAGCGGTTGAGTGCCCCGTCCTCGCCGAACAGCTGGCTCTGCGTCGCCGGGTGCTGCTCGGCGAGGGCGCGCAGGACCTCGCCGACGTCGGCCCCGTCGGCGCTCACCTCGCGCTCGCCGCCGGTCGACGGACGCAGGACCGGTGGGATCTTGATCGTGCTCACAGCGGGTGACCCTACCTCAGCCGGCCGCAGCGCAGAACTGCTCGTAGTCCGGGAAAACGCCCATCTCGTCGTCGGCGATCGACTCCGGGTCGCGCGAGCAGATCGGGCAGTCGGGGTCGCGCCGCACCTTGAGGTCGGTGAAGCTCGTCCCGAGCGCCTCGTAGAGCAGTAGGCGGCCGATCATCGGCTCGCCGGAGCCGGTGATCAGCTTGACGACCTCGATCGCCTGCAGGACGCCCATGATCCCCGGCAGCGCGCCGAGCACTCCGTTGGCGCCGCAGGACGGGGCCAGCTCGGCAGGCGGCGGCGTCGGGTAGAGGCAGCGGTAGCACGGGCCCTCGTATGGCGCGAAGACCGACAGCTGGCCGTCGAAGCCGAGGATCGACGCGGAGACGACGGGGATCTTCAGCCGCACCGTCGCGTCGTTGAGCAGGTAGCGCGTCGGGAAGTTGTCGACGCCGTCGACGACCACGTCGTAGCCCTCGATGATCTCCATGATGTTCGACGCGTCGAGGCGGGTCTTGTACTTCACGACCTCGACTCCGGGGTTCAGCTCGTGGATCGCCTGCTCGGCGGAGTCGACCTTCGGCATGCCGACGCGGTCGACGGTGTGGACGATCTGGCGCTGGAGGTTGGACAGGTCGACGACGTCGTCGTCGACGATGCCGAGCGTGCCGACGCCTGCGGCGGCGAGGTAGAAGGCGGCCGGAGCGCCGAGCCCGCCGGCGCCGAGCAGCAGCACCTTGGCGTCGAGCAGCTTGAGCTGGCCCTCCAGCCCGATCTCGGGCACGAGCAGGTGGCGCGAGTAGCGCTCGCGCTGCTCAGCGGTCAGCCGGCGCGGGACCTCGACGTCGTAGCCGCGGTCCTTCCAGAGCGTGATGCCGCCGGTCATCGACTCGGCCCGCTCGTAGCCGAGCTCGTCGGCGAGCGTCTTGGCGGCCAGCGCGGACCGGTTGCCGGAGGCGCAGTAGAGGATCACGCGCGACGCCTTGTCGCCCACGGCGCCCTCGATGCGCGACTCCAGATGGCCGCGCGGAACGTGCACGGCGCCCGGCAGATGGGCCTCCTCGAACTCGTTCTGCTCGCGGACGTCGACGAGGACGGTCCCGTTGCGATGCCCGTTGCTCAGCAGGTCGTGGACCTCGCGCGGGTCGACCTCGGTGATCTGCTCCTTCGCCTTCTTGATCAGCTCAGCACCGCTGGACATCGAAACTCCTGAAAGTCGGTCTGGTCTCGGTCAATTCTACGCAAGCGCTCAAGGCTCGCTCTTCACGCCAATACTTCAGAAAGGATAGCGAGTGCGCGCGCGTCCAGAGCGCGACCGGGGCGCCCTCTCGGACGCCCCGGTGCGTTACTTCGACCCAGACTGCTTGCGGAAGCTCGCGGCCCAGTTGCCGAAAGCTCCTGTGGGGATTGTCGTCGAAGGCGGTCGCTGCCGATATGGGGTCTGGACCCCATCTTCGATTCGGTCCCTGTCCATGCCCAGACCACGATTGCGACACCGCGACGACTCGCTGATCGGCCAGGTGATCGGCGCCAACGTCGTCCTGGTGACGCTGACGCTGCTCGCCGCGAGCCTCGCGGCGGGTCTCGACATCTCGATCGCCGAGCAGCGCTGGCAGTTCCTGATCCTCGCGCTGGCGATCGTGCTGACGCTCTGCGTCAACCTCTGGATGCTGCAGAAGCGGTTCGACCCGCTAGAGCGGCTGGTCGAGCGGCTCGAGGCGATCGACCCGGCCGAGCCGGCGACGTTCGAGCTCGGCGACGATCCGACGGAGGAGATCGGTCGTCTCGCAAGCTCCTTCCGCCGCCTGCTGCGGCGCGTCGACGACGAGCGCCGGCGCTCGGGCAAGCTGGTCCTGCGCGGCCAGGAGGAGGAGCGGCGCCGGGTCGCGCGCGACCTCCACGACGAGGTCAATCAGGCGCTGACCGGCATCCTGCTGCGCCTCGAGGCGCTCGCCCAGGACCTGCCAGTCGACGGCCAAGCGCAGGTCGCCGAGCTCAAGCAGCTCACCGGTCAGGCGATGGACGAGCTGCTGGCGCTGGCGCGCCAGCTGCGCCCGACGGCGCTCGACGACCACGGCCTCGCGCCGGCGATCGACGCCCAGGCGCGCGGCTTCGCCAAGCAAACCGGCGTCGAGGCCAGCTTCGCCGTCAGCGGCGATCCCAGCCGACTCGACGAGGAGACCCAGACGGTCGTCTACCGCGTCGCGCAGGAGGCGCTCTCCAACGCCGCCCAGCACGCCCGGCCCGGCCGGATCGACATCGAGCTCGACGCGGGCGACGACGGCGCCGTCGTGCTGCGCGTCCGTGACGACGGCGAGGGCTTCGATCCGCTCGCCAGCCGGGCGGGCGGTCTGGGGCTCGAGGGCATGGCCGAGCGGGCGCGACTTGCCGGCGGCGAGCTCGACCTGCGCTCGGAGCGCGGCGCCGGCACCGAGCTGACCCTGAGGCTGCCTTGACCGGCGAAGCAGCCCGCTCTGCCGGAGGCGCACGATCGATTTCCCGCGTCCTGATCGCCGACGACCACGGCGTCGTGCGCTCCGGGCTCGCGATGTTGATCGAGCGCCAGGCCGACATGTCGGTCGTCGGCGAGGCGGCCGACGGCATCGTCGCCGTCGAGCTCGCGCTCGCCGAGCGCCCAGACGTTGCGGTCCTCGACGTCTCGATGCCGGGCCTGACCGGCCCGCAGGCGGCACGTCAGATCCATGCCCATGACGCAGGGATCGGCCTGCTGATGCTGTCTATGCACGAGGACGAGCGCTACTTCTTCGACGCCCTCGATGCCGGCGCGCTCGGCTACGTGCCGAAGCGGGCCGCCGACTCCGACCTGATCGACGCGATCCGGGCGATCGCCTCCGGCGGCACCTTCGTCTCCTCCACGACCCAGCAGACGCTGATGCGCCGCTGGCTGGAGGAGGATCCGGCCGCGCGGCGCGAGGAACTGACCGCGCGCGAGCTCGAGGTCGTCAAGCTGATCGCCGAGGCGCGGACCAACCGCCAGATCGCCGAGGCGTTGAAGGTCTCCGAGAAGACCGTCGAGTCGCACCGGGGCAACGTGCTCGCCAAGCTCGGCATGCGCGACCGCGTCGAGCTCGCGCGCTACGCGATCCGTCGCGGCCTCGTGGAGCCGTGAGCCATAGCTGCGGTGCTCGCCGGACCTCGCTCCCGCAAGCCCCGGCACGTGGTCATAGGACCGGTCCGTCTGCGCTCCTCCGCCGAGCCCTACCCTGCGGGGGGTGAACCCCCGAATCGTGATCGCGCTGGTGGTGGTCGCCATGGCGGCGTTCGTCGCGGTGGCGCTTGCTGCCGGGAGCGCGTCGGACGAGGACACCGTCGAGAGCGGCGAGCGGTTCGAGGGGGCGACGCTGCCGGAGGGGCTGCGGGCACCGGAGCTGGGCCTGCGGGACGAGGAGGGCGAGGTCGTGCGCATGGCAGAGCTGCGTGGCCAGCCCGTGATCGTGACCTTCCTGTACTCGAGCTGCGACGACAGCTGCCCGGCGCAGGCACAGCAGGTCAAGGGGGCGCTGAACGAGCTCGGTGAGGACCTGCCCGCGCTGGCGATCTCGGTCGACCCGGTCAACGACACGGCGCAGAGCGCGCGCGCGTTCCTCTCGGAGCAGCGGATGACCGGGCGGATGCGCTTCCTGCTCGGCCGGCGGCCGGAGCTGCGCCGCGTGTGGCGCGGCTACGGCATCCAACCGCAGCTCGACGACCTCGACCACACAGCGCGTATCGTGCTGGTCGACGGCCACGGCGTGCAGCGGGTCGGCTACCCGCTCGGTGAGGTCACTCCCGAGCGACTGGCTCACGATCTGCGACTGCTGGCAGCCGGGCGCTGAGCGCCAGCGCCGCGCCGATAACCTCAAGGGCCGCCCCGAAGCGGCAGACCACGACGAAGAAGGCACGGAGACCGCCACCGCATGAGCTTGGAGATTCAGAACCTGCACGTACGCATCGAGGAGCGCGAGATCCTGCGCGGGCTGAACCTGAGCGTGAGCAAGGGCGAGACCCACGCGCTGATGGGCCCCAACGGCTCCGGCAAGTCGACGCTCGCCAACACGATCATGGGCAACCCCGCCTACGAGGTCACCGACGGCAAGATCGTCTTCAACGGCGAGGACCTGACCGAGGCCGATCCCGACGAGCGGGCGCGCGCCGGGCTGTTCATGGCGTTCCAGTACCCGGCGACGATCCCCGGCGTGTCGGTCGCGAACTTCCTCCGGATGGCGGTCAACGCCAAGCGCGAGGAGCCGATCAAGGTCAAGGAGTTCGGCAAGCTGCTCGGCGAGAACATGGAGCTGCTGCGAATCGACCGCCAGTTCACGAGCCGCTACCTAAACGAGGGCTTCTCCGGCGGCGAGAAGAAGCGCGCCGAGATCCTCCAGCTCGCGATGCTCAAGCCGGAGATCGCGGTGCTGGACGAGACCGACTCGGGCCTCGACATCGACGCCCTGCGGATCGTCTCCGACGGCGTCAACGCGCTCAGCGGCCCGGACATGGGCTCGCTGATCATCACCCACTACACGCGGATCCTGGAGTACGTCAAGCCGGACTTCGTCCACATCATGCTCGACGGGCGGATCGTCCGCGAGGGCGGGCCGGAGCTCGCCGACGAGCTCGAGGAGAAGGGCTACGACTTCATCCGCGAGGAGGTGGCGGCGGCCGATGCCGGATAGCCCCTCCCCTTCTGTGGACTGGCTCGGCGAGCGGCGCAAGGCCGCGCTCGACGCCTACGAGGCCGAGCCGGTGCCGACCTGGCGCCGCTCGGGCTTCTGGACCACGTCGCTGCGCAACCTCGATCTCGACGCGCTCGAGACCCGCCGCTACGCGCCGGTCGGGTCGGCCGACGAGCTCCCGGCCGCGGTCCGCGACGCGCTCGACGACGAGCCGGGCGCGCTGATCGTCCAGCGCGGCGCTAGCACGATCCTGCTCGAGGTCGATCCAGAGCTGACGGCCCAGGGCGTGATCGTGATGCCGCTCGAGCAGGCCGTCGCCGAGCACGGCGAGCTGGTGCGCGAGTGGTACATGCGCCGCCTGTCCGAGGGCGATGGCAAGTTCCCGGCCGCGACCGCGGCCTTCTGGACCGGCGGCGTCTTCATCCACGTGCCGCGCGACGTCCGCGTCGAGAGGCCGATCCAGAGCGTCTACGCGATCGACGAGGCCGGCACGGCGCAGTATGCGCACACGCTGGCGATCGTCGGCGAGAACGCCGAGTGCGCGATCCGCGAGTACTGCCTCGGCGGCGACTTCGACGGCCAGGCGCTGCACGCCGGCGCATTCGAGCTCTACGCCCGTCCTGGCGCACGCGCCAAGCTCGCGCACTTCCAGGACTGGGGTCGCGGCGAGGTCCACGACATCTCGACCAAGCGCGTCGAGATCGCACGCGACGCCTTCGTGAGCTGGGTCCCGGTCCACCTCGGCGGGCGGCTGACCAAGCAGACGCTCGACATCGTCACCGCCGAGCAGGGCTCGGACATGCGCCACACCGGGCTCTACTTCACCGAGCGCGACGAGCACCTCGACCTCTTCACGACCGACCTGCACGAGGCCGGCCACACGACCGGCGACACCGTCTGGAAGGGCGCGCTGACCGGCGAGTCGCGCGCGTCCTACGAGGGATTGATCGAGATCGTCGCGGGCGCGCAGGAGACCCACACCTACTTGCAGACCCATCAGATGTTGCTCTCCCAGCGGGCGAAGGGCGACGCGATCCCGTCGCTGATCGTCAAGACCGACAACGTCTCCGCGTCGCACGGCGGCACGGTCGGCGAGCTCGACGAGGACCAGATCTTCTACATGATGACCCGTGGCATATCCCGCATCGAGGCGGTCCGGACGCTCGTCGAGGGCTACTTCGAGGAGGTCGTCCAGCGGCTCGACGATCCCGGCCTCGAGACGCTGATCCGGCGCCGCATCGGCGAGAAGCTGCTTGCCGCTGAGGACCAGGTCAAGGAGTTCGTCGGCCACCGGGCGGGAGCGGCGCAGGAGGCGTGACCGTGTCCCCCGCGCCAACCTCCGCAACCAAGCCGCTCGCGGAGGTGCGCGCCGACTTCCCGATCCTGTCGCGCGAGCGCGACGGGGTCCCGATCGCCTACCTCGACTCGGCGGCGACGTCGCAGAAGCCGACCGCCGTGATCGAGGCGATCGACTCCTACTACCGGCGCTCGAACGCGAACGTCCACCGTGGCGTCTACGAGCTGTCGCAGGAGGCGACCGACCTCTTCGAGGGCGCCCGCGCGCGCGTCGCGGCCTTCGCCGGCGGCGAGACCGACACCACGATCTTCACCCGCAACGCGACCGAGGCGATCAATCTCGTAGCCCACGCCTGGGGCTCGAACAACGTCGGGCCCGGCGACGAGGTGCTGATCACCCACATGGAGCACCACTCGAACATCGTGCCCTGGCAGCTGCTCTGCCAGCGCAGCGGCGCGCGGCTGCGCTACCTCGGCGTCTCCGACGACGGCCGGCTGTCGCTCGACGAGCTCGACGCGGTGCTGGCCGAGGGCCGCGTGAAGCTCGTCTCGTTCGCCCACGTCTCGAACGTTCTCGGGACGATCAACCCGGTCGCCGAGATCGTGCGCCGGGCGCAGGCGGCTGGCGCCGCGACGCTGATCGACGGCTCCCAGGCTGTGCCCCAGATGCCCGTCGACGTCGCCGAGATCGGCGCCGACTTCTACGCCTGGACCGGCCACAAGGCGCTCGGGCCGACCGGGATCGGCGTGCTCCACGGCCGCCGCGAGATCCTCGAGGCGATGGGACCGTTCCTCGGTGGCGGCGACATGATCGCCGCCGTCGGCTTCGACAGCTCGACCTGGAACGACCTGCCGTGGAAGTTCGAGGCGGGCACCTCGGCGATCGCCGAGGGCGTCGGGCTCGGCGTCGCGATCGACTACCTGGCGGCGATCGGCATGGACGCCGTCCGCGCCCACGAGCGTGAGCTGACCGCCTACACGCTCGAGCGACTCGAGGACGTCGAGGGCCTGCGCGCCTTCGGCCCGATCGATCCCGACCTGCGCGGCGGCGTCGTCTCGCTCGAGCTGAAGGGGATCCATCCGCACGACCTCGCCGAGCTCTGCGACCGCGAGCACGTCTGCATCCGCGCGGGCCACCACTGCGCCCAGCCGCTGATGCGCGAGATGGGCGTGCCGGCGACCGCCCGCGCCAGCTTCCACGTCTACAACACCCGCGACGACGTCGACCGCCTGATCGCCGCCCTCCAGACCGCCCGCGAGGTCTTCGCGCTCTGATGGACGCCCTCTACCGCGACTACATCCTCGACCACTACAAGAACCCGCGCAACTTCGGCGAGCTCGAGCCGCACGACCGTGAGTGGCACGACCACAACCCGCTCTGCGGCGACGAGCTCGGCGTCCACCTGATCGTCGACGAGAGCGGGACGATCGCCGACCTTCGCTTCCACGGCCAGGGCTGCGCGATCTCCCAGGCATCGGCCTCGATCGCCGGCGAGGAGCTGATCGGGATGAAGGCCGACGACGTCGCGGCCCTCGGCGCCGACTGGGTCATCGACCTGCTCGGCATCGAGATCTCCCCCACGCGCCGCAAGTGCGCGTTGCTCAGCCTGAAGGTGATGCGCGGCGCCCTGACCGGCGACGCGTCCTGGCCCGAGTAGGCGCGCGCCTCAGACCGATCGCTGATACGCGCGAAAGGCGCGCGTGGCGATCGTGAAGCAGGCGATCAGCAGGACGAGCAGGAGGCCGAGGCGGAGGCCGACGACGCCCCAGTCGACGTCGCTCGAGGTGAGCGCCTCGCGGCCGGCGACCACCGCCCACTCGAGTGGGTTGAACTTCGCGATCGTGCCGATCCACCCCGGCGCGAGGTCGAGGTCCATGAAGGTGCCCGACAGGAAGGAGAGCGGGAGCGTCAACGAGGTCACGGTCGCGATCACCGTCTCCTCCTTGCGCACGACGAGCGCGAGCGCGTTCGAGAGCGCGCCGACGGCCATGCCGAGCAGGATCGCCGCGACGATCACGACGAGCGCGCCGAGCACGCCGCCCTCGAACGCGGCGTCTGCGACGAGCACCCCCAGGACGATGATGATCAGCGACTGGACGATCGTGACGAGCGACTGCTGGACGAGCGGACCGGCGATCAGCGCCAGGCGGCTCGACGGCGTCGTGAGGAAGCGGTCGAGGATGCCGCGGTCGTAGTCCTGCAGCATCCCCATGCCCGCCCAGCCGGCCGAGAAGAGCGCGGTCATCGCGACGATGCCGGGCGTCAGGAAGTCGGCGTAGGAGTCGCTGCTGAACCCGGGCAGCTCGACGATCGACTTGAACAGCGCGCCGAACAGCAGCAGCCACATCACGGGCTGCACGAGCGTCACGACGATCCACGCCGGCTGGCGCAGCAGCGCGCGCAAGTGACGCTGGGTCATGAACCACGACTCCTGCAGGACGTTCACGGCCCCTCGGCCTCCTCGAACGTGCGGCCGGTGTGACGTAGGTAGACGTCGTCGAGCGACGCGCGCGCGACGGTCACCGACGCGACCGTCGCGCCGGCCGAGTCGAGCGCGGCCAGGACGGCCGGCACCGCGCGCGCGCCGTGATCGGCGCGGGCGCGCAGCTGGCGGTCGTCGAGCACCACGTCGCGGACGCCGTCGATCCGCGCGAGCGCGTCGTGGACCGCCTCGCCGCCGCCGGCGCCGTCGATGTCCAGCTCAACGGCGATCGCATCGCCGCGCAGCTCCGCCTTGAGCTGCTCGGGCGAGCCCTCGGCGACGATCTTGCCGCGGTCGACGATCGCGAGCTGGGAGGCGAGCTGGTCGGCCTCCTCGAGGTAGTGCGTCGTCAGCAGGATCGTCAGCCCCTCCTCGCGCGCGAGCTGCTCGATCTCCTCCCACATCGCGACGCGCACCTCCGGATCGAGCCCGGTCGTCGGCTCGTCGAGGAACAGCACCTGCGGGCGCGCCACGAGCCCGAGCGCGACGTCGAGGCGTCGCTGCATGCCGCCCGAGTACCCCTTGGCGAAGCGGTCGCCCGCGTCGGCGAGCCGGAAGCGCTCGAGCAGGTCATCGACGCGGCTGTTGAGCTCACGGCCACGCAGGCCATAGAGGCGTCCCTGCAGCAGCAGGTTCTCGCGGCCCGTCGCCTCACCGTCGACGGCGTTCTTCTGGCCCACGACCCCGACCGAGCGGCGGACCGCGCCTGGGTCTGCGAGGACGTCGTGCCCCGCGACGCTGGCCCGTCCGGCGTCGGGGCGCGACAGCGTCGTGAGGATCTTCACGGTCGTCGACTTGCCCGCCCCGTTCGGCCCGAGCAGGCCGAAGATCGTGCCCGGCTCGACCGAGAAGCTGACTCCGTCCAGGGCCCTCACGTCCCCGGGATAGGTCTTGGCCAGGTCCTCGACCTCGATCGCCGCCATCGCCCGGCAGACTAGGGCTTCAGGGCTTGGCCACCGAGTTCGCCCGGGCCCAGTCGGCGATCTCCTGCGAGCCCTGTACGACCTCGCCGTCATCGGTGACGAGGGCAGGCACCCAGGTATTGCCGGTCAGGCGCTTGACCTCACGGCGGCCGGCGGTGGCGTTGAGCGCGTCGGGCAGCATGCCCCAACCGTAGGACTTGATCAGCTCGGGGTCGTGGCCGGCGTCGCGGAGCGCGTGATAGGCGTTCGCGCACGGATGACCGCCGAGGCGCGGCGTCGGGAAGGTGCCGTAGCAGATGTAGAGCTTCATCCCGTCCCCCTGCGCGTTCGACCGGTCAGCCGATCGAGCCGACCATCTCGAGCTGGATCAGGCGATTCAGCTCGACGGCGTACTCCATCGGCAGCTCCTTCGTCACCGGCTCGATGAAGCCGTTGACGATCATCGCGGCGGCCTCCTCCTCGGAGAGGCCGCGCGACTGGAGGTAGAACAGCTGCTCGTCGGAGATCTTGCCGACGACGGCCTCGTGGGCGACCGTGACGTGCGGGTTCTGGATCTGGATGTCGGGCCAGGTGTCCGAGCGCGAGTACGGGTCCATCATCAGGCCGTCGCACTGGACGTGGGACTTCGAGCCCTGCGAGTTGTGGCCCATCCGGACCAGGCCGCGGTAGCCCATGATCCCGCCGTCCTTGGAGATCGACTTGGCGAGGATGTTCGACGTCGTGTTCGGCGCGAGGTGGACGACCTTGGCGCCCGTGTCCTTCCAGACGTTGCCGCTCGCGACGCCGACGTTGAGGTGGTCGGCGCGCGCGCCCTCGCCCATCAGGAACGAGCCCGGGTAGAGCATCACCTTCTTGGCGCCCATCGACCCGCCGACCCACTCGACGGTGCCCTCGGCCTCGACGATCGC
>DATABO010000090.1:0-21117 GCA_036259535.1 Thermoleophilaceae bacterium
GCATTGAGCACACCTGGGTGTGCTCAATGCTCCGAATGACTCAGTCGCGACCGAGCAGCAGGGCGATGCCCTGCCCGCCACCGATGCAGAGCGTGACGAGGCCGACCCAGACGGTCTTGTCCTCGAGGTAGCTCTCGAGGCCGGCGCGGCCGTGCTCGCGGCCGATGCCGGACGCCTTGACGCCGCCGAAGGGGGCGGCGGCGTCGCTGGGCCCCCAGATGTTGACGTAGACGTTGCCGGCGTGAAGCAGCGCGGCAAGCTTGTGCGCGTTGCCGACGTCGCGCGTCCAGACGCCGGCGGCGAGGCCGTACTCGCTGTCGTTGGCGCGCTCGGCGACCTCCTCGAGGCTCTCGTAGGGGAGGGCGACAAGCACCGGACCAAAGATCTCCTCGCGGGCGATCGAGATGTCGTCGGAGGTCGCGGTGAACAGCGTCGGCTCGACGAAGTAGCCGTCGCCGGCGCCCTCGGGCGTGCCGCCACCGGCGATCAGCTCGGCGCCGTCGCGACGCCCCTGGTCGATGTAGTCGCGCACCCGCTCCTCCTGCTCGGCGGAGATCACCGGGCCGAGCTGGGTGCCCTCGGCGAGACCTGCTCCGACGCGCGCCTTGCCGGCGGAGTCCGCCAGCTTGGCCACGACCTCGTCGAACTGGTCCTTCTGGACGAAGAGCCGCGAGCCGGCGTTGCAGGCCTGTCCGGTGTTGTAGTAGATCGCCTGGTAGCTGCCCTTGACCGCGGCGTCGAGGTCGGCGTCGGGCAGGATCACGTTGGCGGACTTGCCGCCGAGCTCGAGCGTGACCCGCTTCAGCGCGCGGCCTGCCTTGGCCCCGATCTCGCGCCCGACCGCCGTCGAGCCGGTGAACGCGAGCTTGTCGATCCCAGGGTGGTCGACGATCGCCGCGCCGGTCGCCCCGTCGCCGGTGACGACGTTCAGCACGCCCTCGGGAAGGCCCGCCTCGAGCGCCAGCTCGCCGAGCCGCAGCGCGGTCAGCGGCGTCTGCTCGGCCGGCTTGAGCACGGTCGTGCAGCCGGCGGCGAGCGCCGGCCCGATCTTCCACGAGGCCATCAGCAGCGGGAAGTTCCACGGGATGATCTGGCCGCAGACCCCGACAGGCTCGCGGCGCGTGTAGACGTGGACGCCCGGCTGGGAGACCGGGATCACCTCGCCGGCGATCTTCGTCGGCCAGCCGGCGAAGTAGCGCAGGTGCTCGACGGTCTTGGCGACGTCGACGATCTTCGCGAGCATGACCGGCTTGCCGCCGTCGAGCGACTCGAGCTGGGCGAGCTCGTCGGCGTTGGTCTCGACCAGCTCGGCGAGCTTGTAGATCAGCGCGCTGCGCTTCGCGGCCGTCAGCGATCCCCACTTGCCCTCGAGCGCGCTCCGCGCCGCCCGCACGGCGCGGTCGACGTCCTCGGGGCCGGCTTGCGCGACGTCGGCGATCGGCCGTCCGGTCGACGGGTCGAAGGTCTGGAAGGTCGTGCCGTCAGCCGCCTCGACGCGCTCGCCACCGATCAGCAGGCGGTGCGGGCCGGCGGCGAACTCGCGTGCGGGCTGGGAGAGGGCATCGGGCAGCGTCGCGGTCATCGGTCTCGCCTCCTCACGGCGTCATCACGATCTTCAGCGCCTCGCGGCGGTCGTAGGCGGCGTAGGCGTCGGGCGCCTCGTCGAGCGACATGTGGTGGGTGACCAGCGGCGTCGGGTCGAGCACCCCGGCCCCCATCATCGCCAGCACGCGGTCGACGTTGGCGATCACGTTGGCGTGGCCGGTGTGGACCTCGAGCGCCTTGATCCAGACGACGCCCATGTGAACCTCCATTCGCTCGGCGTAGACCCCGGTCGCCGAGACGCTGCCGGCCTTGCGCGCGAGCCGGCAGGCCATGTCGAAGGCGTCGGGATGGCCGACTGCGTCGATCACGACGTCGGCGCCGCGGCCCTCGGTGGCGGCCTTGACGGCGGCGCGCGGGTCCTCCTCGGTGAGGTGGACGGGCTCGCCGCCGAACTGGCGCGCCATCTCGAGCCGCTCGGCGACCGTGTCGATCGCGATCACGCGCGCCGCGCCGCAGGCATGCGCCACCTGGACGGCGCACAGCCCGACCGGCCCCAGGCCGAGCACGACGGCGGTGTCGCCCGGCGCCATCCCCGACGACTCGACCGCATGGAACCCGGTCCCCATCACGTCGCCCGCGAACAGGGCGGCGTCGCTCGACATCCCCTCGGGCACCTTGCGCAGCGTCAGGTTCGCGTTGGGCACCAACACCTCGTCGGCCTGGGCGCCTTGCAGCGAGCCGAGCACCTTGCCGTGGCCGAAGACGCGCCCGGAGTCGCACTTGTGGAAGTCGCCGCGGCGGCAGAAGAAGCAGCGGCCGCAGGCAGAGCAGTAGCAGCCCAGCACGCGGTCGCCGACGGCCAGCTCGGTGACCCCGCCGCCGGCCGCGACCAGCTCGCCGACGAACTCGTGCCCGATCGTGAACCCCGGCTCGACGCCGACGCGGCCGTGGTAGATGTGGAGGTCGGAGCCGCAGACCCCGGTCGCCTCGACGCGAACGATCGCCTCGTCGGACGAGCCGAGCTCGGGCGCCGGCTTCTCGTCGACGCGAACCTCGCCGGGCGCTTGGAAGGTGACCGCGCGCATCGGGGCCAACGGTATCGTCCGCCCGTACCAGGGGACTCGCGACGGGAGAGAACGATGGCCGACGTGTCGAAGGCAGTGCTGATCACAGGGTGCTCGACGGGAATCGGACGGGCGACCGCCGAGCGGCTCGCCGCCAAGGGTCACACCGTCTATGCGACGGCGCGACGTCCCGAGACGATCGCCGACCTCGAGGCGAAGGGCTGCCGGACGCTCGCACTCGACGTCACCGACGAGGAGTCGATGCGGGCCGCGGTCGACGCGGTCGAGGAGACCGAGGGCGCCGTCGGCGTGCTGGTCAACAATGCCGGCTACAGCCAGTCCGGCGCGGTCGAGTCGCTCGACCTCGACGCCGTCCGCAAGCAGTTCGAGACCAACGTCTTCGGGCTCGTGCGGATGTGCCAGCTGGTGCTGCCGGGAATGCGCCGCCAGCGCTTCGGCCGGATCGTCAACCTCAGCTCGATCGGCGGCAAGCTGGTGTTCCCGGGCGGCGGCGCCTACCACGCCACCAAGCATGCGGTCGAGGCGTTCAGCGACGCGCTGCGCTTCGAGGTCAAGGGCTTCGAGGTCGACGTCGCGATCGTCGAGCCGGGCCTGATCAAGACCGAGTTCGCCAACGCCGCGACGGCCGCGCTCGCCGGCGGCACCGACGGCGACGGTCCCTACGCGGCGTTCAACCGCCAGGTCGGCAAGACGACCGTCGGCGCCTACGAGGGGCCGGCGGCGAAGCTCGGCGGCGGTCCGGAGACCGTCGCCAAGGCGATCGAGAAGGCGATCGTCAGCAAGCGGCCGAAGATCCGCTACAAGGTCACGCCCTCCGCGCACGTCGTGCTCGGCCAGCGGGCGCTGTTCACCGACCGCATGTGGGATGCCTTCGTCGGCACCCAGTTCAAGCGTCCCGGCGCGTAGGGATATCCCCACGCCGGTTCGGCGGCGAGCCGGCTGGGCGGCCGCGACCGCCTCTCATACGGTGTGACCATGCTCGCCGGTCGCATCGACGCCGCCACGCTCGCCCGCTCCTGGCGTGAGCTGGTCTACGTCGCCCTCTGCCTGCCGCTCGGCCTGTTCTGGGCCTTCTGGCTGATGCTGGCGACCGCGGTGGGAGTGGGGCTCAGCTTCGTGCTGGTCGGGATCCCGATGCTCGTCGTCGTGATGCTGGTCTGGCGCCGCGTCGCCGGCTGGGAGCGCGAGCGCGCGGCGCTGGTGCTCGGCGCGCCGATCGCCCCGCCCTATGCCGACCTGCCGCGCGAGGGCGCCTTCCGCAGGGTCTGGGCCCGCCTGCGCGACCGAGCGACCTGGAAGGACCTTGGCTGGATCGGCGTGCTGGCGACCGCCGGGGCGGTCGCCGGCCTGGTCCTGATCGCGCTCTGGTCGACGGCGCTGGTCTTGATCACGCTGCCGGTCACGGCGTCCACCTTCCCGGCCGGCACTACGATCGGGGACGTCTCGCTGCCGCTTTCGCTCGCGCTCGCCCTCGGCGGCCTTGCCGTCGCCGCAATCGCCGTCACCGCCGCCAGATCGCTGGCGACCGGCATCGCCGCGCTCGCCCGTGCGCTGCTCGGCCCCGACGTCGAGGAGCAGGTCGCCCGGCTCGAGCACAGCCGCGCGAGCGCCGTCGGAGCGACCGACACGACGCTGCGCCGGATCGAGCGCGATCTCCACGACGGTGCCCAGCACCGGCTCGTCGCGATCGCGCTCGACCTCGGCCGGGCGCGCGAGAAGATGAGCGACGACCCGGCGGCCGCCGAGCCGCTGATCGCCCAGGCGCACGAGGAGGCCAAGCGCGCGATGGTCGAGCTGCGCGACCTGGTGCGCGGCATCCACCCCTCGATCCTCACCGACCGGGGCCTCGACGCAGCCGTGTCCGCGCTCGCCGGCCGCTCGCCGGTGCCGGTCTCGGTGGCCGTCGACCTCGACGGCCGTCCGCCGGCGGCCGCCGAGACCGCCGCCTACTACGTCGTCGCCGAGGCGCTGACCAACGTCGCCAAGCACGCCGGCGCGACCGGGGCCGAGGTCAGGATCGGCCACCGCGACGGCGCGCTGGCCGTCGAGGTGCTCGACGACGGTCGCGGTGGCGCGAGGCGCGCGCCCGGGTCCGGCCTCGACGGGATCGGCCAGCGCGTGGACGCGCTCGACGGACGCCTCGACATCGACAGCCCCGCTGGGGGACCGACGACGCTGAAGGCGGTGATCCCGTGCGAGTTGTGATCGCGGAGGACCTGGCGCTGCTGCGCGAGGGGCTCGTCGGCCTGCTGACCGAGGCCAAGTACGAGGTCGTCGCTGCGGTCGGTGACGCACCGGCGCTGATGCGGGCCGTCTCCGAGCACCGGCCTAAGCTCGCAGTGATCGACGTCCGGATGCCGCCGTCGCAACGCGACGAGGGCCTGCGCGCGGCGATCGCGATCCGCCGCACGCACCCCGAAGTGGCGATCCTGATCCTGTCCCAGTACGTCGAGGAGCGCTACGCCACCGAGCTGCTCTCCGGCGGCAGCCAGGGCGTCGGCTACCTGCTCAAGGACCGCGTCGCCGACGTGTCGGAGTTCCTCGCGGCCGCGCGCCGCGTCGCCGCCGGCGGCACCGCCATCGACCCCGAGGTCATCGAGCAGCTGCTCTCGCGCCGCCAGCGCGAGGACCTGCTCGACGAGCTCACCCCGCGCGAGCGCGAGGTCCTCGCGCTGATGGCCGAGGGCCACACCAACGCCGGCATCGCGGAGCGGCTGGTCGTCACCGACGGGGCGATCGAGAAGCACGTCCGCAGCATCTTCCAGAAGCTCGGCCTGCCGGCCACCGACGCCCACAACCGCCGCGTGCTCGCGGTGCTCACCTACCTCGGAGTCTGACGTGCCCGCTCCCACCCCGTACCGCAGCTCACGCCCCGTTCGCCGCCTGCTGTTCGGGCTCGGCAGCCTGCTGACGATCCTGATGGTGCTCTGGGGCTCGGCCCAGGCGCTCGACCGCCTGTCGATCGAGGAGGAGCACGTCGTCCGCGCCTACTCGGGCGTCACCGCGATCGACCTGCGCCACGCGCACGGCGACGTCGACCTGGTGCCGGCGCGCGGCCGCCGCGTCGAGGTCGCGATCGACTCGCGTCACGGCTTCCTCAGCGGTCACGAGCGCGAGGACGAGCTGCGTGCAGGCGAGCTGCGGCTGCGCGGCAGCTGCGACTTCCTGACGATCGGGACGTGCGAGGAGCACTACCGCATCGAGGTGCCACGCGGGGTGACGGTGGCGGTCCGCACGTCGGCCGGCGAGGCGACCGCGCGCGGTTTGCGCGGCGATCTGGTGCTGCGCTCGAGCGCCGGCTCGGTGCGCGCTCTCGACGTCCGCGGGGACAGCGTCGAGCTCGGCTCGCACGCCGGCTCTGTCAGCGCGACCGGCGTGCGGGCGGACGACCTCGAGCTCGAGTCACGCGCAGGTGGCATCGAGGTCGCGCGCTCGTCGGGCCGCCGCGTGCTTGCGAGCACCGCCGCCGGCTCGGTCGACGTCGAGCTGCTGACAGCTCCGTCGAGCGTCGACGCCGAGTCGCGGGCCGGCGCCGTCACGGTCGTCGTCCCCGACGTCGGCTATGCGGTCGACGCCCGCACCAGGGCGGGCGAGGAGCGCGTCCAGATCCGCCAGCGACCCGCGGGGCCTCGCACCCTCGACGTCGAGTCGCGTGCCGGCGACGTCAACGTGCTGCCGCTGCCGGCGGACGCACGACGGCGTAGGACCGCGCCCGCCAGGTCACCGGAGCGGGATCGAGCTCGAGCAGGGCGCGCCAAGTCGCCGCGGTGACCGTGCTGCCGAAGCCGATCCCGCGCCGCTGCTTGAACGCGGCGATCGCGCGGCGGGTCGCGGCGTCCATCCAGCCCGTGACCCTCAGCCGGGCACCTGCCGCGAGCAGCAGCCGCTGGGCCTGGACGACGATGTCGCCGCGCGAGAGCGTCGTCACCAGCGGGTAGCCCGGGTCGCGCGGTCGCGCGAGCAGCCGCGTCAGCGGCGCCCCGACGGCGGCGAAGTCGCGCGCGGTCCCCTCCTGCCACGACCACCAGCTGACGCCGGTCGCGCCGTAGGCGGCGGCCAAGGCGCGGAAGCGGCGGATCTCGCGCGGCGGCGGCTGCATCCAGACCTGGCCGAGCGGATAGATCGGCTTGCCGTAGATGCGGTTGTGCATGTAGGTCGTGCGGAAGATCGAGTCGACCGACGTGCCGATCGCGCGCCAGTACATCTGCGGCACGTTGAAGTCGGCCGCGCCCGGCGCGAGGAAGACCGAGTAGGGGAAGGTCGAGTGGTAGTGGACGTAGGGGAAGCTGGTCAGCCCGATCGGGTAGTCCGGCCCGACCAGCCGGCGCAGCGTCCCCATGTAGCGCTCGGCCTCGAGGTAGCGGCCCTTGTAGTCGCTCTCGGCGTCGATCACCAGGCAGTCCGCGCCGGTCCTCGCGATCCGCGCGCTGAGCCGCGCCTCGGCGATCGGATGGCGGCCGTAGACGAAGTGATAGCCGCAGACCCTGATTCCGGCGTCGTGCAGCGTCTCGATCAGCCACGGGTTGAGCTGGGTCCACTGGGTCCGCTCGTTGCCGGCCTTGAGGATCACGAGCTCGATGCCGCTGCGCTTGGCGCGCGCCGCGATCCGCGCCGCGCTGCCGCCCTCCGTGCGCGTCATCAGCCAGATCCACATCGCGTCGCCGTCGAAGGCGGGGACCGAGGTGGGCGCGGGCTGGATCGTCCCGTCCGGCGGCGGCTGGGCAGGGACCTGGGCGCCGGCGGAGACCGGCGCGACGGACAGCAGGCCGACCGCGAGGGTCAGCGCCGCGAGAGCCAGGGCGCGGCGGGGCACCCGGCCGAGTCTGGCAGCTTCGCGCCCAGCCGACGCGAATGCAACGGTTCTTTCAGGCGGCCGGCCGAGCAGCGGCCGCGACGTCCGGGTCGGTCTCGCCGAGCCGCGTCGTCAGCACTTCCATCAGCCGCTGGGCGGGACGGTTGTCTCCGTACATCTCAGCGGTGAAGCGGCGTACGCCGTGGACCGTCGCGGCGGCGGCCAGCCGCTCGGCGAGCAGCCGTCCGAGCCCGAGCCCCTGCAGGGCGTCGGCGACGACGATCGCCGCCTCGGCGGTGTCGGGGTCGTCGTCGAGCCGTACGTAACGGGCGACTGCGACGATCATCCCGGGCCAGCGCTCGGACTCGGCGACGAGCGCCACGTGGTCGTGGCCGTCGACCTCGGTCAGGTAGCGCAGCTCGGCCTTGGTGAAGCGGGCCTTGGGTGCGAGGAACCTCCGCTGGACGGTCTCGTCCGAGAGGCGATGGAGGCCATCCTGCAGCTCCTGCTTGTCCTCCGGCGCGATCGGGCGGATCGCGACCATCGTCCCATCGGCCAAGACGTGCCGTGTGACCATAGTCACGAGTGTCGCAGCATCCCAGCGCTCTTCCGTGTCGGCCGTCACACAGCCGGCGGACGCCAGCGACCGTCGCCCGACGGCTGCTCGCCGGCGAGCCCGCCCGTTCCGCGCGACGCCGCGATGTCCGCGCCGGCGATCCGGTCCAGCTCCCGCGCGAGCTCCGCTCGCAGATCGCGGACCTCGATCTCGCTGACGTCGCGCGCGGGCTCGGCCCGCTTCTCGAGCGTACGCTCCCTGACGTTGGCGGCGAGCCCCTCCAGCTTCGCCCGGCGGGTGGCGGGGATCCGCTGCCAACGCGCCTCGAGCGAGCGGGCGACCTGGGCTCCCACGCTCGCCGCACGCTGCTCGAGCGCGTGCCTGGCACGCGCGGCGGCATCCCGCCCCTCGGGCTTTCGCGGCTCCGACATCGCGGGGATGGTCCCGGTCGGGGTGGACGGATAGCGTTCGCCGCCAACTCTCGACGAGGAGGACGCCGCATGAAGGTGATCGGAGCCGGCTTCGGCCGGACGGGGACGATGTCGCTGAAGGGGGCACTGGAGCAGTTGGGCTTCGGCCCCTCCTTCCACATGATCGACGTCGCGCGCCAACCCGAGCTGCTGCCGCAGTGGCAGGCCGCGGTCGACGGTGAGCCCGTCGATTGGGAGGCGGTCTTCGATGGCTGGGAGTCGACCGTCGACTGGCCCGCCTGCACGTTCTGGGAGCAGATCTGGGAGACCTTCCCCGACGCCAAGGTGCTGCTCAGCGTCCGCGACCCCGAGTCCTGGTACGCGAGCTGTCGCAAGAGCATCCACGCGTCGGCTCAGGCGGCGGCGAAGGGCGAGCTCGAGGGCGGCAGCGTCGACGTGTCGCCCGAGGCGATGAAGATGATCAACGGGCTGATCTGGAACGGCACCTTCGAGGGCCGCTTCGACGACAAGCAGTTCGCCCTCGACGTCTACCGGCGCCACAACGAGGACGTCAAGAGCAAGGTCCCCGCCGACAGGCTGCTCGTCTACGAGATCCAGCAGGGCTGGGAGCCGCTCTGCGAGTTCCTCGAGGTTCCCGTCCCGGACGGCCCGATGCCGCATCTCAACGACGCGACGTCCTTCCGTGCGATGGTCGGCCTGCCGGCGCTGAGCTAGGGCGGCCGCCCGCTCACCAGCGCAAGAGCATCAACCCGACGGTGACGCCGGGGCCGATCGTCAGCATCAGCCCCAGCTCACCCGGGTTGGGCTCGTTGCGCTCGGCAACGCCCTTGAGCACGTAGAAGCTGGAGGGCGTGCCCATGTTGCCGTGCTCGGCGAGCGTGTCGTAGCTGACCTGGACGTCCTCGCGCGCGAGGCCGAGGCCCTCTTCGACGCCTTCGATGATCCCGCGCCCGCCGGGATGGATCATCCAGTGCTCGATCCGGTCGCGTGTCAGGCCGCGCTCGGCGAGAAAGTCGTCGACGAGCTTGGCGACCCCGTCGCGGGCGATCTCCGGCAGCTCGCGACCCATGTGCATGAAGCTGTCGTCGGCGCTGACGCGGAAGCGCACCGAGCCGAGCGTGTCCTCGACCTGGTGGACCTTGGCGGCGAGCAGCGCGGGGCCCGAGGAGGCGGCGTCGCGGGTCAGGACCGCGGCGGCGCAGCCGTCGCCGAACAGCGACGAGCCGACGATCTTCGTCCGCTCGTCGTCGGGCCCGATCGCGGTCAGGAAGCCGGTGATGCTCTCGGCGCCGACGACCAGCGCCCGCGACTCGGGCTTCTCGAGCAGTGCCTGCGACGCCAGCTTGAACAGCGGCACCGCGCTCGCGCAGCCGACGCCGAGCACGTGGTACTTGTCGGTCGCGGGATCGAGCCCGAGCTCGTCGACCAGGCGATGGGCGAGCGTCGGGCCGCCGAGCGAGTAGTAGTTGGCGGTGATCACCGTGGCGACGTCGCCCGGGTCGCAGTCGAGCTTGCCGATCGCCTCGAGCGCCATCTTCAGCAGGTGGTCCTCCGAGTACTCCACGCGCGCCTGGAGCCTGCTGGCCAGCAGCTGCGGCGTGATCGCGAACTGGCGCCGCTGGACGCCGCAGACGCTGAAGATGCGCTCGGCGAACTCGTTGCCGCGCAGGCCGAGCAGGTCGAGCATCTCGTCCTGGGTGTACGACGCGGTCGGGTTGGTCGTCGCGAGCTGGTCGATCCGTGCCGCGAAGCGCGGCGAGCCGCCCTCCGGCTGGTTTCCCAACGGGTGCTCGCGGCGGCGGTGGATCCGAGCGCCGCGCCTCATGCTCGCCCTTGACATCGGCGGAGTTATATAGAGCCGCCAGGCTGGCCAGTCGGCCCGCGCGGTCGGGACGGGCGTCGCGCGGGCGCGGGTAGGCTGCCCGCCATGCGAGCCGTCACGATCGCCGCCGGAGACCTCGTGGTCGCCGAGCGCCCGGACCCAGCCCCCGGCCCGGGAGAGATTCTCGTCGCCGTGCGGGCGGCCGGGATCAACGGCGCCGACATCCTCCAGCGCAAGGGCGCCTATCCGGCGCCCCCCGGCGCGCCGGCGGACATTCCGGGCCTCGAGCTCGCCGGAGAGGTGGTCGAGCGGGGGCCGGGAGCGGAGCGCTTCGCCGAGGGGGACCGCGTGATGGCAGTCGTCGGCGGTGGCGGACAGGCGGAGCTCGCCGTCCTGCACGAGCGTGCCGCGATGCCCGTGCCCGACGCGGTCGACTGGTCCCAGGCCGGCGGGCTGGCCGAGGTCTTCGTCACCGCCCACGACGCGATCTTCAGCCAGGCCGGCCTGCGCTCAGGCGAGCGGTTGCTCGTCCACGGCGGCGCCGGAGGCGTCGGCACGGCGGCCGTCCAGCTCGGCCGCACCGCGGGCGCCCAGGTGACGGCCACCGTCCGCAACGAGGCGCTGCGCCCGGAGGTCGCCAAGCTCGGCGCCAACCCGATCGACCCCGAGGGCTTCGACGAGCACGGCCCCTTCGACGTCGTGCTCGAGCTGATCGGCGCCCCGAACATGGCAGCGAACCTCGCGGCGCTCGCGACCGGCGGCCGGATCGTCGTGATCGGCGTCGGCGCCGGCTTCAAGGCCGAGGTCAACCTGCTCGCCGTGATGGGCAAGCGCGCGACGATCGGCGGCTCCACCTTGCGCGTGCGCCCGCTCGAGCAGAAGGCGATCGCGATGCGCCGTGTCGAGGCCGAGGTGCTGCCGCTGTTCGAGTCCGGCGCGCTGGCCGTCCCGGTCGCCGCGAGCTTCCCGCTCGCCGAGGCCGCGGCCGCCTACGAGCGCTTCACCGCCGGCGGCAAGCTCGGCAAGATCGTCCTGACGACCTAGCCGCGGGCTAGCGCGTCGTCCGCAACCCGTCGAGCATTCCGAGCAGCGCGGGCTCGATCTCCGCGCGCGCCGTCTTGGGGTCGGGCGCGTTGGCGATCATCATCCCGGCCTCGCCCATCGCGCCGAGCATCAAGTGGGCGAGCGGACGGACGGGCTGGCGGCGCAGCACGCCGGCGTCCATCCCGCCCTGCAGCCCCGCGATCACGATCCCCAGGCCATGGCGCATGTCGATCTCGCGCCACTCCTCCCAGCCGAGCACCGACGGGGCGTCGACGAGCGTCACGCGCGTGATCGCCGGGTCGGTGCAGACGTCGAGGTAGGCGCGCGTGCCGATTACCAGCAGGGCGTAGGGATCGGCCTCCGCATCGGCCATCTGCGCGGCGATCGCCTCCATCACCTCGCCCTCGATCTGCTCGTGGACCGCGCGGAAGAGGTCCTTCTTGTCGGCGAAGTGGTGGTACAGGGCGCCGCGAGTGAGCTTCGCCCGCCGGACGATCTCCTCGGTGCCGACGCCGCCGTACCCGCGCTCGGTGAACAGCTCGCGAGCGGCGCGCACGAGGGTGGCGCGGCTCGTCTCGCCCTGCTCGGCCTTGGTCGTCTTCGTCGGCACGGTGGCTCCGACCCTACCGCGTTTGCATGACATACATACAGCCTGTATGTTTCCAACCGAACGGAGAACAGCGGCGAAGGGAGCAGGACCATGAGCGCGACCGATCGAGCAAGCTGGCGAGCGCCCGCCCTCGGTGAGCCGAGGACGATCGACCTGCCCGGCAGCAGGCACATGCGCTACCACGACGTCGGCGACGGCCCGACGCTCGTCTTCGTCCACGGCATCCTCGTCAACGCCAACCTCTGGCGCAAGGTCGTCGAGCGCCTGGCGCCGGAGTTCCGCTGCGTCGTGCTCGACCTGCCGCTCGGGTCGCACACGCTGCCGCTCGCTCCCGGCACGCCGAACACGGTCCCGGACGTCGCGGCCTCGATCGCCGACGCGATCGAGGCGCTCGACCTCGACGACGTCACGCTGATCGGCAACGACAGCGGCGGCGCCCTCTCGCAGATCGTCGTCACCACACGGCCCGAGCGGATCGGCCGTCTGGTGCTCACCTCCTGCGACTACCGCGACAACTTCCCCCCGAAGCTCTTCTCCTACTTCAAGCCCGCGGCCGCGATCCCCGGCCTGATGTGGGCGATGCTGCAGCCGATGCGGCTCCACCTCCCGCGCCGCTCGCCGCTCGCCTTCGGCTGGCTGACCAAGCGGCCGATCGACCGCGCCGCCGAGGACTCCTACATGCTGCCGGTGATCTCCGACGCCGCCGTCCGCGCCGACGTCCGCGCCTTCATCAAGGGCGCCGACGTCACCCAGACCAACGCCGCCGCCGACCGGCTGCCGCAGTTCGACAAGCCGGCGCTGATCGCCTGGTCGGCCGACGATCGCGTCTTCCCGGTCGCCGACGCCCACAGGCTCGCCGCCGACCTGCCCGACAGCCGCGTCGAGCTGGTCGACGACGCCTACACGTTCTCGATGGAGGACAACCCGGCCCGGGTGTCCGAGCTGATCGCCGGCTTCGTGCGCGAGCCGGCGATCAGCAGCCCCTAGATCAGAGCCTCTCGACGATCATCGCCTCGCCCTGGCCGCCGGCGACGCACATCGTCTCGAGGCCGATGGCCTTGTCGTCGGACTCGAGGCCGTTGAGCAGCGTGGTCATGATCCGCACGCCGGTCTGGCCGAAGGGGTGGCCGAGGGCGATCGCGCCGCCGTGCGGGTTCATCTTCTCGAGCGGGATGCCGCACTCGTCCATGATCGGGATCACCTGGGCGGCGAACGCCTCGTTGAGCTCGACGGTGTCGACGTCCTCGATCGTCATGCCGGCGCGCTCGAGCGCCTTCTTGATCGCGCCGATCGGCGCGACGCCCATGTACTCCGGCTCGTTGGCCCAGGTCGCCGCGGTGACGATCCGCGCACGCGGCTTCAGGCCGAGCGCGTTCGCCTTCTCGTCCGACATGATCAGCGCCGCGGCTGCGCCGTCGTTGAGCGGGCACGAGTTGCCGGCGGTCACGCCGCCGCCACCCGGGAACGCCTCGGGCAGCGAGGCGAGCTTCTCGAGCGACGACGAGGCACGCGGACCGTCGTCCTTTGAGACGACGGTCCCGTCCGGCAGCGTCACCGGGACGATCTCGCGGTCGAAGAAGCCGTTCTCCTGCGACCCGACGGCCAGCTCCTGCGAGCGCTGGGCGTACTCGTCCATCGCCTCGCGGCTGACGCCGTACTTCTTGGCGACGTTGACGGCCGTCTCGCCCATCTGGATGTAGACGTCGGGCTGGCCGGGCTCCTTGCCCTGCAGCTTCTCGTTCTGGTCCGCGAGCCCGGCGGCCTCCTGGCGCTCGTTGTACTGGGAGACGAACTCGACGCCGGCGGCGATGTAGACGTCGCCCTGGCCGGCCTTGACGTTGTTGGCGGCGATCCGGATCGCGTCGAGGCCCGAGGCGCAGTAGCGCGACACCGTCGACCCGTTGACCTCCTGCGGCAGCTTCTCGGACAGCAGGGCGATCAGCCGGCCGACGTTGAACGCCTGCCTGCCCTGCGGCAGGCCACAGCCGGCGACGACCTCCTCGACCGAGGCGGGGTCGACGTCGGGGTTGCGCTCGAGGAGCTGGTCGACGATGAACGCGCCGGTGTCGTCGGGCCGGAGCGGGGCCAGCGACCCCTTGAAGGCACGTCCGATCGGGGTGCGGACTGCGTCGACGATGACTGCGTCAGGCATTGCGGGGCGTCTCCCTTGTGTGGTTCTGGAAAAGGCTCGAAGTGGGGGCGGAAATCCTACGCGGCGGCCGACGGCCGCTCACTTGGGCGGCATGCGCAGCGCGCCGTCGAGGCGGATCGTCTCGCCGTTGAGCATCGGGTTCTCGGCGATCGAGAGGGCCAGCTGGGCGTACTCGGCCGGTTGGCCGAGGCGCTGCGGGAACGGGACGCCGGCGCCCAGCGCCAGGCGTGCCTCCTCGGGCAGCGCCGCGAGCAGCGGCGTGTCGAACAGGCCCGGGGCGATCGTGCAGACGCGAATGCCGCGGCTCGACAGGTCGCGGGCGGCGGGCAGCGTCATGCCGGCGATCCCGGCCTTCGACGCCGAGTAGGAGATTTGGCCGATCTGCCCGTCGAAGGCGGCGACCGAGGCGGTCATCACGATCGCGCCGCGCTCGCCGTCGGCGCCGGGCTCGTTCTCGTTCATCGCCGCCGCCGTCAGGCGCAGGACGTTGAACATCCCGATCAGGTTGACGCGGATCACGGTCTCGAACGGCAGCAGCTGGTGGGCGCCGCGCTTCGACACGGTCTTCTCGGCCCAGCCGACGCCGGCGCAGCCGACCGCCAGGCGCAGCTCGCCGAAGGCCTCGACGGCGGCCTCGACGGCAGTCTGGGTCTCCTGCTCGGAGGTGACGTCGCAGTGGACGGCGATCGCCGCGTCGCCAAGCTCAGCCGCGAGCGCGTTCGCCTTGTCGTCGTTGACGTCGGCGATCGCGACGCGCGCGCCGCGCCCGACCAACGCGCGGGTGGTGGCCTCGCCGAGCCCCGAGGCTCCGCCTGACACGAATGCAGCGACTCCGTTGATGTCCATGGGCGGCAACCCTATTGACTGGCTAATCAGCCAGCAGTCGTCGGACGCCGCTCAGGCCGGCGACGCCACCGCGAGCCCGAACACGCCGTCGGTGTGGAAGGCCTCCAACCGCATCCCGGCATCGCTCAGCTCAGCCTCGACGCTCTGGGCGGTGAACTTCGTGCTGATCTCCGTCCGCAGCTCCTCGCCGTCCTCGAAGCTCAGCTCGAGCGCGGCGCCCTCGACGCGCACGGTCTGGGCCCCTCGGGCCCGCAGCCGCAGCTCGATCCACGAGTTGGCCTCGTCGAAGAAGGCGACATGCTCGAACGCCGAGGGCTCGAAGTCGGCGCCCAGGCTGGCGTTGAGCACGCGCAGCACGTTGCGGTTGAACTCTGCGGTCACCCCGGCGCTGTCGTTGTAGGCAGCCTCGAGCACGGCCCGGTCCTTGACCAGGTCGACGCCGATCACCAGCCGATCGCCGCTCGCCATCAGGCCGGCCACGCGCTCGAGGAACCGCCTTCGCTCGGACGGGTAGAGGTTGCCGATCGTGCCCCCCAAGAAGGCGAACAGCCGGTCGCGGCCGACCGGGATGCGGTCGAGGTCGCGGCTGAAGTCGCCGACCACGCCATGGACCGCGAGACCGGGGTACGACACGGTCAGATCGGCGGCACAGGCCTCGACGACGGTGGGGTCGACGTCGAAGGGCACGTAGCGGCGCAGGGTCCCGGCTGCCGTCATCGCGTCGAGCAGCGTGCGCGTCTTCGACGCGGTCCCCGAGCCCAGCTCGACCAGCTCGCCGCTGCCGGCGACGATCTCGGCCGCATGACGCCCCAGCAGCTCCCGCTCGCAGCGCGTCGGGTAGTACTCCGGCAGCTCGGTGATCAGCTCGAAGAGCCGCGATCCGCGCTCGTCGTAGAAGTACTTCGGCGGCAGCTCCTTCAGCGGACGGCTCAGCCCCTCGCGCACCTCCGCGGCGAGCGACTGTGGCGCGTCGTCGGGCTCGCAGCGCTCGATCGTGATCGCCGCGGTCAGCGGGCCTGCGGTCATCGGACTCCCTCCCTGGTCGTTTCCTGCCCGTCGCCGGTCGCGACCTCGTAGGCGCAACGGAAGCCGGCGAAGATCTGCCGGCGCTGCGGATGGTCCCAGTTCCGGAAGGTCGCGCGCGCCACGCTCAGCCGGGTCGCCCACGAGGCGCCGCGGAGGACCCGGTAGCCGGCGTCGAAGAAGGCCTCGGAGTACTCGGGATACGGAAAGGCGCGGAAGCCGGGATAGCCGCGCAGCTCGCTCGCGGTCCACTCCCAGCAGTCGCCGACGAACGGGCCGCCCGGGCCCGGCGCGAAGTCGAGCTGGTCGAGGTTGCCGCGGCGCCGGCCGTCGAGCGCGACCGCCGCGTGCTCCCACTCCGCCTCGGTCGGCAGCCGCCCGCCCGCCCAGCGCGAGTAGGCCTCGGCCTCGAAGCAGGAGACGTGCATTGCCGGCAGGTCGGGCCTCAGCGGCTCGACGCGGTCGAAGCGCCGCTCGCCGCCCTCCTCGGTCCAGTACAGCGGTCGCTCGGCGCGCTCGCCCTCGCGCCACGCCCAGCCCTCGGCGCTCCAGAGCTCGCGCCGCCGGTAGCCGCCGTCGGCGACGAACTGGGCGTACTCGCCGTTGCTGACCGGCGCGCGGTCGATCGCGTAAGGGCCCAGCTCGACGCGGTGACGAGGTCGCTCGTTGTCGTAGGCGAACCCGCCGCCGTCGTGGCCGATCTCGGTCGCGCAGGCAGCGAAGATCGCCGGTCCGTCGGCGTCGGCTCGTCGTCCGTCCACGGCATCGCGGGCCGATCGCGGCGGAAATGTCGCCGGAATCGGCCCATCGTCGCCCCCGGTCGTCGCTGCGAGCCGATTCCCCGCCACGGCCGCCGGATCGAAGACGCCCGGCTCGGCGAGCGCCAGCGTCTGCAGCATCGTCTCGTTGTGCTGGTGCTCGTGCTGGACCAGCAGGTCCCAGACGAACCCGCTCGCGTTGAGGCGGTCCGAGTTGGGGGAGAGGTCGGCGCTCGCGAGCACGTCCAGCGCCCGCTCGCGCACGCGCGCCATGTAGTCGAGCGCGTCGTCGCGGCGCAGGTAGGGGATGTCGCCGCGCCGCGCGCGCGGCGTCTCGGTGGCGTCGTAGACGTTCATCAGCTCGGGCCGCAGCGGTTCCAGGCCGCCGGCGCGGACGCACAGCCAGAGGTCCTCGAACGCCGCGATGTGGCCCAGGTCCCAGGCCAGCGGCGACATCAGGGGGGAGTGCACCCTGTCGAGGTCGTCCGGCGCCACGGGCGCGATCAGCGCCAGCGTCCGCTCGCGCGCCTCCGCGAGCGCCGCCGCGTACCGCTCCCGGGGAACGGGCTCGACCCCTCCAAGGGGCTTTGCGTGCATGTCGGTCGAGGCCACGGCGACTGGCGGATCGGTGCGAGCACGGCCAGCCTAGCCGGCCCGGACCGCGGCCCTGGCTTAGTGTCCGGCCGATGAGCGATTCCCCCTCGGCCCCGAAGCCCGACCGTAACCTCGCACTGGAGCTGGTGCGCACCACCGAGTACGCCGCGATCGCCGCGTCGCGCTGGACGGGCCGCGGCCAGAAGGAGTCGGCCGACGGCGCCGCGGTCGACGCGATGCGACTGATGCTCGACACCGTCGGCATGGACGGCACCGTCGTGATCGGCGAGGGCGAGAAGGACGAGGCGCCGATGCTCTACAACGGCGAGCGGATCGGCGACGGCTCGCCGCCGCGGGTCGACATCGCCGTCGACCCGCTCGAGGGCACCGAGCTCTGTGCGATGGGCCTGCCCAGCTCGCTGGCGGTGATCGCTCTCGCCGAGCGCGGCACGATGTTCGACCCGGGGCCGTGCGTCTACATGGAGAAGATGGCGACCTCGAAGGAGCTCGCCCACCTGCTCGACCTCGACCGCCCGCTTGGCGAGACGCTCGCGCTGATCGCCAAGGAGAAGGGCACGCCGATCGGCGACGTGATGGTGATCATGCTCGACCGCCCGCGCCACGAGGAGGCGGTGCGTGAGATCCGCGCGGCCGGCGCCCGCATCCGGTTCATCCCCCACGGCGACGTCTCGGCCGCGCTGACGGCCGTCACGCAGGGCTCGTCCGTCGACCTGCTCTGGGGCATCGGCGGCACGCCGGAGGGCGTCCTCTCCGCGGCGGCGATCAAGTGCATCGGCGGCAAGATCGTCGGCCGCCTCTGGCCGCGCGACGACCCCGAGCGTCAGGCCGCGATCGACGACGGCTACGACCTCGACGAGGTGCTCGACACCGACCGCCTGGTCGCCGGCGACGACGTCTTCTTCTCGGCGACCGGCGTCACCGACGGCGACATGCTCGCCGGCGTCCGCTTCACCGCCGAGGGCGCGACGACCGAGTCGCTGGTCATGCGCTCGCGCTCGGGCACCGTCCGGCGCATCCACGCCACGCACGACCGCCCGAAGCTGCGCGCCCTGATGGGCTCGCGCGTCGACTAGCCCTGGGCCGGCGGCGCCGGCTGCTCGTCGCCGCTGATCGCCTCCGGGAGCCTCGCGGCGAGCGCGCCGACGCGGCTCTCGGCGAGGTCGAGCCGGGCCAGGCTGCGCAGGAACGCGTGGGTGATGACGACGTGGACTCGCAGCTGGGTGACGGCGTAGAGGTGGCGGCCGATCCGCGCGAACCAGCCCCAGCCGGCGATCGCGGGATAGAAGTTCGCGACCTCGGAGGTCACCCGTCCCGTGACCTCCGCGCCGCTGCGCTCGGCCTCTGGTGGCCGCTGGACCGAGATGCGCAGGTAGCCGCGACCGCGTCCGGCCGGCGCGACCAGCAGGCCCCGGTCGATCCGCCACGTCACCGAACCGCGGTCGCCGGCAGCCTCGTACTCGGGCGGGCGGAAGCGCAGCAGCACGAACGGCCGCATCAGCAGCACGACCTCGCGCGCGTCCGCTGAGTAGAGGACTCGCAGCAGGCCGAGCGAGATCCGCGTCAGGAACCGCCAGTACGTGCGCGCCAGGCGCTCCAGGTAGGCGGGGCTCCAGATCCGGTCGAGCTCGGCGCGCGGAAGCGTGACGTCGGCCTCCTGACGGGTCGTGACGCTCCCGCCGGGGCGGGACTCGGACTGCGCCACGCGGACGATGCGCACCCGCGCGCGCGCCTGGCGGCGGCGACGGATCAGCCGCCTCGGGTCGCGTCGCCTCATGCGGCGCCCAAAGATACCCGCCGCCAAAGCTGCGCAAAGTGGCGTCGCGAAGCGCATTTCCGCCGAAGTTGGTCTTACAGTGGCCTCAGGCCCCGAAAGCCGCTCCCATGCCCGACTACGACGATCTCCGCCGCAAGAACCCGCTTCGCGGACCGCTCGCGCGGCTGGACCGCGAGCGCGACGAGCTGGCCAAGGCCTGGCTCGTGCGCCTGATCGAGCGCGCGTCGCTCGACGAGATCAAGGAGCTGCCCACCGACCGGCTCGCCGACGAGCTGCCGGAGCTGATCGGCGACGTGCTGACGCTCGCCTCCGCGGGCGGTAGGGACGCGGACGTCCTGCCGGCCGGGGCGCGCGAGCGCGCGGCCCGCCTCGCGGGCCTGCGCGGCGCCCGCGAGCACGCCGCCGCGGAGATGTCGCGCGATCTGACGGCGATCCAGGCGGCAATCCTGGGCAGCCTCGCGAAGGACCCCGACAGCCTCGACGTCGAGGGCTTCGCCGACCTCGCGCTGCGCCTCGCCGAGGCTGTCGGCCTGCTGCAGTCGGTCGCCGTCGAGGGGCTCGTCGAGCAGCAGGTCCACGAGCTCGAGTCGCTGGCCAACAGCGATCCCCTCACAGGCCTGTCGAACCGCCGCTACCTCCAGGACCAGCTGCGCCAGGCGCTCGGGATCTTCAAGCGCTACGAGACTCCGTTCGCGCTGCTGGTGCTCGACGTCGACGGCCTGAAGCGCGTCAACGACTCCAAGGGCCACCAGGCCGGCGACCGCGCGCTCGTCCAGGTCGCCACCGCGATGCGACGGACCCTGCGCACCACCGACACCGCAGCTCGAATCGGCGGCGACGAGTTCTGCGTGCTCGCGACCAACCAGACCGCCGCGGCCGCCGAGCCGCTCGCCCAGCGCATCGCCGACGCCGTCGACGCCGAGAGCGGCGCCGACTCGCCGATCGGCATCTCGATCGGCGTCGTCTCCTGCCCGGAGCACGGCGACGACATCGACGCACTGCTCGAGATGGCCGACCAGGCGATGTACCGCGCCAAGGCCGGCGGGCTGAAGGTGGCTCTCGGAGATCCCGAGAACCCCGAGCTGATCAAGGTCGAGAAGACCAGCACCTGATCGCCCGGGCGGGCCCGCCCGGGCTCGCGGGCTGCCGGTCGAAACTCTAGAAACGCTTCGTGCCTGCCCGATTGAGGCGTGCTAGCACGCTCTCGGTTGTCTCTTGACAGCCTAGAAACGATCAGTTTATGGTGGTTTCGACTGGAGCGAATTGCGTGCGGGCCGCACGCTCGATCGAGAGGAACCCTTTGATGTTGTCGAGTCTCTTGAGGCGCCTGCGCGTGGCGGGGCCGATCACGGTTGTAGCGGTCGCCGCGACGGTCGCCGTCGTCGGCGTCCCCGCGGTCGCGGAGCCGGTCGCCCAAACGGCGGCCGTGCCCGGCAAGGTGATGAAGCAGATCAAGCGGGCGCTTGGTCTTGCGAAGAAGGCGGACAAGCGGTCGAGGGCTGCGTTGGAGGCGGCTGAGGGGGGCGGCGGCGCGCAGGGTCCCGCTGGTCCTGTGGGCCCGGCGGGTCCGAAGGGCGACAGTGGGGCTGCTGGTGCTCGTGGTGAGGTGGGTCTGCAGGGTCCGGCGGGCGGTCAGGGTCCTGCTGGTCCTGCTGGTCCTGAGGGGCCGGCTGGTCCGGCTGGTGCTGAGGGTTCGCCGTGGACGGCCGGTGGGACGTTGCCGTCGGGCGAGACGCTAACTGGCACGTGGGGCTTCGGGATGGACTTCGAGCATCTGCCCGGCGCCCCTCCGGGTGAGCAGAGGGTGGAGTTCGTGCCGATCTCGTTCCCGATCCCGTTGGCGGCGGCAATCAATGGTGGCAACGCTCACCCGGTGCCGGTGGATGGTCCTGCTCCTGCGGGCTGTACCGGCGGCTCGGTCGTCAGCCCGAAGGCCGACCCTGGCCATATTTGTGTCTATGCGGGCCTGTTGAACAACGCCTCGTTCTCAACGTTCTTCTCGTCGATTTCCAGGCCGAGCGACCTCAGCCCGGGCACCGACACCAGCGGCGCGTTGGTGGTCTT
>DATABO010000091.1:0-18042 GCA_036259535.1 Thermoleophilaceae bacterium
ACCCCGGCTCTCGGGGTGGCGCGTCGTCGCTGGAGCGAGGACGCGATCAGGGCGCTCCTGCTGCTGGCGGCGCTGATCTCGATCCTCACGACGACCGGGATCGTGATCTCGCTCGCTCGCGAGACGCTCGTCTTCTTCGACGACGTCGGCGTGGCCGACTTCCTCTTCGGCGCCGACTGGTCGCCGATCATCAAGCCGCAGAGCTTCGGCGTGCTGCCGCTGGTCGGGGGCACCTTCCTGATCACCGGGATCGCGCTCGCGGTCGCGATCCCGCTCGGCCTCGGCTCGGCGATCTACCTCAGCGAGTACGCCCACCCGCGCGTCCGCAAGGTCGTCAAGCCGATCCTCGAGCTGCTCGCCGGAGTGCCGACGATCGTCTTCGGCTACTTCGCCCTGACCTTCTTCACCCCGACCGTCCTCCAGGACCTGCTGAAGCTCGACATCACCGTCTTCAACGCACTCTCGGCCGGGATCATCATGGGCTTCATGGTGGTGCCGACGATCGCGTCGGTCGCCGAGGACGCGATGTCCGCCGTGCCGGCGTCGCTGCGCGAGGGCTCCTTCGGGATCGGAGCCAACCGGCTCCAGACCTCGCTGCGCGTCGTGTTCCCGGCGGCCCTGTCGGGGATCGTCGCCGCGGTCGTGCTCGGCGCGTCGCGGGCGATCGGCGAGACGATGATCGTGCTCGTCGCCGCCGGCCAGATCGCCGCGCTGAGCGCCGACCCGCGCGAGCCGATGTACACGATGACCTCCTACATCGCGGCGATCGGCAAGGGCGACGTCGCGACCGGCAGCACCCAGTACAAGACGATCTTCGCGGTCGGGATGCTGCTCTTCCTGATCACGCTCGTCGTGAACCTGATCTCGATCCGCTTCGTGCGCAAGTACAGGCAGGTCTACGAGTGAGCGCGCAGCCGGTCACCGCCGAGGCGTTCGAGGAGCTCGCCGAGCGTCCGGTCGTCGGGCGTGCGCCGCGCCGGGCCAGGGTCCAGGGCGGCGCCTTCAAGTGGCTGCTGATCGCCTGCATCGCGGCGTCGTTCGCGCTGCTGGCGACGCTGCTGATCGACGTCGCGAGCGATGGCGTCGACCGCATCAGCGTCGCGTTCATAACCGACTACGCGTCGTCGATCGCCGACCAGGCGGGCATCCGCGCGGCGCTGCTCGGCACGCTCTGGCTGATGGTCGTTTGCGCCGCGTTCATCATCCCGGTCGGCGTCGCGACGGCGATCTACCTCGAGGAGTACGCCGACGAGTCGCGCTGGTGGAACCGCACGATCGAGGTCAACATCCAGAACCTCGCCGCCGTCCCCTCGATCGTCTACGGCATCCTCGGCCTGGCGTTCCTGGTCCGCGGGCCGCTCTCGCTCGGCAACGTCGTGCTCGCAGGAGGGCTGACGCTCGGCCTGCTGGTGCTGCCGGTCGTGATCATCGCGGGGCGCGAGGCGATCCGCGCCGTCCCGCCGTCGATCCGCGAGGGCTCGATGGCGCTCGGCGCCACCCAGTGGCAGACGATCTGGCGCCAGGTGCTGCCCGCGGCAGTCCCAGGCATCGCGACCGGGGTGATCCTCGCGCTGTCGCGCGCGATCGGCGAGACCGCCCCGCTGATCATGGTCGGCGCCGCGACCTTCGTCGCCTTCGACCCCGACCTCAACTCGGCCTTCACGGCGCTGCCGATCCAGATCTTCGACTGGATCTCGCGCCCGTCCAACGCGGTCAACGACTACGCCTCGCTCGCGGCGGGGGCGATCGTCGTCCTGATGGTGCTGCTGCTCGCCATGAACGCCATCGCGATCTGGCTGCGCAATCGATTCGAGCAAAGGTGGTAGGAGTGGCTCAACAAGCGGCTGAGCGACGGCGCGAGGAGCGGCCGGGAGGCGGCGATGCGCCGAAGGCTCGCGAGGCGATCTTCGAGCTGTCCGGCGTCGACGTCGCCTACAGCGGCAAGGTCGCCGTGCGCGACATCTCGTTCGACATCGCGGCGAAGGAGATAACCGCGCTGATCGGCCCGTCCGGCTGCGGCAAGAGCACGCTGCTGCGTTGCCTGAACCGGATGAACGACCTCATCCCGGGAGCCAAGGTCAGCGGCTCGATCAGGTACCACGAGCAAGACCTCTACGCAGCGACCGTCGATCCCGTCGAGGTCCGCAAGCGGATCGGGATGGTCTTCCAGAAGCCCAACCCGTTCCCGAAGTCGATCTACGACAACATCGCCTTCGGTCCGCGCGTGCTCGGGCTCGAGGGCGACATGGACGAGATCGTCGAGCGCGCTCTGCGCCGCGGCGCGCTCTGGGACGAGGTCAAGGACCGGCTCAAGAGCAACGCCTTCGGGATGTCCGGCGGCCAGCAGCAGCGTCTCTGCATCGCCCGCGCGCTCGCGACCGACCCCGACGTGATCCTGATGGACGAGCCCTGCTCGGCCCTCGACCCGATCTCCACCGGGAAGATCGAGGACCTGATGCTCGAGCTGCGCGAGCGCTACTCGATCGTGATCGTCACCCACAACATGCAGCAGGCGGCGCGCGTCTCGGACATGACCGCCTTCTTCACCGTGGCGCTCGAGGACGACGGCCACCGCAGCGGTCGGATGGTCGAGTTCGACGAGACCCAGACGATCTTCACCAACCCCAGCGACGAGCGCACCGAGGCCTACGTCACCGGCAAGGTCGGCTAGGAGGAGACGCGATGCCCGATACGACACGGCACCAGTTCCAGGAGGAGCTCGCGGGCCTCGAGCGCCAGGCGCTCGGGGGCCTCGACCTCGTCTGCCAGGCGCTCGACCGCGCGATCGAGGTCACCCAGCACCAGGACGTCGAGCTGGCGAGCATGGTGATCGCCGACGACGACCGGATCGACGGCCGCTACCTCGAGGTCCACCAGGGCATCCTGTCGCTGCTCGCCCTGCAGGCGCCCGTGGCCGGCGACCTGCGCCTCGTCGCGGCGCTGCTGCACGTGATCAAGCACGTCGAGCGGATGGGCGACCAGTGCGTGAACATGGCCAAGCTCGTCCCACTCGCCGGGAACGACCCGCCGGCCGACGAGCAGATGCTGTCGATGATCGCGCGAATGGGCGAGCTCGCGCGCTCGCTCGTCCAGCAGTGCAAGCTCGCCTTCGCGCGACGCGACGCCGCGCTCGCGCAGGACCTCGTCCGCCAGGACGACGGCATCGACGACCTCAACCGTGCCTGCTTCCGCCGTGCGCTGGAGATCGGCGACGACGTCGACCAGCGCGAGTGGGCGATGCACATGATGCTGATCGCCCGCTGCCTCGAGCGGATCGGCGACAACGCCGTGGACATCGGCGAGCAGACGGCGTTCGTCGTCACCGGTCTGTTCCGCGAGTTCGAGGACGCCTCGCACCCCGAGCTGACGCCAGGCGGCTGACGCGTCGTCAGGTCAGCCCGGCGAGCTTCTCGAGCTCCTGAGGGCGGAGCAGCAGCTTGAGCTCGCCACGGTCGATCGCGGCAAGGCCGGCCTTCGGCATCCGGACCTGGGCGCCGGTCGCGTCATGGATCGCCATCGAGACGTCGGGGTCGTGGCCGATCAGCAGCACGGACTCGCCGTGCTCGGCAGCAAGCTGGAGCGGGTCGAATGGGCCGCCCTGCAGCCCGGGCTCCTCCCACGGCTCGATCCCGAGCTGCTCGCAGACCAGCTTCGCGGTATCGCGGGCGCGGACGCGAGGGCTCGTGAGACAGGCGTCGAGCTCGACGCCGAGCGTCACGAGCGCGCCGCCGACGGCCCGCGCCTGGCGCTCCCCCTCGGCGCTCAGCGGCCGCTCGGCGTCCGGCGAGCCGTCCTCCGCATGGGCATGGCGCAGCATCCAGATCATCTGCAGCAACCATATTCACACGAGGCCAACCGCCTGTGACAATCGTGAGTAGGTAACTGATGGAGTCCTCGACCGCGCTCTACGCCAACCGCGAGCTGTCCTGGCTCGACTTCAACGAGCGTGTCCTCGAGCTGGCGGAGGACGAGCGGACGCCGCTCATGGAGCGCGTCAAGTTCCTGGCGATCTACACGTCGAACCTCGACGAGTTCACGATGATCCGGCTCGCCGGGCTGCACGACCAGGTCGACGCCGGCATCGACGCGCGCAAGGCCGACGGGCTCTCGCCCTCCGAGACGATCGACCGGATCGTCGCGCGAGTTCGCGACCTCGGCGCCCGCCACTCCCGCCAGTGGGAGGAGGAGCTGCGACCGGCGCTCGCCGGCCACGGGATCCGGGTGATCGATCCGGCCGACTGCTCCCCGGCCGAGCTGGGGACGCTCGACCGGATCTTCGAGGAGCAGGTGTTCCCCGTGCTGACGCCGCTCGCGGTCGGGCCCGGCCGGCCGTTCCCGTACATCTCGAACCTCTCGCTGAGCCTCGGCGTCTGGCTCAGCGACCCGGTCGGCGACGACGAGTGGTTCGCGCGGGTGAAGGTCCCGAAGGAGGTCCTGCCGCGGTTGATCGACATCGGCGACGGCGCCTTCGTCCCACTCGAGGCGGTCATCGCGCGCAACCTCGGCAGCCTCTTTCCCGGGATGGAGGTGCGCAGCCACGCCGCCTTCCGCGTCGTCCGCGACGCCGACTTCACGGTCTCCGACGAGGCCGACGACCTCGTCCGCGCCGTCGAGACCGAGCTGCGCCGCCGCCGCTTCGGAGAGGTCGTCCAACTCGAGGTCGACGCCGGCATGGACGCGCGCATGCGCGCCTTCCTGGTCGAGCAGACCGAGATCGAGCAGAGCCAGGTGATCGACACGGCCGGGATGCTCGACCTCGCCGACCTCTCGCAGATCCACGCCCTCGACGGCCACCAGGACATCCGCGAAGCGCCGTGGACGCCCGTCCGCACAGGGCCGTTCTCCACGGACGAGGGCGATGCCGACGTCTTCGCTGCGATGCGCGCCGGCGACGTGCTCGTCCACCATCCGTACGACTCGTTCGGCGGCAGCGTCGAGCGGTTCGTCGAGCAGGCGGTCGACGACCCCGAGGTGCTCGCGATCAAGATGACCGTGTACCGGACGTCCGACGACTCGGGCCTCGTCCCGCTGCTGATCAAGGCCGCCGAGCGCGGCAAGCAGGCGGTCTGCCTCGTAGAGCTGAAGGCGCGCTTCGACGAGCGGCGCAACATCGGCTGGGCGCAAGCGCTGGAGGAGGCCGGCGCGCACGTCGTCCACGGGCTGCCGGGCTTGAAGACGCATGCCAAGGCGCTGCTCGTCGTGCGCCGCGAGGGTGACGGCGTCCGCCACTACGTCCACGTCGGCACCGGCAACTACCACCGCGGGACCGCTCGCCTCTACGAGGACCTCGGCCTGTTCACCTGCGACCGCGACGTGACCGCCGACGTCGCGGCGCTGTTCAACGCGCTGACCGGCGCAGCCCGCCCGGAGGGCTATCGGACGGCGCTCGTCGCACCGGAGCGGCTGCGCGAGGGCCTGCTCGACGAGATCCAGCGCACCGTCGAGGCGCATGAGGACGGGCAGCCGACGCGCATCGTCATGAAGATGAACGCACTCGTCGACCGCCGCTGCATCGACGCGCTCTACGCCGCGTCGCAAGCCGGCGTGCCGATCGACCTCGCGGTCCGCAGCATCTGCTGCCTGGTCCCGGGGGTTCCCGGCGTCAGCGAGAACATCCGCGTCGTGTCGGTGGTCGGCCGCTTCCTCGAGCACTCGCGCGTCTACGCCTTCGAGCGCGGCGAGGAGCGCCGTTGCTACATCGGCTCGGCGGACCTGATGCCGCGCAACCTCGACACGCGCGTCGAGCTGCTGGTCCCCGTGCGCGACAGCGCGTTGCGGGTCGAGATCGACGACGTCCTCGAGCGCTGCCTCGCCGACGACACGTTCGCGTGGGACCTCGGGCCGGACGGCGACTGGGCCCGCCGCACGGGCGGCACGCGGTCGCTCCACGACGAGCTGATGCGGCGCGCGATCGGGCGCGAGTGACGCGCCGGCGGAGTGGGCTAGCGAGTGAGCCCGGCCTCGCGGCAGCCGTCCTCGAGCTCGTCGAGGCCGAAGGCGCCGTCCGGGCCGAGCGCGCCGTTGGCGAGCATGCCGTCGGTGGCTGCGCGGCGAGCGCCCCACGCGAGAATGCCGGCGGTGAAACCGTAGGGGTCGACGCCGGTGAGGTGGATCTCGGCGAGCTTGGCACCCTCGGCGTCGTAGGCCTCGGCGACTATGTAGGAGCCGGAGCGGGCGCGCTCCTCCGGGCCGGGGCCGCCGGTCGAGCCCTTGACGAGGCGATCGGCGAGCTTGGCGGATAGCGCCCGGGCGCCGGGAATCCTCATCGCCCCGCTGCCGAGCAGCGAGAACGCCTGCATCGGGCGCGACAGCGGGCCGAACCAGCCTAGGTAAGAGTTGACCTCGCGCAGGCCGGGGTGGGTCGCGGGCAGCCCGAAGTGCTCGGAGGAGCCGACGCTGACGGCCGGCAGCTCGCGCCCGCGCAGCGCGAAGGCGCGGTGGCGGTCGGCGCTGCGCACGGTGCGCAGCGTGCCGTCACGGAAGGCGAACGCCGGCTCCGACGCCACGGCGGCGAGCGAGGCCTTGGTCCCCCCGCTGAAGCTGCTCGCGCCGGCCGCGCCGGTCACGAAGTAGCCGGTGTCGACGCGCACGGCGCGCTCGCCCGCGTCGCGCAGCGCCAGCGCTGCCGCGAGGTTGCCGGGCACCCAGTCGTAGCCGAAGGCGGTCAGCATCCCGATGCCGGCTCGCTCGGCCTGGGGGCCGTAGTGCTCGAAGACGCGGCGGATGAACGGCGGCTCGCCGGTCGAGTCGAGGTAGTGGGCGCGCGCGGCGATCGCCGCCTCCGCCGCAGGGTCGCCGAACTTGACGAACGGTCCGACGGTGGAGACGAGCACGTCGCCCTCGCCGACGAGCTCCATCACGGTCTCCGGTCGCGCCACGTCGGCGACGGCCGTCTCGAGGCCACCGCCCAGCTCGGTGGCGAGCTGGGCGAGCCGTCCGCGGTCACGCGCCGCGAGGACGGGCCGCTGGCCGCGCGCTACGAGCGCCTCGGCGGTCAGCCGCCCGGTGTAGCCGGTAGCCCCGAAGACGACGATCCGGCCGGCCACGCGATTCGGACCCTCGCCTAGGAGCCTGGGACTCGCTCGGCGGCCGCCGCTCGAATCTGCTCGACGGCCGACGGAGCGGTCTTCTCGAGCCGCCGCATGTCCCAGCGGTCGAGCGTGATCAGGCGCATCGGGGCGGTCGCGACGACGGTCGCGGTCCGGCGCTCGGTGTCGAGCAGGCCGACCTCGCCGAAGAAGTCGCCCGGCCCGAGCTGCGCGACCGGCTCGTCGCCGCGGCGGACCTCGGCGGAGCCCTCCTCGATCGCCATGAAGGTGTAGGCCCAATCCCCCTCGTCGACGAGGTGCTTCCCCTCGGACACCGACACCTCGCTGACGAACGGGGCGATCCGCTCCAGGTCCTCGTCGGAGACGGATTGGAACAGCGGCAGCGACTTCAGGCGGTTGGCGTCCAACGCTCTCTCCTCGTGATGGCGTACCCCGGCCTGGGCAATCTACCCGACCCGCCGCCGGCGACTGAGCCGATTGGTCCGAGGCGATCGCGGGTAGCGCCTTTGAAGCGATGAGCTCCTCCGTCAAGATCGGCGCGCTGCTCGCGGCCGGCAGGATCGCCGCCGGCGCCGCGCTGCTCGCCTCGCCGGGTCGCCTCGGCGCAGCCTGGCTCGGCGATGCCGCCGCACGCCCCGCCACTCAGCTGGCGATACGAGCGCTCGGCGCCCGCGACATCGCGCTCGGGGCTGGAGCGCTCACCGCGCTGGGCGACGAGCGCCGGCTGCGGCGCTGGATCGCCGTCGGAGCGGTCTGCGACCTCACCGACGCGGGGAGCGCGATGGCGACGCCGTCCACGGCTCTACCCGACGGCGCCCGCCAGGCAACGGTCGCGATGGGCGCCGGCGCTGCGCTCGCCGGCGCGCTCGCCCACCGCGCGCTCCGCTGAAGCTAAGGTCTCGCGCATGACGAACGAGGCGATCGCCGAGCCGCGCGACGAGGCACTCGAGGCCGCGCGCTGGGACCTTCAACCGCTGGTGCACGGCCGCGGCGCGGACGGCGTGCTGGCGCTGATGGACGAGGCGCAGGAGGCGGCGGACGGCTTCGCCGAGCGCTACCGCGGCAAGGTGGCGGAGCTCGACGCAGCGGGGCTGGCGGCCGCGCTGCACGAGCTGGAGGAGCTGTCCGACAAGGTCGGGCGGGCGGGCTCATACGCGGCGCTCGACTTCTCGACCGACACGCAGGACCCCGCGCGCGGCGCGCTGATGCAGCAGGCGCAGGAGCGCGGTGCGGCGATCCAGACGGCACTGCTGTTCTTCGACTTGGAGTGGAACGAGCTGCCCGACGAGCAAGCCGAGGAGCTGATCGCCTCCGACGAGCTCGCCTTCTGCCGCCACTACCTGCGCACGCTGCGTCGCTACCGCGCGCACCAGCTGTCCGAGCCGGAGGAGCGGGTCCTGACCGAGGTCGACGTGACGGGTCGCGCGGCGTTCAAGCGGCTGTTCACCGAGCAGGTGGCCGCGCTCACGGTCGAGCTGCCAGACAGCGACGAGCCGGTCCAGCTGATGGAGGCGCTCAGCCTGCTCCAGGGACCGGACCGCGAGCTGCGCAAGACAGCCGCCGACGGCGTCACCGCGGCCCTCCAGCCCGGCCTGCGCACGCGCGCCTTCATCCTCAACACGCTGCTCGCCGACAAGGCGACCAAGGACCGCCTGCGCTCCTACGAGCACTGGCTCGCTTCGCGCAACCTCGCCAACGAGGCCAGCGACGAGTCGGTCCAGGCGCTGATCGACGCCGTCCAGTCGCGCTACGAGCTGGCGCGGCGCTGGTACCGGCTGAAGGCGAGGCTGCTCGGGGTCGACCGGCTGGCCTACTACGACCGGGCTGCGCCGGTGGCGGAGAGCGAGCAGCGGGTCTCCTACGAGGATGCCCGCCAGCTGGTGCTCGACTGCTACCGCGGCTTCTCGCCCGAGCTGGGCGCCGTCGCCGAGGAGTTCTTCACCGGCGGCTACATCGACGCGCCGCCGGCCCCCGGCAAGCGCGGCGGGGCCTTCTGCTCCTACACCGTGCCGTCGGCCCACCCCTACGTGCTGCTCAACCACACCGGCCGGATCGGCGACGCGCTGACGATGGCCCACGAGCTCGGCCACGGCGTCCACGCGGCGCTCGCCCGCCCGCGCGGCGTGTTCGAGTTCACGACGCCCCTGACGGTCGCCGAGACGGCGTCGATCGTCGGCGAGACGATCGTCCTCGAGCGGCTGCTGACCCAGGCGCCCGACCCGGCCGCGCGGCTGTCGCTGCTCGCCGAGTCGCTGGACGGCGCCGTCGCCGCGGTCTTCCGCCAGGTCGCGATGAACCGCTTCGAGCACCGCGTCCACAACGAGCGCCGTGACGCGGGCGAGCTGTCGGTGGAGAGCATCAACGCCGCCTGGCTCGACACCCAGGCCGACCTGCTCGGCGACTCGGTCGAGCCGTCCGAGGACTACGGGACGTGGTGGTCCTACGTCCCCCACTTCATCGACACGCCCGGCTACGTCTACGCCTACGCCTACGGCAACCTGCTCGCCCTGTCGGTCTACCGCCGCTACGAGGAGCAGGGCGACTCGTTCGTCCCCTCCTATCTCGAGCTGCTGCGCGCCGGCGGCTCGATGCCGCCCGAGGAGCTCGGGGCGATCGTCGGCGTCGACCTCACCGACCCGGGCTTCTGGTCCTCCGGCCTCGACCTGATCGAGCGCCAGCTGGAGGCGGCCGAGGCAGCCGCCGCCGAGGCGGGCAAGCTCTAGCCGCCGAGATCGCCACCGCCGCGGTCGCGGCGCGATGGTTTGTCGCGCCGACGATCGGGCATGGCCGCAGCATGAGCGTCTCGAGCACCCGCCCGCTCGCCGTCGTCACGGGCGCCTCGGCCGGCATCGGTCGCGAGCTGGCGGCGCAGTTCGCGGCCCACGACTTCGATCTGGTGATCGCCGCCGAGGACTCCGACATCGAGACGGTGGCGATGGGGATCCGCGACGCCGGGACGAGCGTCGATGCGGTCCAGGTCGACCTGGCGACCGACGGCGGCGTCGACGAGCTCTACGGCCGGATCGAGGCCGTCGGCCGGCCGGTCGACGCGCTGGCGCTCAACGCGGGCGTCGGCGAGGGTGGCGCGTTCGCGACCGACACCGACCTCGCCGCGGAGCTGCGGCTGATCGACCTCAACGTCCGCTCGACCGTCCACCTCGCCAAGCACGTCGTGCCCGGCATGGTGGCGCGCGGCGAGGGCCGCGTGCTCTTCACGTCGTCGATCGCCTCGACGATGCCCGGCTCGTTCCAGGCCGTCTACAACGCGTCGAAGTCCTTCGTGCAGTCGTTCGCGCTCGCGCTGCGCGAGGAGCTGAAGGACTCCGGCGTGACGGTCACCACGCTGATGCCCGGCCCGACCGACACCGAGTTCTTCGCCCGCGCCGGCATGCTCGACACGCGCGTCGGCTCGAGCGACCACAAGGACGACCCGGCAGACGTGGCCCGCGACGGGTTCGAAGCGATGATGAAGGGCACCGAGCGCGTGGTCTCGGCGTCTGCCACCACCAAGCTGCAGGGCCGCGGCAGCCGCCTGCTGCCCGACCGCGTCAAGGCGATGATGCACCGACGCATGGCCGAGCCCGGGTCGGGCAAGCGGTAGGCGTGGCGTGAGCGAGCCGACCGCGTCGCGGGCGATCGTCACCGGCTCGGACTCGGGCATCGGCCGTGCCACCGCCGTTGCGCTCGCCGACGCCGGCTACGACGTCGGGATCACCTGGCACGAGGACCGCGACGGCGCGGCTGAGACCGCCGCGGAGGTCGAGGGGCACGGCCGTCGCGCCGTGGTCGAGCGGCTCGACCTCGCCGACCCGACCGGCGCCGCGGCGGCGACCGCGACGCTGATCGACGGGCTCGGCGGCCTCGACGTGCTCGTCAACAACGCCGGCGGGGCGCCGCCGCACCCGTTCCTCGAGTACCCGCTCGCCGACTGGCAGGCCGCGATCGACGTCAACCTGACCGGAACCTTCGCCTGTGCCCAGGCCGGCGCACGCGCTCTCGTGGCCGGCGGCGGCGGCGCGATCGTCAACGTCACCTCCATCCACGAGCACATCCCGCTGCGCGACTCCGCCGCCTACTGTGCCGCCAAGGGCGGGCTCGGCCTGCTGACGAAGGTGATGGCGATCGAGCTCGCGGAGCACAACATCACGGTCAACGCGGTGGCGCCCGGCGAGGTCGCGACCCCGATGACCGGCAACGAGGACGTGCCGCCAAGCGCGGTCGATCGACCGATGATCCCCGCTGGCCGGCCGGGCGACGCGCGCGAGATAGCGGCGGCGATCGTGTTCCTCGCATCCCCTGGCGGGCACTACGTGACCGGCGAGTCGTTGGTGATCGACGGTGGCCTGAGCATGATGGGCGCCGAGGCCAACCGGGTCGTCGGCGACGGCTGAGCTCCTTTCAGAGAGCTGGAGTGCCGGTCGCGCGTCCGCCCCGAGCTCCTGCCGCCTCGCCGAGCACGCGGGCGACCTCGCCGGCCAGCGTGGGCCAGGTCCAACGCCCGCCGGCCGCCTGACGTGCCGCACGACCACGCCGTTCACGCTCCGCGCCGTCGTCGATCGCCGCCGCGATCGCCTCGGCGAGCGCTGCCTCGTCGTCCGGAGGCACGAGCCATCCGGTCTCGCCGTCGTCGACGATTCCGGCTGGCCCGAACCGGTCGACTGCGATCGGCGGCACGCCGCACGCCATGCCCTCGACGAGCACGAGCCCGAACTGCTCGCGCACCGAGGCCAGGGCTTGGACGTCGGCGGCGTTGAAGAACTCCGGCAGCTCGTCGTGATCGTGCCAGCCGGCGAGGTAGACGTCCTCGGCGCCGATCCGCTCGACGGTCTCGAGCGGGTGCTCGCCCTCCCACTCGCCGGGGTGTCCTCCGATCAAGACGAGGGCAGCGCGACGACGGGCCGCTCGGCGCGCGCGCTCGAACGCCGCGACTAGCAGCGGCAGCCGCTTGACCTCGGTGAACCGCCCGACCGCGAGGACGACCACCCGCTCGGCCAGTCCGCCCGCCTGCTCCGCGCTGTAGGCGACGCTGCCTTCGTCCTGCCCCGGCCGCCAGCCGCGCGGGTCCTCTGCGAGCTGGCGGCGCCAGAACGTCGCGCGGTCGACCGGCGCCGGCCGGAAGCGCTCCGCGTCGAAGCCGTTGCCGATCGTCACGCAGTCACCGGGCTCCACGCCGAGCATCGCGACGGCGCGCTCGAGCTGGCTGTCAGCCAGCAGGATCAGCCGCTCGCAGGCCCGAGCCCAGCGGCGCATGCGCTCCGCCCATGCGTCGGCGTGCCTCCACGCCGGCGGCGCTCCGGCCGCGATCCGCTCGAGCATCATCAGCTCGGTCCCGTGCAGGTGGCCGACGATCGGCACGCCGGGAGCCACGAGCGTGGCGGCCTCGTTCAGCGGCGTGAGGTGGTGGAGGTGGAGCACGTCGGCCGAGGCCGCGCCGGCACGCTCCATCGCCCGGGCCCATGCGGTGACGTGCTCGCGATAGGAGTCGTCGTCGACTGCCGCGAAGCAACGGTCCGGCGCTCCCGGCCGGTCCTCGTAGGACGGGTGCATCGGGGCGTCGCCGGCGTCGAAGTCGACGGCGTGCACGTCGAGGCCGGAGTAGAAATGGCGCGCGTCGGCGCGGCCGGAGCCGAGCGACCCGGACAGCACCGTGACGTCCCATCCCTGTCGGGGCAACTCGGTCGCCAGCGAGCGCGCCACCTGCGCCGACCCGCCGCGCGGAAAGAACAGCAGCCCGGAGAGGACTCGCATCGAGCTCAGCCGGCTCGCGCGGCGCCGCGCTCGGAGGGCCCGACATGGGTCCGCAGCCAGCGCACCAGGGGCGTCGCCGCCTCGAGCTGATCGCGGATCCGCCTCCCGGCCGCCGGCCGCTCCAGCCAGCGCCCGGTCCGCTGGCGCCTCGACACCACCAGCCGTCGCCGGCGCAGCAGGTCGAGACGCGGATGGTCGGCGGGATACCCGCGCGGGCCGCGCACGAGGTCCGGCTCGTTGAGCTCCAGCCCGCCTGCCTCGGCATGGCCGATCGCCTTCCTCAGCGCCGACGCCGTCCGCGCTCCGTCGATCGCCCGGCGCATGCGCTCGACCTGGTCCGGCGCGGGGTTGTGCAGCCCGGCCGCGACCAGCAGGCCGTCGAGCGACAGCTCGACGTAGTACCCGCCCGCGCCCTCGTAGCCGATCGCCAGCCCGACGTGCTCCTTGATCGGCGGCGCGGCATGGAACCGCGTGTCGTTCCACGGCCGGAACAGCTTCGGCCGCCCCAAGTCCGACAGGTCCTCGCCAAGCGCCGTCGCCGGAGCGACCAGGGCCTCGTCGTAGCGAGCCCGGTTCGCCTTGAACCAGTCCCGGTCGTTGTTCGCCTCCAGCTCCGCCAGGAACTCCAACGCCTCGCCTGGAAACCCCCGGAACGCCGCCATGCCGGGAAGCTACATGGCTAGGACTTGCTCCCGCCCTTGGACTTCTTCCCGCCCTTCTTCGAGGCGTTCGGCGTGTTTGCGATCTTCGCCGCCCGCTCCTTGCTCATCCCCTTCTTGCGCAGGCCCTCGTACTGCTTGTCGTTCTTGACGCTCGGCCCGTGGTCCTTGGCCATCGGATTGCACCTCCTCGACGCTCGTTGAGGCTCAGGTACCCGGACGGCGCCGTCACCACACGACATCGACCCCGTAGCGGCGCAGCGATTCGTCGGCCGAGACGATGCTCAGCCGTTCGCGGGTCGCCTGGGCCACGAGCAGTCGATCGAAGGGATCGCGGTGATGCTCTGGCAGCGCCGGGACCAGGTCGGCGTGGCGGGCGGTGATCGGGAGCAGCTCGACGCGCGCCCGCTCGAGCTGCGCCAGGAGGTCGTCGGGCGCCTCGAGCTTTCCGAGTCCGCGCTTGATCGCGACCTCCCAGACGGTGACCGCGCTCACCACGATTCGCGCATCGTCCGCCGCGATCGCTCGGGCGGCCGCGTCACTGAGCCGCGCGGCGTCGCCGGCCATCCACCACAGCACGACATGGGTGTCGAGCAGGAGCGTCAGCGCTTCGTGCCAAGCGACTCGGCCAGATCGTCCGGAAGCTCGTCGAAGTCCTCCGCGATGCGCACGCGGCCGCGCCACACACCCTCGAGGGACGCGAATCCCCCGGCCGGCTGCTCGGGCACCAGCCGCACGGCCGGCTCGCCACGGCGAGTCAGAACGATCTCCTCGCCCTCCAGAGCACGCTCTACGAGTTGGGAGAGGTGCGTCTTGGCTTGATGCATTCCTACGTAGGCCACGATCTCAGGCTAGCAGCCTAGCTATCTTTTCTAGCTAGATCATCCTTCGACGGCGATGGGCGGTACTGGGATCGAACCAGTGACCTCCTGCTTGTAAGGCAGGCGCTCTACCAGCTGAGCTAACCGCCCTGGCGGGACACTGAAACTACCGCGTCCACGCAGGCCCTAGTATCGGCCCGCATGGACAAGGGCCTGTTCATACGATCGCTTGCGGTTCAGGCGATCGCCGTCGCGATCCTGTTCGGGGCACTGCTCGCGCTGCCGCTGGGCGACGACTTCTTCGAGGACTACGGCTGGATCACCGGCCCGCTCGCATGGATCGCCTGCTCGCTGGTGACGGGGCGCGTGCTCTCGATCCCAGCGGGCCTCGTCCTGTTCGCCGCACTGGCCGGCGGGGTCGCCGGCGCCTTGGTCGCCCTTGTCACGTCGCATATAGTTGGTCTCGTGATCAGCCTGCTCGTCTTCGCCGCATCCTGTGGGGGCTACGACCCCGAACGCGACGAACGCGACGCCGCCGCTACCGCCTAGACCACCGCGGTACGCACCGAACGGCGCTCTAGACTGGCTTCATCCCTCCAGGCCCCGTGGTCTAACGGTTAGGACAGCGGCCTTTCACGCCGCAGGCGGGAGTTCGATTCTCCCCGGGGCTACTTCCACATCGACCACACCGACGGGGTCCGGCATCATTGACCGGGCCCCCGTAGCTCAGTGGCTCAGAGCAAGCGGCTTTTAACCGCAAGGTCGTCGGTTCGAATCCGACCGGGGGCACTCCCTAGTGGCGGAAGTGCCGCCGCGAGGTGAAGACCATCGCGATGCCGGCGGCGTCGCAGGCGGCGACCACCTCCGGATCCCGCTGCGACCCCCCCGGCTGCACGATCGCTCGGATGCCCGCGTCGATCGCCAGCTGAGGACCGTCCGAAAACGGGAAGAAGGCGTCCGAGGCCAACACCGCGCCGTCCAGCGGGCGGTCCGCGTCGCGGGCCTTCTCGACCGCCAGCCGCACCGAGTCGACCCGGCTCATCTGCCCCGCCCCCACGCCGACCGTCGCGAGCTCCCGAGCCAGCACGATCGCGTTCGAGCGGACGTGCTTGGCGACGCGCCAGGCGAAGAGCAGCTCGCCCCATTCGGCCTCGGTCGGCTTGCGCTCGGTGACCGCGAGCATGTCCTCGCGGGCCTCTGCGCTGAGGTCGCGGTCCTGGACGAGGAGGCCGCCGCGGACCCGCTTGAAGTCCTGCTCGCTGATCGCCGGGCGACGCCGCTCCTTGTCCTCGAGCAGCCGCAGGTTCGGCTTCTGCTTGAGGACCTCGAGCGCGTCGCCCTCGAACGACGGCGCGAAGACGAGCTCGACGAACATCGAGCTCAGCCGCTCGGCGAGCCCGCGCTCGATCGGCCGGTTGAAGCACATCACGCCGCCGAAGGCGCTCAGCGGATCGGTCGCGAGCGCCTTCTCGAAGGCCTCCTCGACACTCGAGCCGACGGCGCAGCCGCAGGGGTTGTTGTGCTTGATGATCACCGCGGCCGGCAGCTCGAGCTCCTCGAGCAGCCGCCGGCCGGAGTCGAGGTCGAGCAGGTTGTTGAACGACAGCTCCTTGCCGTGCAGCTTCGAGACCATCGACAGCAGGTGCGTCCGCGCGCGGGCGTCGGCGTAGTAGGCGGCGCGCTGGTGGGGGTTCTCTCCATAGGAGAGGTCGAGCACCTTGACGAACGAGCGGGTGATCTGGCCGGGGAAGTCCTCCTCGCGCTCGGCGAACCAGCCGGAGATCGCGGCGTCATAGCGCGCGGTGTAGGAGAACGCCTCGAGCGCGAGCGCCTCGCGCGTCGGCGCCTCGAGATGGCCGTCGGAGGACTCGAGCTCGGCGAGCACGGCGTCGTAGCTCTCCGGGCTGACGACCACCGCCGAGAAGCGGTGGTTCTTCGCGGCGGCCCGGATCAGCGTCGGCCCGCCGATGTCGATGTTCTCGATCACCTCGTCCTCGTCGACGCCACGGCGTCCCGAGACGCGCTCGAACGGGTAGAGGTTCACGCAGACGAGATCGATCGGCTCGATCTGCTGCTGCTCGAGCGTGGCGGTGTGCTCGGGGTTCGAGCGAACGGCGAGCAGGCCGGCGTAGATGCGCGGGTTGAGCGTCTTGACTCGGCCGTCGAGGATCTCCGGGAAGCCGGTGTAGTCCTCCACAGAGCGGGTCTCGATGCCGGCGTCGGCAAGCGTCGAGGCGGTGCCGCCGGTCGAGACGATCTCGACGTCGAGAGCCTGGAGGCCACGCGCGAAGTCGACCAGCCCGCGCTTGTCGGACACCGACAGCAGCGCCCGGCGCACGCGGACGCCCCCGGCCGCCGCGACTTCCGACTCCGCGCTCACGTCCCCTCCCGAACGCGCACGATGCGCGGGTTCGACGGGTCGCGCGAGAGCGCCCCACTGGCGATCAGCTCGACGGCACGGGGAAGCAGGCGGTGCTCGATCTCGTGCGTCACCCTCTCGACATCCTCCACGGCGCGAGCATATGGAAGCTCGAAGGCCTCTTGCAGTACGACCGGCCCTGTGTCAATCCCCTCGTCGACGAAGTGGACGGTCACACCACTGACCTTGACGCCGTAGTCGAGCGCCTGCTCGATCGCCCGCACGCCGGGGAACGCCGGCAGCAGCGACGGGTGGACGTTGATCAGCCGATCCTCGAAGCGGCGGATGAAGGCAGCGCCGAGGATCTCCATGAAGCCCGCGAGCACGACGAGGTCGACGTCGTGCTCCTCGAGCCAGTCGCCGAGGGCGGCGTCGCGCGCTTCGCGGTCGGGGTGGTCGACGCGGGAGAAGACCGCCGAGTCGACGCTCGCCGCTGCCGCCCGCTCGAGCCCGCGCGCCTCCGCACGGCTCGAGGCGACGCAGGCGATCTCGATCCCCGCGCGCCCATGGACGCGGTCGAGCAGCGCCTGCAGGTTGCTGCCCTCGCCCGAGATCAGGACGGCGACGCGGAACGCCATCGCGGTCAGGCGGCCAGGCGCGCGGCGGGCACGCTGAGCGTCGGGCGGATCCCGCCGGAGACCTCGATCGCACCCGCCGCGATCAGCTCGTCGACGCGGGCGAGGATGTCGGCGCGGCGCATGTGCGCAGCGGCGGCGTAGCCGGGCAGGCCGTCGTAGGAGTTGCGCTCGATCTTCTGGCTGCGTCCGCCGTGGACGATCGCCGCGCAGGTCGTGCGGCCGATCGCCGGCTTGGCGAGGCGGGCGACCGAGACGATCGCGTCGTCGAGGCTCGCCACCTCGGCCGCCGGCGGTGGCGCGAGCTGCGGCACGAGGCCGGGGTCGCAGGCGTCGCAGCACGGCGCCCCCGCCGGGCGCTCAGCCTCGGCGCGGTCGCCGAAGTGACGGAGGATGGCGGTGCGGCGACACTTGTCGCCCTCCACGTAGGCCCAGATCTCGCGGTACTGGCGCCAGCGCGCCCGCGCGCCCTCCTCGATGGACGTTCTGCAAAGGGCGGCGGCTCGACCGTCGAAGCGACCCGTCACCCGGCCCGCGACTCGATCTGGTGCCGAAGGCGACGGCGTGATCACGCCGGCGCGCGTGAGATGGCCTATGAGGGCGCGGAGACGTTCTCCGTCGCCGCGCAGCCCGTCGACGAGATCGGAAGACGGGATGGAGTACTTGGCGTCGCCATCCGCGACGGCGATCAGCCGGTCCGCGAGCCAGCCCGGCAGCCCGGGATCGACCTCTTCGCGCTTGATGAAGTGCACGTGGAGCGCCTTGTCCCGG
>DATABO010000092.1:0-20423 GCA_036259535.1 Thermoleophilaceae bacterium
GCACATGCTCGAGACCGGCGAGTACGTCAAGGTGATCGCCGACGGCGGGATGCGCAACGGCGGCGACATCTCGAAGGCGTTCGCCTGCGGCGCCGACGCCGTGATGATCGGCTCGCCGCTCGCCCGCGCCTACGAGGCGCCGGGTCACGGCTACCACTGGGGGATGGCCACCTTCCATCCCGACCTGCCGCGCGGCGCGCGCGTTCAGACGACCCAGAACGGGACGCTCGAGCAGATCCTGCTCGGCCCGGCGCACGAGAACGACGGCACGTTCAACCTGATGGGCAGCCTGCGCACCTCGATGGCGACCTGCGGCTACGAGGACATCCCGTCCTTCCATCGCGCCGAGGTGATGGTCGCCCCGTCGCTGCAGACCGAGGGCAAGCAGCTCCAGCGCGACCAGGCGATCGGGATGGGCGCCCAGTCGGCCGCCAAGGCCGCACCCGCAGCCGACGGCGTCACCAACGGCTCGGGCCCCGTGCACGCCGATCCCGCTCTGGTGGAGTAGGTGGCCGACGCGGCCGCGTCAGGCGGCGGAGTCGTCGACGCGACGCGGGCGGCGGCGGTCACCGGCACCGACCCGTCGGGGGCGGCCGAGCTCGACGCGTCGCGCGAGGTCCGCCAGGACGAGGTCGTCGTGCTCGACTACGGCGGCCAGTACTCACAGCTGATCGCCCGTCGCGTGCGCGAGTGCGGCGTCTTCAGCGAGCTGCTGCCCCACCACGTCGGGGTCGAGGAGATCCGCAAGCGGGCCCCGAAGGGGCTGGTCCTCTCCGGCGGCCCCGCCTCGGTCTACGCCGACGGCGCTCCCAGCCTCGATCCGCAGCTGCTCGAGCTCGGGATCCCCGTGCTCGGCATCTGCTACGGCATGCAGGCGATGGTCCACAGCCTCGGCGGTCGCGTCGAGAGCGCCGACGTGGGGGAGTTCGGGCGCTCGTCCCTGACCGTCCAGGAGCCCGGTCGACTGCTGGCCGAGCTGCCCGCCGAGCAGAGCTGCTGGATGAGCCACCGCGACACCGTCTACGAGCCGCCGCCCGGCGCGGTCGCGCTCGCCTCCTCGACCGAGTCGCCGGTCGCGGCCTTCGAGGACGTCGAGCGCGGGCTCTACGGCATCCAGTTCCACCCCGAGGTCGTCCACACGCCCTACGGCACCCAGATCCTCACGCGCTTCCTCGAGGACATCTGCGGCTGCGAGATGTCCTGGAACGCCGCCTCGGTCGCGGAGGAGCAGATTCGCCGGATCCGCGAGCAGGTCGGCGACGGCAAGGTGATCTGCGGGCTCTCCGGCGGCGTCGACTCGTCCGTGGCGGCACTGCTCGTCCATCGCGCGATCGGCGATCAGCTGACCTGCGTCTTCGTCGACCACGGTCTGATGCGCAAGAACGAGGCCGAGCAGGTGGTCAGCGCCTTCCGCGACCACTTCAAGGTGCCGCTCGTCGCCGTGGACGCCGAGCAGCGCTTCCTCGCGCGGCTCGAGGGGCTCACCGAGCCTGAGGCCAAGCGCAAGGCGATCGGCGGCGAGTTCATCCGCGTCTTCGAGGAGGAGGCAGCCAAGCTCGGCGACGCCGACTACCTCGTCCAGGGCACGCTCTACTCGGACGTGATCGAGTCAGGCGGCGGAACCGGCGCCGCGACAATCAAGTCGCATCACAACGTCGGCGGGCTGCCCGACGACCTCGAGTTCGAGCTCGTCGAGCCGCTGCGCACGCTGTTCAAGGACGAGGTGCGAAAGGTCGGCATCGAGCTGGGGCTGCCCGAGCGCCTCGTCTGGCGTCAGCCGTTCCCGGGGCCGGGGCTAGGGATCCGGATCGTGGGCGGGGCGGTCACCAAGGAGCGCTTGGAGATCCTGCGCGACGCCGACTTCGTCCTCCAGGAGGAGATCCGCTCGGCGGGCCTTTACCGGGAGCTGTGGCAGTCCTTCTGCGTGCTGCCGGGAGATCTGCGCACGGTCGGCGTGCAGGGGGACGAGCGGACCTACGGCTACGTGGTGGTGGTGCGGGCGGTGACGAGCGACGACGCGATGACGGCGGACTGGGCGCGGTTGCCGTACGACCTGCTGGAGCGGGTGGCGTCGCGGATGATCAACGAGATACGGCAGGTCAACCGGGTCGTGCTCGACATCACGTCGAAGCCGCCGGGGACGATTGAGTGGGAGTAGGCGCTACTACCGGCTAGGGATCGGCGGGGCTGCGCGCGGGTCCTGTCTCCGATTTTGGTTTGGGTGCTCGCAAGCTGCGCGCCCAAACGCAAAATCGTCGCCACCCACGCGAAGTGACGTCGGCTGCTAGCGGTCCCAGGCTTTGAGGGCGGGGAGGGGGTCGAAGGGGCGGCCGCCCTGGTAGTAGCCGGGAGCGGACCAGAGCTCGAAGTGGAGGTGGCAGCCGCGAGCGTTGCCGGAGTCGCCCACGGAGCCGATCCGCTGGCCGGTGGCGACGGAGTCGCCGGGGCGGAAGGGGCTGCGTTCGGCGAGGTGCATGTAGACGTAGTCGGTGCCGCTGTCGTCGGCGTCGATCACGACGTAGTGGCCGGCGGCTGAGTGGTACTTGCGTGCCTGGACCTTGCCGCCGCGGGCGGCGACGAGCGGCGTGCCGCAGCGGGCGAAGACGTCATGGCCCTGGTGGCTGTGGCCCGAGCGTGCGCTGCCGAAGTCCGCGCCGGAGCCGCCGAAGTCGTGGCGCCCGGCGACTGGGAAGACGTGGTCTGCGGCAGTGAGGACGTCGGTTGGAAGCGGCGGGAGGATCGCGATCGGGGCGCTGGGGGCGGAGGTGACGGCGGCGGTCGTCACGAGCGAGATCGGCCCGGTGACCGCGCTGGTCGGGACCTCGGCCCGCAGGCGTCGGGGGTTGAGTGGCTTGACGGGCGCCCGAACGTCGTCGTCGCTGCCCGCCGAGCCGTGGAAGATGGCGGTCGTCACCTGGCCGAGCGAGCCGCCGGAGATGTTGGCGGTGCTGCCGCCCTGGAGGCGCTTGTGGGAGGCGCAGCGCTTGACGCAGGCGACCTTGGCGATCTTTGGCGTCTCGACGAACATCACCCCGCCGGCCGAGGAGCTGGATCCACGGTCCGCGGCGGCGGTCGCCGGGGCCGCGATCAGGACGATCGCGAGGGCGGACAGGGCGTAGGTTGATCTACCCGAAGGCACTGGTTCGCACTGCCTCTCTTTCTTGGGCCTACGGGGTTAGCTGACGGGCTCGCGCCGAAAGAGCGGCGCTACGGCGGCGACTGTGCGCCTTCGATTCGCCCCTCGAGCGCCTTGACGACGCTCGATTGGTTCCCCCGTTCCCCTCCGGCTGGACCGCAGGGGACTCGGCTGACTCGAACTGCGCGGCAGAATAGCCCATCGCTCGGGCGGCATCCTCGCGTGGCTGGATCGGCGCGCTTGTGCCACACTGTGCCGCCGCATGAAGACCTTCGTTGCCACCCCCGAGAACCGCGAGCGCGACTGGCTCGTAGTCGACGCGACCGGCCAGACGCTCGGTCGCCTCGCGACTCAGATCGCGATCGCGCTGCGCGGCAAGCACAAGCCGGAGTACACGCCGCACTGCGACGTCGGCGACTTCGTGGTCGTCGTCAACGCCGACAAGATCGTCGTCACCGGTCGCAAGCGCGAGGAAAAGCTCTATCACCGCTACTCGGGCTACCCGGGCGGCCTGCGCAGCCGGACGTTCGCCGAGATGATCGACCGGCGGCCCGAGGAGCCGCTGCGGCTCGCCGTCAAGGGGATGCTGCCGCGCAACCGGATCGCCCGCGCGCAGCTGCGCAAGCTGAAGATCTACGCCGGCCCGGACCACCCGCACGCCGCGCAGCAGCCCAAGCCCATGGAGATAGAGAGCTGATGGCCGACGAGCCCGAGGACACGCCGCAGGACGAGCCCGCTCCCGAGGAGCCCACGGCCGAGCAGCCGCCGGCCGAGGAGCCTGAGGCGGCCGCGCCCGAGGCTCCTGTCGAGGACACCGCCGCCGATGAGGCCGGGGCGGAGGAGGCCGAGGCCGACGACACGCCGGCCGCCGAGACCGAGCAGCCCACTGAGGCGGCCGCCGAGTCGGAGGCGAGCGAGCAGCCCGCTGAGAAGCCGAAGCCGAAGCGTAAGAAGGACTCCAAGGGCGACGAGCCCGAGGTCATCCCCGGCGCCCATCTCGAGCCAGACCTGGTCCTCGAGGACGAGCAGCCGCGCAGTGACGAGCCCGGCTACGTGGGGGCCGAGGTCGAGATCGCAGCGGACGACGTGGTGGCCGAGGGCGACGACGCCGTCGCGGCGGATGCCGACGACCAGGACGCCGGGGAGGAGGCTGGGCCGCTCGAGGCCGTGCTCAACCTCGCCGCCGACGCGCGCTACCGCGCAACCGGCAAGCGCAAGAGTGCGATCGCTCGCGTGACGCTCAAGCCGGGCACGGGCGTCTACACGATCAACGGCAAGACGCTGGACGAGTACTTCCCGCGCCCCACGCTCCAGACCAAGGCGCGCCGTCCGCTCGAGATCGTGGGGCAGCAGGACCGGATGGACGTCGTCGCGAAGATTCACGGCGGCGGGGTGTCGGCCCAGGCCGGCGCGCTGCGCCACGGGATCACCAAGGCGCTCGTCGAGGCCGATCCGAACCTGCGCGGCGAGCTCAAGCGCCGCGGCTTCCTGACGCGCGACCCGCGCGTCAAGGAGCGCAAGAAGGCCGGCCTCAAGAAGGCGCGCAAGCGCCCGCAGTTCTCGAAGCGCTAGGCGCCGCCTTGGGAGAGCTGTTCGGCACGGACGGCGTCCGCGGCGCCGCCGGGGAGTTCCTGACCGCCGAGCTGGCGCTGGCGCTCGGTCACGCGGCCACGACCACGGTGGACTCGAGCGGCGGGCCGGTCCCGCAGGTCCTGATCGTCCGCGACACGCGTGAGTCCGGCGAGATGCTCGAGTCGGCGCTCGCCGCCGGCGTTGCGGCGGCCGGCGGGCACGCGCTGCTCGGCGGCGTGCTGCCGACCCCTGGCGCTGCGCTGCTGACCCGCCGCCACGGGTTCGACCTGGCGGCGGTGGTGTCGGCCTCGCACAACCCCTACGCCGACAACGGGATCAAGTTCTTCGGCCCCGATGGCACAAAGGTCGCCGACGAGCGCGAGGCGGCGATCGAGGCGCTCGTCGAAGGTCACGAGCGGCCCGCGCGCCCGGTCGGCCGGGTTCGCAAGCTTCACGGAGCCGGCGGCGACTACCTGCGCGAGCTCGAGCTGCGCTTCGGCGAGCTCGACCTGAGCGGTCGCCGAGTGTTGCTGGACTGTGCCAACGGCGCCACCCACGAGGTCGCGCCGGAGATCTTTCGCCGTCTTGGCGCGAGCGTCGACGCGATCGCCGTCGAGCCCGACGGCCGCAACATCAACGACGGCGTCGGCTCCACCCACGTGGAGGCGATATCGGAGCGGGTGCGCGACGACGGCTACGACGTCGGCTTCGCCTTCGACGGCGACGGCGACCGCGTGCTCGCGGTCGACCGCGAGGGCGAGGTCGTCGACGGCGACGAGCTGGTCGCGCTCGCGGCCCTTCATCTGCGGCAGGCCGGCCGCCTGCCCGGGGACGGGGTCGCGGTCACGGTGATGACCAACTACGGCTTCCACACGGCGATGGCCGAGGCTGGGATCGAGGTCGCGGTGACGCCGGTCGGCGACCGGCACGTGCTCGCGGAGCTGCTGCGCCGCGGCTGGGGCCTGGGCGGCGAGCAGTCGGGCCACATCATCGAGACGGGCTTCGTCCCGTCCGGGGACGGCATCGCGGCCGCGCTGCTGACGCTCGAGGCGCTCGGCGACGGCGATCTCGCCGAGCGGCGCGGGATGCGCAAGCTGCCGCAGCGGCTGGTCAACGTGCGCGTGCGCGACCGCGCCGCGCTCGACGGCGCCACTGCGGTCTGGGGGGCCGTCGAGGCCGAGTCGAGCGCGCTCGAGGGCCGCGGCCGCGTGCTCGTCCGCCCGTCGGGCACCGAGCCGCTCGTGCGCGTCATGGTCGAGGCGCCCGACGAGGGCGAGTGCGCCGCCGTCACCGACCGCCTGGTGGCGGTCGTGGAGCGCGAGCTGGCCTGACGCCCGACGCAGGCGTGCTTGCGCGAAGCCGGCCCGAGGCGCGGGCCGGCTACCCTCTCGGTCCTCCATGTGCGGCATCGTCGGATACACGGGCGGGCGCCCATGCCGCGAGATCCTGCTCGCAGGTCTCGAGAAGCTCGAGTACCGCGGCTACGACTCGGCGGGCATCTCGCTGCTCGCGGATGGCGAGATCCGCACCGTGCGCGCGGTCGGCAACCTGTCGCGGCTGCGCGACGCCGTCGGCGACAACGGCTTCGGCGCGGGCGCGGTCGCAGGCATCGGCCACACCCGCTGGGCGACGCACGGGCGTGTCACCGAGGCCAACGCGCACCCGCACGACGACAGCTCGGGCCGTGTCCACGTCGTGCTGAACGGAATCGTCGAGAACTGGTCCGAGCTTCGCGAGCGGCTCGAGGGCGACGGGGCGGCCTTCAGCTCCGAGACCGACGCCGAGGCCGTTGCGCACCTGATCGCGGCCCGCTACGACGGCGACCTCGTCGCCGCCGTCCGCGCCGCCTATCGCGAGCTGCGCGGCCACTACGCCTTCGTCGCCGTGCACGCCGACGAGCCCGACACCCTGGTCGCGGCGCGCAAGGAGTGCCCGCTGGTCGTCGGCGTCGGCGAGGGGGAGAGCTTCGTCGCCTCGGCGATCCCGGCCTTCCTGCGCGACACGCGCCGCGTCCAGCCCGTCGAGAACGACGAGATCGTCGTGATCACCCCGCAGGGCGCCCGCTTCACCACGGCCGACGGCGACGAGGTCGAGCGCCCGGCCGAGGAGGTCGACTGGGACGAGGAGGCGGCCGAGAAGGGCGGCTACGAGACGTTCATGCTCAAGGAGATCCACGAGCAGCCCGACGCGGTCGCCGAGACGGTCGCCGACCGGCTCGTCGGCGACGGCGTGGCGCTCGGCGACATCGGCATCTCAGACGACGAGCTGCGCCAGCTGCGGCGGATCGTCGTCGTCGCCTGCGGGACCTCCTACCACGCCGGGCTCTCCGGCCGCTACGCGATCGAGGCCTGGTCGCGCGTGCCGGTCGAGATGGACGTCGCGTCGGAGTTCCGCTACCGCGACCCGGTCGTCGACGAGCGCGACCTCGTGATCGGCATCACCCAGTCGGGCGAGACCGCCGACACGCTGGCGGCGATGCGGCTGGCGCGCGCGAAGGGCGCGCGGGTCCTCGCCATCACCAACGTCATGGGCAGCCAGGCGACGCGCGACTCCGACGGCGTCCTCTTCACCCGCGCGGGCCTGGAGATCGGCGTCGCGGCGACGAAGACCTACGTCTCGCAGGTCGCGGCGATGCTGCTCCTGGCGCTGCGGCTCGCCGAGGTCCGCGAGACGCTCGACCGGTCGCGGATCGCCGAGCTGGTCGCCGACCTGCGCGCGCTGCCGCGGCGGATCGACGAGCTGCTCGAGCAGGTCGACGCGCCGGTCCGGCAGATGGCCGACCGCTGGCGCGACGCCGGCTTCTTCCTCTACCTCGGCCGCCACGCGGGCTTGGCGACAGCGCTCGAGGGAGCGCTGAAGCTGAAGGAGATCTCCTACGTGCCGACCGACGCCTACGCGGCCGGTGAGATGAAGCACGGCCCGATCGCCCTGCTCGACGAGCGCACGCCGGTCGTCTGCGTCGCGACCGAGTCGCCGGTACTCGACAAGGTGCTGTCGAACATCGCCGAGGTGCGGGCGCGGGGAGCCCATGTGCTGGCCGTCGCCACGCGCGGGAACGAGGAGGTCGCCCGGCACGCGGAGGAGGTCGTCTACGTTCCCGACGCCGACTGGCTGATCCAGCCGCTGCTCGCCGTGATCCCGCTCCAGCTGCTCGCCTACTACATTGCGCGCGGCCGCGGGCTGAACGTCGACCAGCCGCGCAATCTCGCCAAGACGGTCACCGTCGAGTGAAAATAGTGGCGTCCGAGCCCGCGCGAAGCTTTTCTGGGGCTATGGCCCCAACGAATCTTCGCTCGGCCGGTCGATCTCCCAAGCCCACTCGATGATCGGCATCGACCTCTTGGAGATCGCTCGGCTGGAGGCGGCGCTCGAGCGTCGTCCCCGCCTCGCGGAGCGACTCTTCACCGACGCCGAGCTTGTCTACGCCGCCGGCAGGGCACGTCCGGGCCAGCATCTTGCCGCTCGCTTCTGCGCCAAGGAGGCGGTCGCGAAGGCGCTCGAGCTCGACGGCTGGGCCTTCTGCGACGTCGAGGTCGTCGCCACCGGTGGAGCGCCACAGGTCCGCCTCAGCGGGAGTGCGGCGGCGCGCGCGCGCGAGCGCGGCGCGGACGTTGTGCTGTCCCTCACGCACACAGCCACCACGGCCGCGGCGACCGCGATGCTCGTCTCGGCATGAGCGCCCTGCGCAACTGGCTCGACCCGCTCTACGACGCGGCCGAGATGCGCGCCTGTGACGCGTGGGCGATCGAGGACCAAGGCGTGCCGTCGCTCGACCTGATGGAGCGGGCGAGCCTCGGCCTGGCTCGCCTGACCGCGCGCCTCGCGCAACCCGGGCTGCCGATCCGCGTGGTCGTCGGGGCCGGCAACAACGGCGGCGACGGCCTTGCGGCCGCCCGGCTGCTGCGCGAGGAGGGGCGGGCCGTCGACGTGCTGGCGGTAGCCCCGCTCGACACGCTCGCCGGAGACGCGCGGGCGAACCTCGACCGTCTGCCGGGCGAGCCGCCACAGCCGTTCGAGCCGGCGCGCCTCGAAGGGTCGGGGGCGATCGTGGACGCGCTGCTGGGGACCGGCTTCGAGGGAGAGGTGCGCGAGCCGGTCGCGGCGGCGATCGCGGCGGTCAACGCGCAGGACGTCCCGGTGATCGCCTGCGACGTCCCATCCGGGGTGGACGCCTCGACCGGCGAGGTCCTCGGCGACGCCGTGACGGCCGCCGCCACGGCGACCTTCCACGGCTCGAAGATCGGCCTTCACGTCGCTCCCGGCGCGATGCATGCCGGCGCCGTCGAGGCGATCGAGATCGGCATCCCGCGCGGCGGCCCGGCGCCGACGTCAGCCGGCCTGATCTCCGACCGCCTGCTCGGCCGGTTCCCGCGCCGCGAGCGCTTCGGGTCGAAGTTCGCCTCGGGCGTCGTCGCGATCGCCGGAGGATCGCGCGGGCTGACTGGCGCACCGACCCTGACCGCTCTCGCCGCCGCCCGCGCGGGTGCGGGCTACGTCCAGGTCGCCGTGCCGAGCTCGGCCCAGCCGCTGCTCGCGCTGCGCCTGCTCGAGCAGATGGCCCACGCCCTCCCCGAGGCCGACGGCGCCCACTGCCCCGAAGGGGTTGCCCCGTTCCTCGAGCTGGTGGAGCGGGCGGGCGCGGTCGTGCTTGGGCCGGGCCTGGGACGGTCCGGGCCGGCGGTCGAGTTCGCCCGCGAGGCCGCGACCAGGGTGGAGGCGCCGCTGCTGATCGACGCCGACGGGCTCAACGCCCACGCCGGCGCGCTCGAGTCGCTGCGGGGACGCTCGGCGCCGACGGTCCTGACGCCGCACGCCGGTGAGCTGGGGCGACTACTCGGACGGCCGTCGGCCGAGGTCGACGCGCACCGGCTCGCCAGCGCGCGCGAGGCGGCCGAGCGCAGCGGGGCCGTCGTGCTGCTCAAGGGCGACGACACGATCGTCGCCGAGCCGGGGGGTACGGTGGCCATCAACCCGGGCGCTACTCCGGCACTCGCCACGGCGGGGACCGGCGACGTGCTCTCGGGCCTGGTCGGTGCACTGCTGGCGAAGGGCCTGGCGCCATTCGAGGCCGCGGCGCTCGGCGCGCTCGCGCACGCCCGCGCCGGCCGAGCGGCGGCCGCTCGCCAAGGCGCCGATCACGTGGTCGCCGGCGACGTCGTCGACGCGCTGCCCGACGGCCTCGGGTCGTGAGAGTTCGGCTAGGGTGCCGAGCGTGCCGAAGACCGTCAGAGAGATCATGGAATCCGACACTCCGACCGTCGCCCCCGACGACGGCGTCGAGCGCGTCCTCGCCGTGATGCGCGAGCACGAGCTGCCGGGGGTGCCGGTCGTCAACGAGGGCGGTCGCTGCGTAGGCATCGTGACGGAGGCCGACCTGGTCCTACCCGACGACGACGGCGACCTCCACCTGCCCCACTACGTGAACATCTTCGGCGGCACCGTCTTCCTCGAGCCGGTGAGCCGCTTCGAGGACCGGCTGCGCAAGGCGTTCGCATCGAACGCGGCCGACATGATGACGGCCGACCCCGACACGGTCGACGTCGACACCAGCATCGACGACGCCGCGCGCCTGATCCACGAGTCCGGCCACAACCGGCTGCCGGTCGTCGAGCACGGTCGCTTCGTCGGCGTGGTCACCCGCCTCGACGTCCTCGGCGCGCTCGTCTCCTGAGATGGCCACCCAGGCGGCCGCGCGGGCGCTGGCGCGGGTCAGCGTCGGCGCGGTGGAGCGCAACTGCGCCCGCCTGGGGTCGCGGCTCGTCGGCGACGCGCGGCTCTGCGCCGTCGTCAAGGCCGACGGCTACGGCCACGGCGCGGTCGAGTGCGCCCGTGCCGCCCAGCGCGGCGGCGCCAGCTGGCTGGCCGTAGCGACGGCTGGCGAGGCGGCCCTGCTGCGCGCCGCCGGTCTGAGCGGCCCGCTGCTGACGATGGGGTCGCTGACCCGCGACGAGGTCGCGACGGCGCTCGCCGCGGACGCCGACGTCGTCGTCTGGGAGCCGGAGTTCGCGACCGCGCTGGCGGAGCGGGTGGGCGACCAGGGGCCGCCGGCTCGGGTCCACGTCAAGCTCGACACCGGCATGGGCCGGCTCGGCACGGCCGACGCCGGTCAGGCGCGCGCCGTCGCGCAGATCGCCGCGCGCGACGAGCGGCTCGAGCTGGTCGGCCTGATGACCCACTTCGCGACCGCCGACGAGCTCGGCGACGACCACTTCCCCGCGCAGCTGACCCGCTTCGCGGCATTCGCCGAGGAGCTGCGCGCGGCCCACCCGGGGCTCCTGGTCCACGCGGCGAACAGCGCCGCCGTGCTGCGTGAGCCGGTCAGTCACTTCGACATGGCCCGTTGCGGCGTGGCGATCTACGGCCTCGACCCGTTCCAAGCGGATCCCGCCGCCCAGGGCCTCGAGCCCGCACTCGCGCTCGAGGTCGCGGTCGGCGCGGTGCGCCGCTTCGAGGCCGGCTGGAGCGCCGGCTACGGCCGCCGCTGGAGCGCAGCTGAGCCGACATGGGTCGCGACGTTGCCGATCGGCTACGGCGACGGCTGGCGGCGCGCTCTGACCAACGACTGCGACGTCCTGATCGGCGCTCGTCGGCGTCCGGTCGTCGGCACGGTCAGCATGGACAACATCACCGTCGACCTCGGGCCAGAGACCGACGTCGCCCCGGGCGACCTCGCGGTGCTGATCGGCAGCGACGGCTCCGAGCGCATCCTGGCGGAGGAGGTGGCGCGGCGGTTGGGCACGATCAACTACGAGGTCACCTGTGCCCTGACCGCGCGCATCCCGCGCAAGCACGAGCCGTGAACGCCGCCGTGCTCGCCGACCGTCTGACCGCGGCCGCGCCGGTGCGCGCGCTGCGCGATGCCTTCGTCGCGAACGGGATCGACGCCTGGCTGGTCGGCGGGGTCGTCCGCGACGCGCTGCTCGGGCGACCGCTGGCCGACGTCGACCTCGCCGTCGACGGGGACGCGGAGGCCGCCGCGCGAACGGCGGCACGAGCGCTCGACGGCCCACGCTTCCCGCTGTCGGAGGCGTTCGGGGCATGGCGCGTGCTCAGCCGCGATCGCCAGGTCGCCTGCGACGTCTCGCCGCTGCAGGGCGAGACGATCGAGCAGGACCTCGCCAGGCGCGACTTCGCGCTCAACGCGGTCGCCGTCCCGCTCGCCGGCGGGGACCCGATCGACCCGTTCGGTGGCATCGCCGACGCCGAGGCCGGTGTCCTGCGCGTCCTCGGCCCGCAGTCCTACGCCGACGACCCGTTGCGCGCGTTGCGCCTGGTTCGCCTGGCCGCCGAGCTCGGCATGGCGCCCGACGCCGAGACCGAGCGGCTGACCGAGGCGACGGCTTCGCGGCTGACCGAGCCCTCCGGCGAGCGCCTGTTCTCCGAGCTGCGGCGGCTGCTGGTGGCGCCCGGCGCGATCGAGGGCCTCGAGCTCGCGCGGCGACTCGGCGTGCTGGCGGCGGTGCTCCCCGAGATCGACGCGCTCCAAGGTGTCGAGCAGAGCCACTACCACCACCTCGACGTCTACGAGCACACCGTCGCGGTGCTCGAGCAGCAGATCGACCTGCTCGGCCCCGGGCGGCTCGAGCAGCTGTTCGGCCAGTCGGCCGCCGAGCTGCGCGACGTGCTCGACGAGCCGCTCGCCGACGGGCTCACGCGCGCCGAGGCGCTGCGCTTCGGAGCGCTCTTCCACGACGTCGCCAAGCCCCAGACCCGCGGCGTGCGCGAGGACGGTCGCGTCACCTTCGTCGGCCACGACGCCGCCGGGCAGGATCTGGTCGGCGAGGTCCTGCGCCGGCTGCGCGCCAGCGAGCGGCTGTGCAGTCACGTCGGCGCCCTGACCCGACACCACCTCGCGCTCGGCTTCCTCGTCCACGAGCGGCCGCTGGACCGGGCGACGGTCTACCGCTACCTCGCGCGCTGCGGCCCTGTCGCCGTCGACGTGTCGGTGCTCTCCTGCGCCGACCGGCTCGCGACGCGCGGCCGCAACGCCGAGCCGGCAATCGCCGCGCATCTCGAGGTTGCGCGCGAGCTGATCGAGCCGGCGTTGCGCTGGCACGCCGACGGCCCGCCGCGGCCGCCGCTGCGCGGCGACGAGCTGGCCGCGGAGCTCGGGATCGAGCCGGGGCCCGAGCTGGGACGTCTGCTCGCCCGGCTCGCCGAGGCGAGCTACACCGGAGAGGCAGCGACGCGCGAGGAGGCGGTCGCGCTCGCCCGCGGCCTGCTGGCGTCCGACTGGTAGCGTTCCGGCGCGGTATGCCGACCTGCAGGCCGGCGAGCAGACGAAGAAAGGCGCCTTGGCAAAAGAGGAGAAGATCGAGATGGAGGGCGAGATCGTAGAGGCCCTCCCGAACACGATGTTCCGTGTCAAGCTCGACAACGACCACGAGGTCCTCGGGCACATCTCCGGCAAGATGCGCAGGCACTACATTCGCATCCTGCCGGGCGACCGCGTGAAGATCGAGCTGTCGCCGTACGACCTGGACCGGGGTCGCATCACCTACCGTTACAAGTAGGAATCCGAAACTCGGGCGCGAACCCCGTGTTGGGAGTCCCCATGAAGCGCTACCTCCTTCCAGCCCTCGTCGCAGCCGCGTTCGCCCTGCTCGCCAGCGGCGCGCAGGCGCGCGTGATCGAGCTTGGCGCGGGTGGCTCGCCGCCCGCCGCGTCGAACTGCCCGAACGACCCATGCGTCGCGGCCTATCAGGTGACGGCCTACCAGGGCCGCTCCGGCTCGCTGCGGAACCCGTTCGTGGTTCCCCGTGCCGGCAAGATCGTCGCCTTCACCGTCACGCTGGGCAAGCTGACCGACACCCAGATCGAGTTCTTCAACGGCCGCTTCGGTGACGACCCGCAGGTCCAGCTGTCGATCTTGCGCCGCAGCACCCGCAAGGGCAAGAAGGGCAACCACCGCCTGATGCGCCAGAGCGAGGTCTACGACGTCTCGCGCTACCTCGGGTCGACGCCGACGTTCGCGCTCGACGAGCCGCTGCCGGTCGGCAAGGACGCCCGCGTAGCGATCACCGTGCCGACCTGGGCGCCGCTGCTCGACACCGTCGAGCTGGCGCGCAGCGACTGGTGGCGGGCGTCGCGCGCCGAGGACGAGTGCGGCAAGGACGACGAGCTGAGCCCCCCGTCGGTCCAGGACGAGACCGGCGAGATCGTCGACTACCAGTGCACCTACTTCAACTCGCGGCTGCTCTACACCGCCACCTACATCCCGGACCCCAAGCCGACTGACGGGTCCGACGAGAAGGCGGGGAAGAACCGCTCGTAGACCCTCTGGCGGCGCCGTAGCAAGGCGTTACCATCGAAGTCGATGTCCACAGAGGGGTGGATCTTCATGGTCGGCTTCCGCGTCTTCGACGTCGGGTTGCTGATCGCCTGGCTGGTCTGGTTCTTCCACCTCCGCGAGGATCCCGGCGACGAGCCGCCCGACGACGGCGGCGGCGGTGGCGGCGACAGCCGCGATCGCGGCCCACGTCGCGGCCCGGGCAGCGGCGGCCTGCGGCTGCCGACCGGCCCCTGGACGCGCGGTCGCTGGCGCCGTCGCGACGGCCATCCGCCGACCCTCCGCCGTCCCGGCCGCCTGGGACGTCCCGTCCCGCAGCCACTTCCGTCGCGAGTCAGATCGCCAGCCACGCCGCGGCGCGCTCCTAGCCGCTCGAAGACCGAGCATGGCAAGCCGACGGGGGAGCCGTAGGGCGTCCGCCCATGGCTCGCCCGTGGGCGCCGCCAGGTGGAGGTTTGCAGCCGGTTAGGAGTGTGCCGGCATTCTGCGCCCGCAGTGAGGACAGTCGTTGAGGTCCTTCTGAACGAGCTGCTCCAGCGAGCAGCCGCACATGCGCAGGTTCTCGACCGAGTACGGCAGGTTGCTCGGCGAGGGAGCGAGCGGGATCAGCTTGCCGACGACCTCGAACGGCTGGCCGGTCTCGCTGTCGACGTAGTCCCTGCCCGGCTCGACCTCGCGGATCGTCTCGCGGTCTCCGCGGGTGCGGAGGCGGTACTGCTGACGGGGCGGCATGGCGGCGCAGACTAGCAAGCAGGGCAGCGGCGCCGATCTCACGGCTCCTGCCAGCATGGCGGCCGTGCGCGTCCTGATCTTCCACGGCTACCTGCTGCGCGGGACCGGCAGCAACGTCTACAACCTCAGCCTGGTGCGGGCGCTGGCGGCACTCGGCCACGAGGTCTGCCTGCTCTGCCAGGAGCGAGCCCACGCGCAGCTCGACCTCCCGGCCGGCGTGACGGTCGTCAACCCCGAGATCGGCCGCACCCTGCCGGTCTACGTCGCCGACAGCTACGAGGGCTTCGAAGCGGTCCGGTTCGCCGACTTCGACGACGCCGCCCTCGGCCGCTATCTCGACGCAAACGTCGCGGCGGTGCGGGCGGCGGTCGAGGACTTCAGGCCGGACGTCGCGCTCGCCAACCACGCGGTGATGGGCCCGGCGATCCTCGCCCGCGGGCTCGGCGGGCACGCTCCATACGCGGTCAAGATCCATGGCAGCGCGCTCGAGTACACGGTCCGACCGCAGCCCGAGCGCTTCCTGCCCTACATGCTCGAGGGGCTGCGTGGCGCTTCCGGAGTGCTCGTCGGGTCCCGCCACACCGCGGAGAGCTTGTGGGCAGTGGCCGGGGATCCGGAGCTGCCTGCGAAGACCCGTCTCGGGCCGCCCGGCGTCGATGTGGCGGAGTTCCGGCCGCGGCCGGCGGAGGAGGCGGCGGCCGGGCTGAGGGCGCTCGCGGACCGTCTCGACGGCGCCGCGTCGGGCGGCTGGGGCGGAGAGGCCGGCGCCGCCGATGCGCTGCGCGCCTTCGACCCGCGCGAGCAGCGGATCGTCGGCTACGTCGGCAAGCTGATCGTCTCCAAGGGGGTCGACCTGCTGCTCGCGGCCTGGCCGCTCGTCAGCGCGCGGGTGCCGGACGCCCGCCTGTTGATCGTCGGCTTCGGGGCATATCGCGACGCGCTGGGACAGCTCGTGGCGGCCCTGCGCCGCGCCGACCTCGAGGCGCTGCGTGAGATCGCCGTCCGGGGCCGCGCGCTCGAGGGCGGCCCCGCCGCTCCGCTCGCCTACCTGACGGCGTTCCTCGACGACCTCGACGGAGCCGCCCGCGACGCCTATCTGGCGGCCGCGCCCGCTGCCGCCGAGCGGGTCCGCTTCAGCGGCAGCCTCGAGCACGGCGACCTGCCGCTCGTGCTGCCGTCGTTCAGCGCCCAGGTCGTGCCCAGCACGTTCCCCGAGGCGTTCGGGATGGTGGCCGCCGAGGCCGCCTGCTGCGGTGCTCTTCCGCTCTCCGCCGACCACTCCGGCCTCGCCGAGGTGAGCTCGGCGCTCGCCGGCGCGCTCCCGCCGCGGCAGCGCCCGCTGCTGTCCTTCGATCGCGGCCCCAGGGCGGTCGACCAGATCGCCGAGCGGCTGATCCGGTGGCTGGAGCTACCCGCCGGCGAGCGTGCCGCCGCTGCAGCAGCGCTCTCGGAAGCCGCCCGCGGGCGCTTCGGCTGGGAGCGGGTTGCCGAGGGCGTCGTAGCGGCCGCCGAGGGGCGGCTCGACGTCCTCCCGACGGTGCCTTCCGGCGTGTCGAGCGGGTAGAGTCCCGCCCCGTGAGGAGTGGATCGCAGAGGCTCGCCGCCGCGGTCGCCATGGCGACGCTGGTCGTCGTCGGCGCGTCCGGCTGCGGACGCGAGGACCCGGATCTCGTCGCCGGCAAGCAGCTCTTCGTCGAGAAGTGCGGCGCCTGTCACACGCTCGCTCGCGCCGGCACCACCGGCGTCAACGGGCCCAACCTCGACGAGGCGTTCGGCCCGGCGCGTCGTCAGGGCCTCGGCGAGGGCACCGTCGAGGGCGTCACAGCCGACCAGATCGCTACTCCGTTGCGCAACAGCGGCATGCCCGCGAAGCTCGTGACCGGCGAGGACGCCGACGACGTCGCGGCCTACGTGGCCGCCGTCGCCGGACAGCCCGGCGAGGACCAGGGCCGGCTAGCGGCCGCCGGGGCGCCGGAGGTCTCCAACAAGCCGGTCGCCGCCGAGGGCGGCAGGCTCGAGATCGATGCCAACCCGACCGGCGCACTCGCGTTCGAGAGCACGAAGGCGACCGCCGCGCCCGGCCCGATCGAGATCCTCAGCATGAACGAGTCGCCGATCCCCCACAACATCGCGCTCGAGCAGCCAGGTAGGGAGGTCGTCGAGGGTCCGGTGGTGAGTACCGGCGGGACCTCGAGGCTGCAGGCCGACCTGAAGCCGGGCAAGTATGAGTTCGTCTGCACCGTCCCAGGGCACGAGGAGGGTGGCATGAAGGGAACTCTGACCGTCAAGTAGCGAGCGTTGAGAGCTCGTCGGCGATCGCGGGTGAGGCGACGACGAGGCCGAAGGGATCGCCGGGCAGCTCCAGCACGGTGGCGCCGGCCTCCTTCGCGATCAGCGTGCCGGCCGCCCAGTCCCAGTCGTTGAGGCCGCGCTCGTAGTAGCCGTCGAGCCGGCCGCAGGCGACCATGCAGAGGTCGAGCGCGGCCGCCCCGGCGCGCCGGATGTCGCGTACGCGAGGCAGGACGCGGGCGGCGACCTCGGCCTGTGCCGCGCGCCGCTCGGAGGCGTAGCCGAAGCCGGTGGCGATCAGCGCGCTGTCGAGGCGGTCGACGTCGCTGACCGCGATCGGGGCGCCGTCGAGCCGCGCGCCCGTCCCGCGTGCCGCGGTGAAGGTCTCGTCGCGCAGCGGGTCGTGGACGACGCCGACGAGGGCTTTCTCGGCGTCCTCGAGCGCGACGCTGACGACCCACGCCGGGAAGCGGTAGAGGTAGTTGGTCGTGCCGTCGAGCGGGTCGACCACCCAGCGCCGCCCACTCGATCCCTCGACAGCCGAGCCCTCCTCGCCGAGCAGGCCGTCGTCGGGACGCTCGGTGGCGAGCTGCTCCCGGATCAGCGCCTCGGCGTCCCGATCGGCGTCGGAGACCATGTCGGTGCGGCTCGACTTCTGCGCGAGCCCGCGCGCTGGCCCGTCGTAGCGGTCGAGCAGCAGCGCGCCGGCCGCGCGGGCGACGCGCTCGGCCAGCTCGAGATCGCCCGTCGCTCCGCTCAGAGCGCGCGCACCGCGAGGACGACGAGCACCACGACGAGCGCCACGGCGCCGACGTAGAGCAGCAGCTGGAACGCTCCCTGCTCGGAGGTCAGCGGGTTGCGCACTAGATGATGTAGACGGTCGTGTAGACCACGATCCACATCACGTCGACGAAGTGCCAGTAGATCCCGGGGATCTCCACGCCGAGGTGCTTGTCGGCCGAGAAGTGGCCGCGGAACGCGCGCATCGTCGCGAAGGCGAGCAGCGTCAGGCCGACGAAGACGTGGGCGCCGTGCAGGCCGGTCAGGCCGTAGAAGATCGACGACTGGGCGTTCTCGGAGACCGCGAAGCCGATGTGGAAGTACTCGTTGATCTGGATGCAGAGGAACGTCGTCCCGAGCAGCAGCGTGGTCAGCAGCCCGATCCGCAGCGCGCGGCGGTTCTCGCGGCGCGCTCCCTCGAGCGCCCAGTGCATCGTGAAGCTCGACGAGACGAGGATCGCGGTGTTGACGCCGGCGATCGCGACCGGCAGGTGATCGCCCTCGGCAGGCCACGCCTCGCCGTTGACGACCCGGATGAAGAAGTAGGCCGTGAAGAACGCTCCGAAGAGCATTACCTCGGAGATGATGAACAGCAGCATCCCGAGGAACTGCGGGTCCAGGCGCGACGACTGGTTGGCCGCCGGCGGGCCGTGATGCTCGTGCGCGTCGTGGCCGTGCGGCGGCGACGTCGGGGTCTGCGACCCAGCGGCCGGGATCGAAGCGGACTCCATCAGGCCTCCGCCTGCTCGACCTGCTCGCTGGGCACGACGACGTGATGGACGGGCTTGTCGGTCGACGCCTGGACCCGTCGCAGCAGGTCGGAGCGCAGCCAGCCCGAGCGCGTCGCCTGGAAGGTCGAGATGACGACCTCGTCGACGCCGTAGAAGTGCAGAGCCTGCTGGACCGCCGTGTAGGGGTCGGGATGGGTGACTTGGCCGATCGCGTCGAGCCCCTCGTCCTGAAGCCGCCTCAGCGTGTGGGCGAGGCGGCGGTGAGCGTCGTTCTCGCCGGCGCCGCCCTGCGGGCAGACGACGATGAAGCGGCGCGGGCCTTCGGCGGCGAGCTCCTTGAGCTGGTCGATCAGCGGCTGGCCGCCGACCGTCTGGTTGGCGACGACGAGCGTGCGCGTCCCCTCGTCGGGGTCGTGCGGGCCGAGATCGACGACGACGTGCTCGACCGGGCGGCGGGTCGCCTGCTCGACGCGGGTGATCAAATCCTGGCGCAGCCAGCCGGAGCGCGTGTCGGGATGGGTCGAGATGATGATCTCGTCGTAGTCGCGCTCGCCGACGGCGTCCATGATCGCCGAGTAGGGATCGGGGTCCTCGACGTCGCCGGTCGCCTCGATGCCGACCTCGCGCAGCTGCGCGAGCGTCATCTGGAGCCGGTTCTCGGCGGCACCGCGAATCGTGTCGTCGTAGATCACGTAGCCGTGCTTGGGCTGATTCTGCGGGCAGATCACGTGGACCGAGATGGGGCTGCCGTCGGCACGCCGCTTGACGGCGTCGATCAGCGGCTGGCCGGTGACGGTCTCGTTGGCGACGACGAGGATCTTGCGCGGCTCGCTCATGGCTCGTTGGGCGGCGGCGCGCCGCCGCCTGCCGGGGTTGGGGTCGCGCCGACGGGCGCCTTCTCATCCGCGAAGACCGCATGCACCGCTCCGGGGACGCCGTACTCGTAGGGGCCGCCGACGACCGTCGGGACCTCGTCGAAGTTGAAGATCGGCGGCGGCGAGGAGACCTGCCACTCGATCGAGTGGGCGCGCCAGGGGTTGCCGGAGGCCCGCGGGCCGAAGCGCCAGCTCGTGACCATGTTGTAGAGGAAGATCAGGAACGAGAGGCCGAACAGGAAGGCCGACACGGAGATGATCGCGTTCAGCGTCGCGAACTGATCGGCGTAGTCGGCCACGCGGCGCGGCATCCCGTCGACGCCGACGAAGTGCATGGGACCGAACGTCAGGTTGAAGAAGACGAACGAGAGCCAGAAGTGGACCTTGCCGAGGCCCTCGTCGTACATCCGGCCGGTCATCTTCGGGAACCAGTGGTAGATGCCGGCGAAGATCGTGAAGACCGAGCCGCCGAACAGCACGTAGTGGATGTGCGCGACGACGAAGTAGGTGTCGGACACGTGGATGTCGATCGGCACGACCGCGAGCATGATCCCGCTGATCCCGCCGAGCGTGAACATCGTGATGAACCCGAGCGCGAACAGCATCGGCGTAGTCAGGTGGATCGCGCCCTTCCAAAGCGTCCCGAGCCAGCTGAAGATCTTCACGCCGGTCGGGACCGCGATCAGCATCGTCGTGATCATCATCGGCACGCGCAGCCAGGCGAACATGCCCGAGACGAACATGTGGTGGGCCCAGACCGTGAAGCCGAGGATGACGATCGCGACGAGCGAGAAGGCCATCATCCGGTAGCCGAACACCGGCTTGCGCGCATGCGTGGAGATGACCTCGCTGACGATCCCGAAGCCCGGCAGCATCATGATGTAGACGGCCGGGTGGGAGTAGAACCAGAAGACGTGCTGGTACATCAGCACGTCGCCGCCGGCGCCCGCCGTGAAGAAGTCGGTCCCCAGCGAACGGTCGAGCAGGACGAAGAACTGCGAGCCGGCGATGAACGGCGT
>DATABO010000093.1:0-9465 GCA_036259535.1 Thermoleophilaceae bacterium
CCTCAAGCGCGCGATCGCCTACTCGACGATGTCGCAGATCGGCTACATGATCCTCGGCGTCTCGGTCTTCGCCTACGGCGCCGGGCTCTTCCACCTGATGACCCACGCCTTCTTCAAGGCGCTGCTGTTCATGGGCGCCGGCTCGGTGATCGCCGCGATGGCGAGCAACCAGTCGCTCGACCGGATGGGCGGCTTCCGCAAGTCAATGCCGTTCACCTACGTGACGTTCACCGCGGGCGCGCTGGCGCTTGCCGGCTTCCCGCTGACCGCCGGCTTCTTCTCCAAGGACGAGATCCTCGCCTACACGCTGCACCGCGGCGACTGGTTCGTCGCGCTTGCGGTCGTCGGCTACCTGACCGCCTTCCTGACAGCGATCTACGCGTTCCGGCTCGTCTTCAGGGTCTTCCACGGTGAGCCGAGCCCCGAGGCACGCGAGCTCGAGGGCGGCCACCTCGCACATGCCGCTCCCACCAACCCCGCGACCGGCGAGCCCGAGGACACCGGCGCCGGCTTCCCCGGTCCCGAGCACCACATCGCCGAGCACGAGGGGGCGATGAAGGCAGCGATGGGACCGCTGGCGCTGCTGGCGATCGTCGCCGGCTTCATCCAGATCCCCGGTGTGACCGACGTGCTGGAGAAGTTCCTCGAGCCGACGTTCGCGGGGTCGCACTACGTCCACGAGCACCCGAGCGACTCCTCCGAGCAGCTCGGCCTGTTGGTCGGCGCGTTGCTGTCGGTCGCCGGCATCCTCATCGCGGCGCGGATCTACCTCTGGCGGCCGGGGACCTCCGCGCGCCTGCAGGAGCGCTTCGCCGGCGTGCACCGGGTGCTCGCCAACAAGTGGTACTTCGACGAGCTCTACGACCTGGCGATCGTGCGACCGACGGCCGCCGCCGGGCGGTTCGGCCGCTCGGTGATCGAGAGCGCGTTCGTCCAGGGCTTCGTCGTCGGGGGCACAGTCGGCGTCGTGCGCGCCGGCAGCTCGTTCGCGCGCTCGATCCAGACCGGTGAGCTGCGCGCCTACGCCGCGCTGCTCCTCGTCGGCCTCAGCGCGATCGTCCTCTACTTCCTGATCGCGGCGAGCTGATGCTGACTGTCCACCTCAGCATCGTGATCTTCCTGCCGCTGGTCGCCGCGCTGGTCGGCGCGCTGCTGCCGGCGCGCGCGGGCCGCTGGGTCGCGGTCGCGGGCAGCGTCGCCGTGCTCGGCTACGCGATCGCGATGATCGCCGACTTCGACGGCGGGACCGCCGGCATGAGGTACGTGACCGACGACGAGTGGATCGCCGAGCTCGGCATCCGCTACCAGCTCGGCGTCGACGGGCTCAATCTCTTCCTGATCGCGCTGACGGCGCTGCTCTGGGTGCCGGCGATGTGGTGGTCCGCCGTTCGCGAGACCGACCGCCAGAAGCTGTTCCTCTTCCACATGGCGCTTGCCGAGACGGCGGTGCTCGGGGCGTTCCTCGCCCAGGATCTCGCGCTGTTCGTCCTGTTCTTCGACCTGATGCTGGTGCCGTTCTACTTCCTGATCGGCGGCTGGGGCCAGGGCGACCGCGTCGCGGCGACGACCGAGTTCGTGATCTACACGCTCGTCGGCTCGCTGCTGATGCTGGCCGGCGCGGTGGCGCTCGGCGTGCTGACCGCCTCGGAGACCGGCAACGACCTGACGTTCTCGATCGCCGCCCTGGCGGCGAACCCGCTGCCCGAGGGATCGCAGCAGTGGATCTTCCTGCTGTTCGCGCTGGCGTTCCTCGTCAAGGCGCCGGCGTTCCCGTTCCACGGCTGGGTCGTCGACACCTACCGCGCGACGCCGACGCCGGTGCTCGTCGTGCTGTCCGCGGTGCTGTCGAAGGTCGGCGTCTACGCCTTCCTGCGGATCGTGCTGCCGGTGATGCCCGACGCCTCGGTCCACTTCCAGGACCTGCTGCTGGTGATCGCGGTCTTCTCGATCCTCTACGGCTCGGTGCTCGCCTTCTCGCAGGACGAGCCGCGGCTTGTGCTCGCCTACTCGTCGATCGCCCAGCTCGGCTTCATCACGCTCGGGATCTTCGCGATCGACGACCTCGGCGCCCAGGGCGCGGTGATCCAGATGGTCAACCACGGCCTGGTGGTCGGCGCGCTGCTGTTCGTGATCGCCGTGCTGACCGCGCGCGCGGGCGGCTCTCCGTCGCTCGCCCAGATGGGCGGGATCGCGCTGCGCGCGCCGGTGCTGGCGACGCTGTTCCTGATCGTGATCCTCGCGACGCTGGCGATGCCCGGCTCGCCGAACTTCGTCGGCGAGATCCTGATCCTCTTCGGCGCGCTCGAGGACAAGATCGTCTTCGGCCTGATCGCCAGCGTCGGGGTCGCGCTCGCGGCGGTCTACGCGATCCGGCTGTTCCAGCACTCGATGCACAACCGCGAGAACCCGGCCGTCGCGGGCGGCGACCTGTCGCGGCTCGACCTCGGCGTCATCGCACCGATCGCCGCGGTGATCGTCGCGCTCGGCGTCTACCCGCAGCTGATCCTCGAGCGGACCGAGCGCGCGACCACCGCGCAGCTCGCGGCGGCCGCCGAGCGGACCGACGACGGCACTCCGGCGCGGGCCGACCAGCGGCGTGAGCCGACCGGCGAGCCCGCCGGCTCCGGCCAGGGTGAGGAGCACTAGGCGATGATCGACCTGCTCGCGGCCGTCGAGGCGCCGGAGATCGACTACCAGGGACTCGCGCCGGTGTTCGCCACCGCGGGCGGCGCGATCGTGGTGCTGATCGCAGGCCTGTTCGCGGGGCGCGCCGTTCAGCGCGGCGTGGTCCCGCTGCTCGCCGCCGCGGCTCTGGTCGTCGCGATCGTCTTCAGCATCGTCAACTGGGAGCCGGGCGAGACCACGCCGATCGTCTCGGGCGCGCTGTCGATGGACACGCTCGCCCTGTTCATGTCGCTGCTCTTCTACGTCACCGGGCTCGCGGCGATCGCTTTGTCGCTGCGCTGGGAGTCTGTCCAGGAGGCCGGCGCCGGCGAGTACTTCGCGCTGATGCTCGGCTCGATCGCCGGCATGACGCTGCTCGCGGGGGCCGAGAACCTGGTCACGCTGTTCGTCGGCCTCGAGCTGCTCTCGATCCCGCTCTACGTCCTGTGCGCCTCGTCGGTGCGCGACCGCCGCTCGCTCGAGTCGGGCCTGAAGTACCTCGTGATCGGCTCGGTCGGCTCGGCGACGCTGCTCTACGGCCTCGCCTTCGTCTACGGGGCCACCGGCTCGACCGACTTCGACGGGATCGCCCGCGTGATCGACGCCCGGCTGGCGATCACCGACCCGCTGCTGCTCACCGGCGTCGCGCTGGCGACGGTCGGACTCGCGTTCAAGGCGTCCGTCGCGCCCTTCCACCAGTGGACGCCCGACGTCTACCAGGGCGCCCCGACCCCAATCACGACCTTCATGGCGGTCGCGACCAAGGCCGCCGCCTTCGCGATCCTGCTGCGCCTCTTCGGCGGCGCGCTGATCGACTTCCACGACGACTGGGCGCCAGCCCTCGCCGCGCTCGCCACCGTGACGATCCTGATCGGCAACGCCGGCGCGATCGTGCAGCGCTCTCTGAAGCGCCTGCTCGCCTGGTCCGGCGTCGCCCAGGCCGGCTACATGCTCGCCGGCGTGATCGTCGGCACCAAGCTCGGCCTGCAGGCGACCGCCTTCTACCTCGCTGCCTACCTCGTCATGAACGTCGCCGCGTTCGCCGTCGTGATCGCCCGCGAGCGGGTCTCCGAGCACGGCGACGACATCGAGTCGCTGCGCGACCTCTCGCGTGCGGCGCCGCTGCTGGCGTGGCCGATGACGATCGCGATGCTCGCGCTCGCCGGCTTTCCCGCCACCGCCGGCTTCATCGGCAAGTTCTATTTGATCGACGCCGCCGTGGCCGGCGACTACGCCTGGCTCGGGATCGTCATCGTCGTCGGCTCGATGATCTCGCTCGTCTACTACCTGCGCGTCGTCGCCGTCATGTGGATGGACCGCCTCGAGATCACCCTCCCGACCAACCCGGCGCGGCGCGTCAAGCCGATCCACGGCTGGTCCCCCGAGGCCGACCCTCGCGCCACCCCGGAGATCACCGCCCTCGCCCTGCTCGCAGCCGCGGCGACGATCGCCCTCGGCATCTACCCCTCGCCGCTCTTCGACGTCGTCCGCGACGTCGGCAGCTCGCTGACCTCACTGCTCTGAGGCTTGCGGCGCTAGCCACCAACGCGGTGCCCAACTCCACAACAGCGCCGTGCTGCCATGCCATTGTGGACTCGACCACCTAGGAGGCGGCCAGCTCCACAAGGCTTCGCGTAGACCTCGGCGAAGACGGCCGGTAGGTTCCGCGTAAGGGGAACCGAGGGAGGAGCGGAGCGAATGAACCTGGCGAGCATCCTGACCGACGCGGCGGAGCGCAGCCCGGAGAAGGTCGCGTTCAAGCTCGACGACGTCGAGCTGAGCTATGCGGCGCTGAACGAGGGCAGCGCTCGGATGGCGGGGATGCTGCGGGCCGCGGGCGTTGGCCCCGGGGACCGCGTCGGGATCATGCTGCCCAACGTGCCGTACTTCCCGGTCGCGTACTACGGCGTGCTGCGGCTCGGCGGGGTGGTCGTGCCGATGAACGTGCTGCTCAAGGGGCGCGAGGTCAGGTACTACCTCGAGGATCCTGGTGCGAAGGCGCTGATCGCCTGGAACGGCTTCGAGGAGGCGGCGCGCGAGGGCGCCGAGGGCCTCCAGCTCGAGACGTTCGTCGTCACTCCGGGCGAGCTCGAGCAGCAGCTCGCCGCCGCCGAGCCGGTGCGCGAGGTCGTCGACCGCGACGAGGACGACACCGCGGTGATCCTCTACACGTCGGGCACGACCGGCAGCCCGAAGGGCGCCGAGCTGACGCAGGCGAACATGCTCACCAACTGCCAGATCGTGACCGAGTCGGTGATCGTCGTCGGCGAGGACGACCGGCTGCTCGGCGCGCTGCCGCTGTTCCACTCGTTCGGTCAGACCTGCACGATGAACGTGGCGATCAACGCGCGCGCGACGGTGTCGCTGATCCCGCGCTTCGACCCGGTCAAGGCGCTGGAGATCCTCGAGCGCGACCGGATCACGATCTTCGAGGGCGTTCCGACGATGTACAACGCGATGCTCGCGGTGCCCGACCGCGACCGCTACGACGTCTCGTCGCTGCGCGTGTGCGTGTCCGGCGGCGCGTCGCTGCCGGTCGAGACGCTGCGCTCGTTCGAGCAGGCGTTCGGCTGCAAGGTGCTCGAGGGCTACGGGCTCTCCGAGACCTCGCCGGTCGCCTCGTTCAACCATCCCCACATGGCGCAGAAGCCCGGCTCGATCGGCACGCCGATCGAGGGGGTGGAGATGAAGGCGATCGACGACGACGGCAACGAGGTGGCGCAGGGCGAGCCGGGCGAGATCGCCATCCGCGGCCACAACGTGATGAAGGGCTACTGGGCCAAGCCCGACGCGACCGCCGAGGCGATCGACGGCGACGGCTGGTTCAAGACCGGCGACATAGCGACCGTCGACGAGGAGGGCTACTTCTTCATCGTCGACCGCAAGAAGGACATGATCATCCGCGGCGGCTACAACGTCTATCCGCGCGAGATCGAGGAGGTCCTCTACGCGCATCCGGCCGTGCTCGAGGCCGCCGTCGTGGGCGTGCCCCACGACGAGCTCGGCGAGGAGGTCGGGGCGGCGGTCGTTCTCAACGAGGGAGCCGACGCCTCGGCCGACGACATCCGCGAGCACTGCAAGGCGCAGGTTGCCGCCTACAAGTACCCGCGTCACATCTGGTTCCTCGACGAGCTGCCGAAGGGCCCGACCGGCAAGATCCTCAAGCGCGAGATCGAGACTCCGGCGGAGGTGCTCCAAGCGCGCTAGTCGCATCGTCCCAGTTGCCGCTGGGTACGTTGAGGTCCATGCCGAAACTGGTCCTCGGCCCCCTGCTGCGCTACACCGGCGAGAACTGCGCGGTCGTCTGGGTTGAGACCGATTGCGCATGCGAGGTCGCGGTGCTCGGCACTACTTCGAACAGCTTCGAGGTCGCCGGCCACCACTACGCCGTCGTGCGGGCGGAGGGCCTCGACGGCGAGCAGCGCTACGAGTACACGGTCGAGCTCGACGGTCAGCAGGTCTGGCCGCTGCCCGATTCGCCATTCCCGCCTTCCAGCCTGCGCACGCGGCCGAAGAACCCGCCGCTGCGGATCGCCTTCGGCTCCTGCCGCGTCGGCGCTCCCCACGAGCATCCCTACACGCTCGTCAAGGACGACGACGAGCGCGGCCGCGAGCTCGACCCGCTGCGCGCGCTGGCGCTGCGAATGGCGCACCAGGACCCCGACGACTGGCCCGACCTGCTGCTCCTGCTCGGCGACCAGATCTACGCCGACGAGGTGTCGCCCGAGACGCGCAGGTTCGTCGAGGCCAGGCGCGACATGAGCGTGCCGCCGGGCCCGATCGCACTCGACTTCGAGGAGTACACCCGCCTCTACCGCGAGTCGTGGAGCGACCCCGTGATCCGCTGGCTGCTCTCGACCGTGTCCAGCGCGATGGTCTTCGACGACCACGACGTGCACGACGACTGGAACACCTCGGCCGCCTGGGTCGAGGAGATGCGCGCCACCGACTGGTGGGACGAGCACATCGTCGGCGCGCTGATGTCCTACTGGGTCTACCAGCACGCCGGCAACCTCAGCCCCGAGGAGCAGGACCGCGACGGGCTGCTGGCCCGCTGCCACGAGGCCGGCGACGCCGAGCCGCTGCTGCGCGAGCACGCCGAGCGCTGGGCGGCGACGACCGACGGCAGCCGCTGGAGCTACCACCGCGACCTCAACGGCACGCGGCTGGTGGTGATCGACTCGCGCGCCGGGCGCTGCCTGACCGAGGGCGAGCGCTCGATGCTCGACGAGGAGGAGTGGAGCTGGGTCTCCGATCAGATGCGTGGCGACTTCGACCACCTGCTGATCGCCAGCTCGCTGCCGTGGCTGCTCGCGCCCGGGATGCACTACCTCGAGGCGTGGAACGAGGCGGTCTGCGGCGGGGCGTGGGGCAAGCTCGCGGCGCGCGCGGGCGAGCGGGGGCGCCAGGGACTCGACCTCGAGCACTGGGCGGCCTTCATGGAGTCCTTCGAGCGGCTGGCGGAGCTGCAGCGCGCCGTGGGCGCAGGCGAGCGCGGCGAGCCGCCGGCGTCGATCGTCACGCTCTCCGGCGACGTCCACCACGCCTACCTGAGCGAGGTCGGCTTCCGGCGCGGCTCCGGCGTGCGGAGCGCCGTCTACCAGGCGGTCTGCTCGCCGCTGCGCAACCCGCTCAACCGACGCGAGCGGCGGGCGATCAAGGCCGCCGCCTCGCGGCCCGCCCACGCCCTGACGCGTGCGCTCGCGCGGGCCGCGGGTGTGGACGATCCGTCCGTGCACTGGCGCTCGCTCGAGGACAGCCCGTGGTTCGACAACCAGGTCGCGTCGCTGAAGATCGACGGACGCGAGATCGAGCTGCGGCTCGACAAGGCAGTCCCGGGGCCGACCGAGCAGGAGCCGGGGCTCGAGCGGGTGCTCGAGCGGCCGCTCGCCTGAGCGCTTTCGTCCGAGCTTCGGCGTAGGGTCGCCAGCCCGTGCACGAGACCCGCCCGACCGTCCACCTGATCGCCCGTCCGCAGCTCGACCTCGACGGCATGCGGGCATACCTGGAGGACGTCGGCGGCGAGTCGTGGCTCGAGCGCCGGCTCGGCGAGGACGACCCCGCGAGCCCGGGCGAGATGCTCGTCGAGTTCGGCGGTCGCGCCTGCTACCGCAGCTGGGAGCCCGGCCTCAACCCGAACGTCACGCGCGTGCGCACAGACCGGATGGAGTACTTCGCGAACATCCTGCGCAGCGCGCACGGCTCGGTGCTCGAGCACGCCAACTACTCGTTCGCGCTGCGCAACGTCTCGCGCGTCTTCACCCACGAGCTGGTCCGCCACCGCGCCGGCTCGGCGTTCAGCCAGGAGAGCCTGCGCTACGTGCGGCTGACCGAGATCGGCTTCCGCGTGCCGCCCGCGCTCGAGCCGGTGCGCGACCAGGTCGTCTCGATCGTCGAGCAGCTCGAGGAGTTCCAGGTGAGCGCCGCCGACCGGCTCGGCATCGACGAGGACGGCCTCCCCTTCCACGTCAAGAAGGAGATCACCTCAGCCCTGCGCCGCCTCGCCCCGATCGGCCTCAGCACCGACATCATGTGGACCGCCAACGCCCGCACGCTGCGTCACGTGATCGAGATGCGCACCGCCGAGGGCGCCGAGGAGGAGCTGCGCCTCGTCTTCGACCAGGTCGCCCGCATCATGCAGGCCGAGGCCCCCGGCCTGTTCCAGGACTTCGCCCAGCAAGACGACGGCTCCTGGGCGCCGGAGCACCGCAAGGTGTGACTCCGCGCCGCTCGCCTCGGCGCGTCGCCGCATCGCCGCGCGAAGGATTCTTGGGGTCCTAGCCCTAAGGATGCTTCGCCCGTCGCCAGTCCAGCCGGTCGAGGGGGACGAAGCTCCACGAGCGAACCCTTCTCGGGGCGATGGCCCCCGAAAGACTTCGCGCCGCATTCTCGGCTGACGCCTGGGAGCTGCAGCGGCGTCAGCACGGCGTCGTGTCGCGGGCGCAGCTCCTCGAGCTGGGGCTGAGCTCGGACGCGATCGCGCATCGCATATCGACGGGTCGCTTGCACCGCGTGGCGCAAGGCGTCTACGCCGTGGGGAGGCCCGAGCTGTCCGAACGTGGGCGTTGGTCCGCGGCCGTGTTGAGCTGCGGGCCCACAGCCGTTCTCAGCCACCAAAGCGCGGCTGCGCTTTGGAAGATCCAGTCCTCGCAGAGAGACCGGGTCGAGGTCACTGTGTCGACGCAAATCCGTCGCCGGCGACCCGGTGTGGTCGTCCATTGCCGAGCGTTGAGGCCGAGCGAGCGAACCACCCACGACGAAATACCCGTGACGACCCCTCAACGCACGCTGCTCGACCTGGCGACCACCTTGCGTCGGAATCGACTCGAGGCGGCGATCGCGGAAACGGACAAGCTCGACCTGATCGATCCGAGCTCACTGCAGGCCGCACTAGCCGACTACTCCGGCCGGTCCGGCGTAGCCGCGCTCCGCGCGATACTCGACCGGCAAGCGTTCCGACTGACGGACTCCGCACTTGAGCGGCGCTTCCTCGCGATCGTCCGGCAGACCGAGCTCCCGCTACCGGAGACCGGTCGGCAGCTGAACGGCTTCAAGGTCGACTTCCACTGGCCGGATCTCAGGCTGGTCGTCGAGACCGACGGGCTCCGCTATCACCGCACGCCCGGACAGCAGGCGCGCGACCGCCTGCGCGACCAGGCACACGCCGTAGCCGGCCTGACGACGCTGCGCTTCACCCACGCCCAGGTTCGCTACGAGCCGCACCACGTCAAGGCGACGCTCGTCGCGGTCGCAAAGAGGCTGTCGCGGGACACGCGCGAAGCATCTTTGGGGTGATGGGCC
>DATABO010000094.1:0-28687 GCA_036259535.1 Thermoleophilaceae bacterium
ACCACCACAACACAAAAGGCGATGCCCAACGACCACACACGGGCCACACAACGCTTCGACTGTCGGCTATCTGTCATGCCCGCGCCCCTCGATCGTCCTCTGTACCGAAGCGGCCGACACAGGGAAGTGACGGTCACCGAATCCCTGTGTCGGCCGTCGCTCATCTCTGCCTACGGAGCAGTCACGGCCCAAGTGCCGTGCGCCAACGCCCCCGGACCGTTCTCGGTCAAGACCACCAACGCCCCGGAGGTGTCGGTGCCCGAGTCGAACTCGCCGCTTGCCCTGACGACCGGCGACAGGAACGTTGAGAACGAGGCATTGGTGAACGTGCGCGCATAGACGCAGATGTGGCCCGGGTCGGCCTTCGGGTCGGCGACCGTGCCGCCGGTACAGCCCGCCGGAGCGGGACCGCCGACCGGCACCGAATGGACGCCGGTCGAGCCGATCTGCGCCGCCAGCGGAATCGGGAACGAGATCGGCACGAGCTGCAGCGCCGGATCGGGGTCGGTCGTGTCGAAGTCGAAGTCCACCCCAAAGCCCCACGTGCCAGTCAGCGTCTCGCCCGACGGCAACGTCCCACCAGCCGTCCACGGCGAACCCTCAGCACCAGCCGGACCAGCCGGCCCCTCAGGACCAGCAGGACCAGCAGGACCAGCCGGACCAGCAGGACCCTGACCGCCCGCCGGACCCTGCGGACCCACCTCACCACGAGCACCAGCAGCCCCACTGTCGCCCTTCGGACCCGCCGGGCCCACAGGACCAGCGGGACCCTGCGCGCCGCCGCCCCCCTCAGCCGCCTCCAACGCAGCCCTCGACCGCTTGTCAGCCTTCTTCGCAAGACCAAGCGCCCGCTTGACCTGCTTCATCACCTTGCCGGGCACAGCTGCTGTCTGGGCCAGCGGATCCGCCACCGCCGGCACGCCTGCTACGGCCAGGGCGGTGACGATGGCCAGCACCACGAGTGGGCCAGTGACCCCTAGGCGCTTGCGCAGGTTGGGCAACATCAGAGACTTCCTCTCGATCGCTTTCGTCCGTGATGGGCAGCCGTTCAGCCACCCGACGTTCTCCACGGTAAACCTATGGGTGTCTAGCTGTCAACGGGGAACGGTGGAAGCGGCGGTCTTGCTGCTTCAGACCAGTCGTTGTCGTGGAGTCTGGAGCCGCTAGCTCTAGACACCTGCCAGTTTCAGTAGTACGGTGGCGTCATGCCCGAACATGGATCGAGAGCCCCACGTAGGGCCGCTCTGATCCCGGGCGTCTCAGCGGGAAGGACGCGGCCGGATCAGATCCGCGGCGGAAACCACGGGCTGACGCCCGAGCAGGTCGCCAGCTCGCAGCGCGAGCGCGTGCTGGCGGCGATGCGCGAGCTGGTGGCCGGCAGGGGCTACCAGGACGTCTCCGTGGCGGAGGTGATCCGCCACGCGGGGGTGTCGCGCAAGACGTTCTACGAGCTGTGGGCCGGCAAGGAGGAATGCTTCGTCGAGGTCTACGAGCGCGAGATGGAGCGCCTGCTCGCCCCGACCCTGCAGGCGTTCGAGGGGAAGGAGCCGTGGGCGGACCGGCTGAAGACCGCGCTCGGGGTGCTGCTCGGCGCGCTCGCGGCCGACGAGGACGCGGCACGAATCTGCTTCGCCGAGGCCCTCTCCGCGGGGCCGCTGGCGCTGGAGCGGCGCAACGCGGCGATGGCGCGGCTCGATCCGCTGTTCGCGCCGCCGGACGACGGCGGCGCCGTTCGCGCCGCTCACTCGCGGGCAGCCACCGCCGGCGCCGTCGGCTACCTCGCCGAGCTCCTCAACCGAGAGACCGCGGCTGGGCGCGCGGCCCAGCTGCCGGCGCTGCGATCGGAGCTGGTGGCCACGCTGACGCTGCCGTTCGTGGAGCGCGATCAGGCGGACGCGGCCAGCGGCCGCGACGAGCCGGGAGCGCAGGCGACTGCCGAGAGCGCCGGCGAGCGAGCCTTCCTCGCCGCCTACGGCGAGATTGCCGCCGACCTCCTCGGGCGCGTCGCCGCCGCTCTCTCGGTCGACGCCGATCCCGCCACCCGTCTCCGCGCGGGCGTGGCCGCACTGCTGGACTACTGCTCCAGCGAGCCCGACCGCGCCCGCGCCTGCCTCGTCGAGGCGCTCAGCGCCGGCCCCGCCGCGCGCGAGCGGCGCTCGGAGACCAACCGCCGCCTGGCCGATCTGCTCGCCCAGCCGTTGCGCGAGCTGAGACCCAGCGAGCGGATCGCCGAGGTGTCGGCGATCGCGCTCGTCGGCGGCTTCCAGGAGCTCGTCTACGACGCGGTCGACCGGCGCGCGCCGGCCCGACTGCCCTCGGTCGAGACTGTCGTCGCGGTCGCCCGGCTCGAGCCGCTCGCCTAGCCGCCCCGCGCGGGGTATCGTGGGTTTGTGATGCGCAATGGCCGCTGAGGAGCGCCGCACCGGCGAGGACGAGGCCGCCGCGGGACCGAAGGCCGACGGCTCGACACCCGCCCGTCCCCGCCGTAGGCTCCCGCCGCGCCGCCCCGACCAGCTCCCGCGCGGTCGCCACGGCCTCTCACCGGACGAGGTCGCGACCTCGCAGCGCAACCGGATCCTCGACGCGATGAAGGCGCTCGCCGGCGAGCGCGGCTACCACGAGTCCTCGATCGCCGACGTGATCGCGCGCGCGGGCGTCACGCGCAAGGCCTTCTACCGGCTGTTCGACGACAAGGAGCAGTGCTTCATCCAGGCCTACGAGCGCGACCTCGCCCGGCTGCTCACGCTCACGCTCGAGGCGTTCGAGACCCAGGACGCCTGGGCCGACCGCGTCCGCGCCGCGCTCAGCGCCCTGCTCCACGCGCTCGCGCGCGACCCCGCCGCCGCACGGCTCTGCTTCATCGAGGTGCTCGCCGCCGGACCGCGCGCGGTCGCCGCCCGCAACAAGGCGATGCGCGGCTTCACGATCGTCTTCGACACCGGCCGGCTCGAGGACGACCGCGCCCGCCCACCGGCGCTCGCCCTGAACATGGTCGGCGGGATGAGCGAGATCGTCCACCGCGAGATCGCCGCCGGCCGCACCGCCGACCTCCCGTCCGTCCTGCCCGACCTGATGTACACGGCGGTCTTGCCGATCCTCGGGCCCGAGGCGGCCGAGCGGGAGCTGGAGCGGGGCTATCGACCGGGCGATCGCTGACCCTTGGCGGCTTGTTGTAGTTCTGGGCGCCGTTCTAGAACAACCGTTGTCGCTACATCCTGATTGGTGTAGCGGTCTTGAATAAGCCCGCCCGGGACGAGCGGATATTTTAGTTTCGGGCGTTTGCTTATAATAAGCCCATGGCAACGGCGCCTCCCGCCACATCCCGCGCGGGCCACACCATCGAGCACGTCGACGGCTACCGCGCCTTCGTCCCAGCGCCTCTGCCTCCCGATCCGCCGCTCGACGTGGGCTCGCTCCAGTCGGCGCTCAGCCGCGCGAACCTTGCGCTCGGCCGGCTCGACGGCATCGTCGACGTGATCCCCGACCCCGCGTTCTTCGTCGCGATGTACGTGAGACGCGAGGCGGTCCTCAGCTCTCAGATCGAGGGCACGCAGAGCACCCTCGAGGACCTGCTCGAGGTCGAGCTCGAGCAGGGCCGGCCCCGCGGCCCGAGCGACGTCGGCGAGATCGTCAACTACGTCGCCGCGATGAACCACGGACTCGACCGGCTCTGGGAGCTGCCGCTCTCGCTCCGCCTGATTCGTGAGATCCACGCCGAGCTGCTGCGCGACGGCCGCGGATCGCACGCCACGCCCGGCGAGTTCCGGACCACCCAGAACTGGATCGGGCCGGCCGGCGCCCCGTTGAGCCAGGCGACGTTCGTGCCGCCGGCGCCGAACGAGCTGCCGGCGGCGCTGTCGGACCTCGAGCGGTTCCTTCACGAGGACTCGGACGACCACCTCGTTCAGGCCGGTCTGGCGCACGCCCAGTTCGAGACCATCCACCCGTTTCTCGACGGCAACGGACGCGTGGGCAGGCTCCTGATCACCCTGCTGCTGGTCCACCACGGGGTGCTGCGACAGCCGCTGCTCTACCTGAGCCACCACTTCAAGCGCCATCGGGCCGAGTACTACGACCGGCTGACGGCGATCCGGCTGCGCGGCGACTGGGAGGGCTGGATGCGCTTCTTCCTGGAGGGGGTCGCCACGACCGCCGAGGAGGCCAAGCGCACGGCCGAGCAGATCTTCGCGCTGCGGGAGGAGCACCGGGCGCTGGTGATCGAGAACGCCGGCCCGAACGGGCTCAAGCTGCTCTCGGAGCTGTTCCGCCAGCCGCTGATCAACGTCCGGACGGCGACCGGCGCCCTCGACGTGACCTTCGCCACGGCGAACAAGCTCGTCGGCCGCTTCGAGGAGCTCGGCCTGCTGCGCGAGGTGACCGGACGACGACGGTCGCGACTGTTCCGCTACGAGCCCTACCTGCGATTGTTCGACGACCCACCGGCCGGCGGCGACGGCGATCCTGAGGGAACGGAGCGATAGGCATGGAGCGGCTGTTCGGCGAGGACGAAGGCGCGACGACGCGCGGCCGGACGGCCGTGCCGATGGGAGCGCAGCCGCTGGCGGCGCGGATGCGGCCCGTCGCGCTGAGCGAGTTCGTAGGGCAGGATCACCTGCTCGAGGAGGGGTCGGCGCTGCGCGGCGCGCTCGAGGACGGACACCCGCACTCGATGATCCTCTACGGACCCCCGGGGACGGGGAAGACGACGCTGGCGCGGCTGATCGCGGTGACGGCGAACGCCGCGTTCGAGGAGATCTCCGCTGTCAACGCGGGGCGCAAGGAGGTGCGGGAGGTGCTCGACCGCGCCGCGGAGCGGCGCCGCGGCGGCAACGGCGAGGGCACGATCCTCTTCCTCGACGAGATCCACCGCTTCAACAAGGCGCAGCAGGACGTGCTGCTGCCGGCGGTCGAGGAGGGGCTTGTCTGGCTGGTCGGGGCGACGACCGAGAACCCGTACTTCGAGGTCAACTCGGCGCTCCTGTCGCGCTGTCGCGTGTACGAGCTGCGGGCGCTCGAGGAGAGCGACGTGCTGGCGCTGCTGCGGCGGGCACTGGAGGACGGCGAGCGAGGGATCGCCGACCCGCCACAGGTCGACGACGACGCGCTGGAGTTCCTCGCGGCGCGCGCGGGCGGCGACGCAAGAACGGCGCTGGCGGCGCTGGAGCTGGCGGCGGAGACGGCCGCCGCCGAGGCGGGAGCGACGACGCGCGACGTCGGCGAGAGCGGCGGCCGCGGCCACGTCACGCTCGCCCGCGCCGAGGACGCGCTGCAGCGCCGGGCGGTCCTCTATGACAAGGACGGCGACCGCCACTACGACCTGATCTCGGCGTGGATCAAGGCGACGCGCGGCTCGGACCCCGACGCCTCGCTGCTCTACATGGCCGCGATGCTCGAGGGCGGCGAGGACGTGCGCTTCATCGCGCGGCGGATGGTGATCCTCGCGAGCGAGGACGTCGGCAACGCCGACCCGCAGGCGCTGCTGATCGCGACGGCGGCCGCGCAGGCGGTCGACCGCGTCGGGCTGCCCGAGTGCCACTTCGCGCTCGCCCAGGCGACCGTCTACCTGGCGCTGGCGCCAAAGTCCAACGCTGCCGGCGCAGCGCTCGGCCACGCCCGCTCGTGGGTCCGCCAGAACGGCACGCCGATCCCGCCCGACTACCTGCGCGACGCCCACTATCCCGGGGCCAAGAAGCTCGGCCGCGGCGAGGGCTACGACTATCCCCACGACCACCCGACCGGCACCTCGCCGCAGGAGCTGATGCCCGACGACGCCGTCGGCCGCCGGTTCCTCGAGCTGTCGCCCTTCGGCCACGAGCGCGAGCTGGCCGAGCGCCTGGAGCAGATCAGGAAGTCTCGGTCACAATAGGGCGCCATGGAGGCCAAGTCACCGCCCGCCCAGGGCCAGCTCGAGACGTTCTCGCCGATCGACGGTCGTCGGCTCGGCGCCGTGCCGACCGTCACGCCGGAGGAGGTGCAGTCGGTCGTCGACGACGTGGCGGAGGTGCAGCCGTTCTGGGCGGCGCTGCCGGTGCAGGACCGCGCGCGCTACATGCGGCGCGCCGGGCAGGTGATCATCGACTCGCTCGACGTGCTCTCCGAGCTCCTGACGCGCGAGCAGGGCAAGCCGCGCAACGAGTCGTACGCGATGGAGCTGCTGCCGACTATCGACGCGCTCAACTGGGTCGCCGACGCCGGCCCGGAGATCCTCGCCGACGAGAAGGTGAAGCTGCCGATCTGGGTCAGGCAGAAGCAGGCGCGCCTCGCCTACGAGCCGCTCGGCGTGGTCGGGGTGATCGCGCCGTGGAACTACCCGTGGTCGATCCCGATGGGCGAGGTCGCGATCGCGCTGATGTGCGGCAACGGCGTCGTGCTCAAGCCGGCGTCGCTGACGCCGCTGATCGGCCAGAAGATCCAGGAGGTCTTCGAGCGCGCCGGGCTGCCCGAGGGGCTGGTGCGGACGGTGCACGGCGGCGGCGCGGTGGGCAACGCGCTCGTCGAGTCCAGCGCCGCGAAGATCTTCTTCACGGGATCGGTCGAGGTCGGGCGGGCCGTGGGCGTCAAGTGCGCGGAGCGGATGAAAAGCTCGGTGCTCGAGCTAGGCGGCAAGGACCCGATGATCGTCCTCTCCGACGCCAACATGGCGAACGCCGTGTCGGGCGCGCTGTGGGGCGGCTTCGCGAACGCCGGGCAGACCTGCAGCGGCATCGAGCGCGTCTACGTGATGCGCGACGTCGCCGAGCGCTTCACCGAGGAGCTGGTCCGGGGCGCGCAGGCGCTGCACGTCGGCGACCCGATGGACTGGCGCACCGAGATCGGCCCGATGGTCTCGCGCGAGCAGCACGACCTCGTCGTCGAGCTGGTCGACGACGCGGTCGCGGCCGGTGCCACGCTCCGCTGCGGGGGACCGACGCCGCCGCCCGAGGGCGGCACCGGCAACTGGTACGCGCCCGCGGTCCTGACCGACGTCACCCACGACATGCGGATCATGCGCGAGGAGATCTTCGGCCCGGTGATCCCGGTGGTCCCGGTCGACTCCGAGGACGAGGCGATCACGCTGGCCAACGACTCCGCGTTCGGGCTCGGCGCCTCGGTCTGGACGTCGGACCGCGCGCGCGGCGAGCGCATCGCCCGACGGATCCAGGCCGGCATCGTCTGGGTCAACGACCACCTGTACTCGCACGGGACGTGCTCCTGCGCTTGGGGCGGCGTCAAGGACTCCGGCCTAGGCCGCTCGCACTCGAAGTTCGGCTTCTACGAGTGCGTCAACGTCAAGCAGCTCTCCTGGGAGCCCGGGGTGACCCGAAACTTCTGGTGGCACCCCTACGACCGCTCACTGGGCCGCTCGCTGCACGAGGCAGCGACGCTGCTCTACGGCCGCGACTCCGACAAGGCGGCCGCCCTGCGCCGCGGCGCGCGCTCGTTCGCGCGGCTGGGCACGAAGATCGTCAGACGTGGCTAGGCGGCGGTCGGGCGCCGCGCGGCCGGCACCAGCCGCAGACGGTCCGGCAGGAACGGCACGACGGCGCGCTTGACGTACTCGGCGCCGCCGGCGACGAGCAGCTTGCGAATCGCGGGCGGCGGGAGGGTCGAGAAGCCGTACTCGCGGCGGATGCGGTCGGGCAGCAGGGCGATCGTCACGAAGTTGGCCGTCTCGAGCAGCGGCCGCGCCACCCACGGCACCGGCGGGTCGAGGACGATCTTGCGCGCCTTCTCGCGCGCCCACTTGGTGACGTGGAGGTCGTCGCCGGTCAGCATGTCGTGGCGGTAGGCGTGGAGGTCGTCGAGCGTGTCGGGCATGTCGGAGCGCCTGAGGCCGAACAGCTCGCCGACGACCTTGTAGTCCTCCCAGTACGCGGCCTCCTGAGCACGCGACATCGAGCGGACGTACTTGCGGTAGACGACCGCGCCGCTGTCGACCAGCGTGAACAGCACCCAGAGCAGCAGGTCGGGCTGGTCGGCGCGGTAGGGCGTGCCGGCGGGATGGCGGCCGACGGCCTCGCTGGTCCGGCCCTTCACGCGCGCGTGCATCGCCCGCACGCGCGCGGTCACCGCATCGGCCTCCGCGCGCGAGCCGAAGCCGATCGTCGACATCGTCTCCGCCGTGCGGGCGAGGCGGTCATACGGCTCGTCGACGGCGGTCGAGTGGGCGAGCAGGCCCTTGACCGCCAGCGGGTGGGCGGCCTGCATCAGCAGGGCCCGCGGGCCGGACAGCGCCAGCGCCCGCTCGCGGTGGACGATCCGCAGCATCGAGGCATCGGTGAAGTAGCCGTCGGGCATGTCCTTCCAGGGTAGGCGCCCCGCGTAGACTGGACGCCATGCCAGCCGCCGCCTACGCCGGCAAGGAGTGCGTCTGCCAGTTCAAGCGCGGGATCTGCGACCAGACCTGCGTGCGCGACATGCTCGACACGCCGTTCTACATCGCCTGCCTGAAGCTTCGCGGACGGCGCTGCGTGGTGGTCGGCGGTGGCGAGATCGGGCTCGAGAAGGTCGAGGGCCTGCTCGCCTGCGACGGCGACGTGACGCTGATCGCGCCCGAGGCCGGGCCGGAGCTCGAGACGCTCGCCGCCGAGGGGTCGATCGAGTGGGAGCGGCGCGATTACGCCGGGCCCGACGACCTCGAGGGCGTCTTCATGGTCATCGCCTGCACCGACTCGACCGACGTCAACATCCGCATCTACGAGGACGCCGAGCGGCGGGCGATGCTCGTCAACATCGTCGACGTACCGCCGCTGTGCAACTTCATCCTGCCGGCGATCGTCCGCACCGGCCCGCTGGCGATAGCGATCTCGACCGCCGGCGCCAGCCCCGCGCTAGCGAAGCGTATGAAGCACGAGGTGGCCGAGCTGTTCGGCGAGGAGTACGCCCGCCTGGCGATCATGCTCAACGACGTCCGCGGCTGGGCGAAGGGCACGCTGCCGACCTACCAGGACCGCAAGGCCTTCTTCGAGTCGATCGTCAACGGCTCGCCCGACCCGATCGAGCTGCTGCGCGGCGGCGACGAGGCCGGCGTCCGGGACCTGATCGCCGCCGCGCAGCGGACGGCCGCGCCGGCCTGACCGTTCTCGCTGACCGAGAAAGGCACGTCGTTGGAGTCGAACCTCGCGCCGCCCTGTGGTGTCGGACCGGTCGGTACTGTCCGCACGCGGTGAGCGCTCCAGCACTCGATCTGGATGGCGTCGAACGGCGCTATGGCGAGCGCGTGGCGCTGTCCGGCGTGACGGCGCGGTTGTCCGCCGGGAAGACGCTGGCCGTACTGGGGCCCAACGGCGCGGGGAAGACAACGCTGCTGCGGGTTCTGGCGACGCTGCTGCGCCCGCATGCGGGCACCGTGCGCGTCCTGGGGCACGAGCTCCCGGGCGAGGCGTGGAAGGCACGGGGGGCGATCGGGTACCTCGGCCACGACCCGCTGCTCTACCGCGAGCTGACGGGCCGGGAGAACCTCGTCTACCACGCGCGGCTGCACGGCCTTTGCGGAAGAGGCGATCCCGCGTGCGTGGCGGAGCGGCTCGACGCCGTGGGCATGGCGCGGCGCGCCGACGAGCCGGTGCGCGACCTGTCGAAGGGGATGGTGCAACGGCTGGCGGTGGCCCGGGCGACGCTGCACGACCCGTCGCTGCTGCTGCTCGACGAGCCAAGGGCGAACCTCGACCCGGCGGCGGCCGAGGCGCTCGAGCCGCTGATCGGACGAGCGTCGGGGAAGACGCGCGTGCTGGTGACCCATGACGTCGAGGGCGGCCTGGCCGAGGCCGACGTCGCACTTGGCTTGCGCGGCGGCAGCCAGGCGTTCTGCCGGCCGGCCGCCGAGCTGGACGCGGCGACGGCACGGAAGCTGTACGCGTGATCGGCGCCGCCCGCGCGATCCTGCGCAAGGACCTCGCGATCGAGCTGCGCACGAAGGAGTCCGTGCCGGCCATGACGCTCTTCACGGTCACCGTCTTCGTGCTGTTCCACTTCGGGCTGGATCGAGACTCGCTCGACGGCGGCCTCGCCGCCGGCGTGCTGTGGGTCACCCTGCTGCTGGCCACAGTCATCGGCGTCTCACGCCTGTTCGCCATCGAGCGCGAGCAGGGCGGCATCGACGGGCTGCTGCTGGCACCGGTCGACCGGACGGCGCTCTGGCTCGCCAAGGCGACCGCGCTGTTCCTCTACCTCTGCATGCTCGAGCTGGTCGCGGTACCGGCCTTCGCCCTCTTCCTGCTCGGTCCGGACCTGGCGCCGGCGCTGCCCGCCCTCCTCGCGCTGCTGCTCGTCGCCAACATCGGCCTGGCGGCCGTCGGCGCGCTGGTCTCCGCCCTCGCCGCCGAGACGCGGGCCCGCGAGCTGATCGTGCCGCTGCTGCTGCTGCCGCTCGTCGTGCCGCTGCTGATCGCCGCCGCGTCGGCCACCGAGCCGCTCCTGCGCGGCGACCAGGCGCCGGAGGAGCTGTGGCGCTGGCTGGGCCTGCTCGGACTCTACGACGTCGTCTTCGTGCTGATCGCCGTCGCCGTCTTCGACTTCCTACTGGACGACTAGCGAGGAGTCGCGTGTCAGCGGTAGACCTCGAAGAGGGGTTGGGAGAGACCCGCCCCGGTGGACTTGCCGGCGGCGACGCACTCCCCGCCGGAGCTGCACGCCAGCTCCGTCAGCTCGCTCGTCGTCTGGGCCGGGGCGTTCGGCGACGGCGGGATCGTCCACGAGCTCGCCCCGTTGCGGCGCAAGAGCGTGTACGTCTTGCGCGCGCCGGAAGCGTCCACATAGCTACCCACCGCGGTGACTCCGCCTACGCGCGAGACATCCAGCAGCTCAGCCGAGGAGGCGCCGGGCGGAAGCGCCGGGGAGTCCTGGTTGAAGATCCCGACCACCCACCACAACGCGAGCGGCTTGCGCGCGCCGGACTCGACCTTGCTGCCGACCATGATGCACTGCGTGGCGCCGTCACAGAAGACGTCGGTCAAGCGTGTCGGCGCCGCGCTGCTCGGCAGGGCGACGAGCGTCCACGTGGTCCCGTCCCACTTGACGGCGTAGTAGCGCTCGCCGCTGGCGCTCTCGTAGCTTCCGACCGCCACGCAGGCCGATGCCGAGAAGCAGTCGACGCCGGACAGCCGGGACGACGTCGCACCGGACGGGGCGGGCACCGACTCGATCGTCCATCCCGAGCCGTTCCACGACTCGATCAGCGGCAGCTGCGTCCCTGAGCCGTCCCGATGACGGCCCACGGCGACGCAGGCGGTCGACGAGGCGCACGAGACGTCCTGGAGCACCGCCTCGGTGCTCCCGGACGGCGTCGGCGCCGACTGAACGGCCCACTGCGAGCCGTTCCACCGCTCCACGAGCACATCGTCCTCCGAGTTCTTGCTGCCGACGGCCGTGCATGCATCGGACGCGCTGCACGACAACGCCTCGAGGGAGCTGCCGGCGACAGCGGGGAGCGCCGGCATCGGCGCCCACCGGTCGCCGTTCCACGTCCTGGCGGTCGGGCCCGCATCGGACGAGCGCAGGGACACGCAAGCCGTCGGGCCGGTGCACGAGACGCCAGTCGCCTCCGTCTCGAACAGCCCGTTGCCGGCGGCGGACCAGCTGCCGCCATCGAGCTCGCTCGCGACGAAGAAGTCGCCTGACGAGAACGCGCCGGTGCCTACGGCAAGGCAGGCAGACGCAGACGTGCACGACACGTCGTCGAGGTCGGACGCCGTCGTGGCCGCGGCGGTCCCGACCGAGCTCGACGACCAACTGCTTCCGTTCCACGTCTGCGCGAACGGCACCTCCACTCCGGCCGGGTTGACGTAGCTGCCGACCGCCACACACGACGTCGACGGGCACGAGACGCCAGACAGACCGCTTCTCGTCGCCCCGCTCGGCACCGTCACCGCGTCCACGCTCCACGCCCCTCCCGACGCGAAGGGCCCGCGGATCACAAAGGGCTTACGAATTTCGAGGGCGGAGTCGAACCACTCGCCGACCGCAACGCACGTCCCCGCGCCGCAGGAGATCTGGGTAGCCTCGTTCCACGACGCGCCGCTGACAGCCGGTCCCGTCTGCGCGGTCCAGGAGCCGAGCTGATGATGCATGAGCATGACGTGCCTCTGACCGCTGCTCGTGTACCACCCGATCGCTCGACAGGCGAATGCCGACGGGCAGTCGATGTCCGAGAGCCCGTTCGAGGTCGCCCCAGTGGGCGCGGGTAGCGTCAGAAGCGTCCAAGTCGTGCCGTTCCACTTGAAGCCGAGGCTCTTGCGGGCGGAGCCCCCAGTCACGCTCACCTCATGACTGCCGACGGCTATGCACCCAGACGGGTAGCACGACACCTCCAGATCGGCATGGTACTTCGAGCCGGAGGGAACCGGCATTGACTGGGCGGACCATGACGAGCCGTCCCACGCCAGCGCGAACGCCCGGTCGTTGACGGTCGAGTTGGCGAGATCGCTGCGGACCCCGACCGCGGTGCAGGAGGATGCCGAGGAGCACGACACGCCAGTCAGCCTGCCGTCTGCAGCGCCGCTTGGAAGCGGCGCCGTCTCCCTCGACCATCCACTTCCGTCCCAGCGGGCCACCAGCGGCCGCTTGGTCTGCGACTCGGAGACCTGCACGCCGACGGCGACGCACTCCGACGCCGAGACGCAATGGACGTCGTCGATCTTCGAAGTGACCTTGCTCCGCATGACCGCCCACTCCGGCGGTCGGTACAAGTAGGGGTTCTCAGGGCCGCCGACATTCCAATGGCGATCGAGCCACTCGCCAGGCTCGGGCGCCGCGTCGAAGAACGTGTCGTAGCCGCAGTCGATCGGAATGCCGTCAGGCGTCCCGTAGCCCTCGCTCTCCGGACAGCGGGTGACCGTGTAGGGGGTGGTCGGACCGCCATAGCACATGACGTCCATGCCGTCGTTGCAGTGGCCCGTGATATCGGCGAACGGAGCGGGATCGTTGCCAAAGGCGCCGTCGCGACCCGCCACAGCGCCCATCGCGTGGAGGAGCTCGTGCATCGCGGTGTAGTCATCCCATGGGTCGTTGTGGCCCTGCGAGGCGACGGCGCCTTGGGTTATCACCCGGTACCTGTTGCTCTCGTCGGGATCGCCGCTGACGACATCGTCAGAGGAGCTCTTGACCGTCTCTGGCGACACGACGGTCGAGCCGCCCGACGAGCCCTGCTGGTCCCGGAAGATGAGGACCTTGATCGCGTCTGCGCCCATTGGCATCAGGCCGTTCGGCAGCCGGAAGAGGTCGAAGGCAGCCGCACGCCAGGAGCCGTCCGTCTCACCGTCGCTCAACGACTCGTAGACCTTGATTTCGCCGTTGGCGTCGCACTCGACCTTGAGCTCCAGCGGCGGGCCGCCCGACAGCTGCGCCTGCTGGATCAGCTTCCAGTTCATCTGCCTGATCCGAACTCGCACGAGCTCCTCTCTGGCTGCGACGTATGCGGGCGTGTCCTCCTCGGCCGACCCATACGAGCGGACCGCCACTATGCGATGGCCGGTATTCGCGCAGACCGGCTCGTCAGCGTGATTGGGCAGCTCGACACGGTAGCCCCAGGGCAGCGTCTGGGCGCTGCTGTCACTTGGAGTGCCCAGTGAGAAGAGCGGGACTGCGATCAAGAACAGGCCGAGCCTAAGGGTCTTCAGAATCATGGAGCAGGTCCTCCGCGGTCGTTCATAGGCCGGCAGTGGATCTCGCCCTCCGAGACGACCCGGAGATTCACCTCGACGATTAGAGACATCGATGTTTTGAACTCGCGGGACACTACCTCGGGCGCGCAGCGCGAGTCAAGGGCCACCTTCGGAGATCGACGCGGCGGCGGTCCAGCGCCCTCTCCGGACCCATCGACGCTCTACGATCTGAGGTCGTGCCGTTCGCCTTCAACGCGCCCGACCGCTCCTAGGTGTACTCCAAGGGCCTCAAGCCGCTGTCGATCGCAACCGTCGTGCTGATGGGGGCGTCGCTCGCGCTCGTGTTCTTCTTCGCGCCCAACGACGCCGACCAGGGCTTCGTCCAGAAGATCTTCTACGTCCACGTGCCGCTGGCGATCGTGGCGTTGTGCGGGTTCGTCGCGGGCGGGATCATGGCGATCAAGTTCCTGCGCTCCGGCGACCGCTCGTGGGACGCGCGGTCCTATGTCGCGATCCACATGTCGATCATCTTCGGCACCGCGGTGCTGATCACCGGCGCGATCTGGGCGAAGGCGGCGTGGGGGCACTGGTGGGTCTGGGACGAGCCGGTGCTGGTCTCGTTCCTCGTCGTGTTCCTCCTCTACTGCGTCTACTACCCGTTGCGCTTCTCGATCGAGGACCCCGACCGCCAGGCGCGCTACTCGTCGGTGTTCGCGATCGCCGCGGGCGCCTTCGTCCCGATCAACTTCGCCGCCGTGCGGATGGCGGAGGCCTTCACCCACCCGCGCGTGCTGTCGCAGACCGGCGGCTCGATGCCGGGCGACATGCGCTTGACGTTCCTCGTCTGCATCGCGGCTGTCACCCTTCTGTTCGTGACGATGTGGAAGCTGGAGCTGACCGGCAAGAACGCCTCGATGCAGCTCAAGCGGCTGCGCCGCAAGCTCGAGGCCGAGGCGAGCGCCTGATGCCCGCGCTTCCGCTCGACGAGGCGGGCAAGTACGTCGCCGGGGCCTACGTCGTCTTCTTCACGCTGATCGTCGTCTACGTCGCGATCATCAGCGCCAAGATCGCACGCATCGAGCGCGAGCTGACCGAGCTGGTCGAGATTGCGGAGCGGCAGGACGAGCCGGCGGGCGAGGCCGCCACGCCGCGTGACGGGGAGCCGGTGGCGTGAGCGGCGAGCTACTGGCGCTCGGCGTCTCGCACAAGACGGCGCCGCTCGAGCTGCGCGAGCGGCTCGCCCTCACCGAGGGCCGCGCGACCGCCGTGCTAGCCGAGCTGACCGCCCACGAGGAGATCCACGAGGCGGTCGCCATCTCGACCTGCAACCGAACCGAGCTCTACCTCGTCGCGACCGACGCGGTCGCCGCCGAGAGCGCAGCGCTCGCGGTGCTCGCCCGCCAGGCGGAGACGCGGCCGACAGAGCTGGCCGACTCCCTCTACGCGCTGCGCGACCTCGACGTCGCGCGCCATCTGTTCCAGGTCGCGGCGGGCCTCGACTCGATGATCGTCGGCGAGAGCGAGATCCAGGGCCAGGTCAAGCGGGCGTACGAGCTCGCGCTGGTCGAGGGCATGACCGGCCCGATCGCCAACCGCCTCTTCCGCGACGCGCTCGCCGCCGGCAAGCGAGTGCGAACGGACACGGGGGTCGGCCGATCGCGCGTCTCGGTGGCGACGGTCGCGGCCGAGCTCGCGTGTCGTAGCCTCGGCATCGCCGGTGGCGCGGCACCGAGGGCGACCGACGAGCGCTGCCCGGCCGGGGAGCCCGACGCCGCCGCCGACACCGCTGGGCCTTCCCGCGACGACGCGGCAGCCGGCGTCCTGCCGCCCCACCATCTCCCGACTGGCGACCTCTCCGACCGGCGCGTGCTGGTGATCGGCGCCGGCGAGCAGGGCGAGCTGACGGCCCAGGCGCTGAAGGACCGCGGGGCGCACGCGGTGTTCGTCGCCAACCGCCACTACGACCGCGCGCTCGGGCTCGCAGAGCGCTACTCCGGCTCGGCCGTCCCGCTCGACCAGCTGCCGAACGAGCTCGCCCAGGCCGACATCGTCGTCAGCTGCACGTCGTCGCCGCACCAGCTCGTCGGGCGCGAGGAGCTCGCGCTCGTGCTCGATGACCGCGAGGACCGGCCGCTGGCGATCATCGACATCGCCGTGCCACGCGACATCGACCCAGGCGTGCGCGACCTGCCCGGCGTGAGCCTCTACGACATGGACGATCTCGAGCACGAGGTCGAGCGCAACACCTCCGTCCGCCAGGCCGAGGCCGAGCGCGCGCTTGCGCTGGTCGAGCGCGACGTCGAGCGGTTCGAGGCCTGGCTCGCCAGCCTCGAGGTGCTGCCGACGATCCGCGGCCTGCGCGAGCGCGCGGACACGATCGTCGCCCAGGTGCTCGCCGAGAACGCGCCCCGCTGGGAGTCGCTGTCCGACGCCGATCGCGAGCGCGTCGCCGCGATGAGCCGCGCTCTCGTCGCCCGGCTCTTCCACGAGCCGACGATGCGCCTGCGCGACGGGGCCGAGGACGAGTCCTCCTACGTCAACGTCGCCGTGCTGCGCGAGCTGTTCGGCCTCGATCCGAGCCCGGCGCCGCTCGACGAGGACGAGCAGCCCTCGGCCGAGGTCACCGAGCTCGACTCGCGCCGCCACCGGCGCCGCTAGCGCCGCCGTGGCAACGCCGCTCCGGCTCGGCACGCGCGCCAGCGCGCTCGCGGTCGCTCAGTCCACCACGGTCGCGCGCGACCTCGAGGCGCTCGGGGCGCAGGTCGAGCTGATCGAAATCCGGACGTCGGGCGACGAGACGGCAACCAAGCCGGAGACCGAGGACAAGGCGCGCTTCGTCAAGGAGCTCGAGCAGGCGTTGCTCGCGGGCGAGATCGACCTCGCCGTCCATTCCGCCAAGGACGTCCCCGGCGAGCTGCCCGCGGGCCTGGAGATCGTCGCCGTCCCGGAGCGGGCGGACGCGCGCGACGCGCTCTGCCTGTCACCGCGCCTGCGCGCGTCTCGGGACGCCGCGAGCACGGAGCCGCTCGACGCCCTGCCCGATGGCGCGGTCGTGGGCACCGCCAGCCTGCGCCGCCGGGCCGCGCTGCTCGCCCTGCGGCCAGACCTCGACGTTCGAGAGCTGCGCGGCAACGTCGACACGCGACTGCGCCGCCTCGCCGAGGGCGAGCTCGACGCGATCGTCCTGGCGACCGCGGGACTCGTCCGCCTCGACCGCTCCGAGAGCGGCGTACCGCTGTCCGAGCTGACGGTCGTCCCCGCCGCCGGCCAGGGCTGCCTCGCGCTCGAGGCGCGCGCCGGCGACGAGCCCACCCGCCGCCTTGCCAGCCGGCTCACCGACCCACGCGCGTTCGCCTGCCTGACCGCAGAGCGTGCGCTCGTCACCGCGATCGGCGCGACCTGTCACACCCCGGTCGGCGCCCACGCGACGATCGAGAGCCACACGATCCTCCAGTTGAGCGCCTTCGTCGGAACTCCCGACGGCCAGACGTGGATACGCGACGACGTGCGGGGGGTCGCGGAGGATCCCCAGGCCGTGGGAGCGGACGCAGCCGATCGCCTGCTCGCCGCCGGCGCCGCCGGCATCCTCGCCACGGCGGACGCATACCCGCCGGCTCCCGGCAGATAGCGTTGGCGCAGATGGCAGAACCCGGGATCGTCTACCTGGTCGGGGCGGGGCCGGGCGACCCGGGCCTGATGACTCGTCGGTCGCTCGAGCTCATAGCCGAGGCCGACGCGATCCTCTACGACCGATTGATCCCGGAGAACGCGCTCGAAGGAGCCGGTGCCGAGTGCGAGCTGCGCTACGTCGGCAAGGCCCCCGGCGACGTGGCGATGAGTCAGGAGGACATCTGCGCGCTGCTCGTCGAGCTGGGCTCCGCCGGCAAGCGGGTCGTGCGGCTGAAGGGCGGCGACCCCTTCGTCTTCGGCCGCGGCGGCGAGGAGGCCGAGGCGCTGCACGCGGCCGGCGTGCCGTTCGAGGTCGTGCCGGGCATCACCGCGGGCGTCGCGGCGCCGGCGTATGCGGGAGTCCCCGTGACCCACCGCGACGCCGCCTCCGCGGTCGCCTTCGTGACCGGCCACGAGGATCCCGCCAAGGCCGAGAGCGCGCTCGACGCCGAGCGTCTCGCCGCCTTTCCCGGCACGCTCGTCTTCTACATGGGCGTGAAGAACCTGCCGCTGATCGCGGATGCGCTGATCGCCGCGGGCCGCGACCCCGCCGAGCCGGTGGCCGTCGTGCGGCGCGGCACGCTGCCCGACCAGCAGACGGTGACGGGAAGGCTGGCCGACATCGCCGACAAGGTCGCCGACGCCGGGCTCAAGGCGCCCGCGATCACCGTGGTCGGGGCGGCGGTCGAGCTGCGCCACACGCTCGCCTGGTTCGAGCGCCGGCCGCTGCACGGGAAGCGGGTGGCGGTCACTCGCGCGCGGGCGCAGGCGAGCGGCCTGGCCGCGCGCCTACGCGCGCTGGGCGCCGAGGTCGTCGAGGCGCCGGCGATCCGGATCGAGCCGCGGCCGGTCGAGGGTGCCGTCGCGGAGGCGATCGACGCGCTGCAGGGCTACTCGCTGATCTGCTTCACCAGCGCCAACGGCGCCAGTCTGTTCTTCGACGCGCTCGCCGCGCAGGGCCTCGACGCCCGAGCGCTCACCGGAACGACGGTCGCGGCGATCGGGCCCGGCACGGCTCGCGAGCTCGAGCGGCATGGCGTGCGCGCCGACGTCGTGCCGCCGCGCTCGGTCGCCGAGGCGCTCGTCGAGGAGCTCGCCGACACGCCGGTGCAGGGGCGGCGCGTCCTCGTCGCGCGCGCCGGCGAGGGCCGCGACGTGCTGCTCGACGCGCTGCGCGAGCGCGGCGCCGAGGTCGATGTCGTCGCTCTCTACGACACCGTCGTGGAGCCGCTCTCAGAGGACCGACGCGCGGCCCTCGCCGATGTCGACTACGTCACGTTCACCTCGGCATCGTCGGTCCGCAACCTCCTGACGTCGCTCGGCGCCGGCCCGTGGCCCGATGCGGGATTGGCGTCGCCAGGACGGCACAAACCTGCATCGGATGGAGAGGGCGCGGGCGACGCCGCCGCCGATGAAGGATTCGCCTCGCCGGGACGGCACAAACGTGCATCGGATGGAGAGGGCGCGGGCGACGCCGCCGCGGATGAAGGATTGGCGTCGGTGGGACAGCACAAGCCAACATCGGGCGAGGCGTCGCTGGGCCGAGCGCGGGTCGTGTCGATCGGGCCCGTGACGAGCGCCGCGGCGCGCGAGCTGGGGCTGTCCGTGGACGTCGAGGCCGAGCGCCACGACGTCGAGGGCCTGATCGACGCGCTGGTAGCCGACGCGGCGACATCCCGCGGCGGGACCGCCGGACGCGGCGACGCGACCGCGAGCATCGATCCGCTCGCCTCGACGGCCCGCCCAAAGGGCTCGGAGGGACAGTGACGGGCGCGCCGATCGTCTCCCTCCTGACCGACTACGGCCGCGACGACGAGTTCGTCGGGGTCTGCCACGGGGTGATCCTGGGGATCGCGCGCGACGCGCGGATCGTCGACGTGAGCCACGAGGTGCCGCGCCACGACGTGCGACGCGGGGCGATCGTGCTGCGCAACGCGCTGCCCTACGTGCCGGCCGACGTCCACGTCGCCGTCGTCGACCCGCAGGTCGGCAGCGAGCGGCGGGCGCTGGCGGTCCGCTGCGAGGACGGCACACAGCTGGTCGGCCCCGACAACGGGGTCCTCTCCCTAGCGTGGGACCGCTGCGGCGGAGTCGACCTCGCGGTCGACGTCACCCGCTCGCCGCACCGGCTCGAACCCGTGTCGGCGACCTTCCACGGCCGCGACCTGTTCGCCCCGGTCGGGGCGCACCTGGCGGCCGGCGCGGAGCTCGCCGACGCCGGCGAGCCCATCGATCCCGCGACGCTCGACCGGATTGCGCTGCCGCACCCGCTGTTCGAGGACGACGGCACGATCGTCGCCCACGTCGTGACGATCGACGCCTACGGCAACGTCGCGCTCGACCTCACCCACGACCAGCTCGCCGGCACCGGCCTGATGCTCGGCGTGACGGCGGAGATCGAGGTCGACAGCGGCGACGGCGGCGCCGCCGTCAAGCTCGGCGGCGGGCGGATCGCCGCGCCCTTCGTCCACACCTTCGCCGACGTCGGCCCGCACGAGGCGATCCTCTACGAGGACGCCTCGCGCGCCGTCGCGATCGCGATCAACCGCGGCGACGCCGCCGCCGAGCTCGGCCTCCGGCCCGACGACGAGGTCCGGCTGCGGCCGCGATGAGCGCGAGGCGCGGCGCTTCCGATCGCGGCGCCCTCAGCCGAGCGCGATCCGCGGAGCGAAGCCGATGATCGGCGAGCCGCGGCACCACTACGAGGTCACCGACTCGACGAACGAGCGCGCCCGCGAGCTGGCCGGCGCGGGCGCCGCTCATGGCACGCTCGTTACCGCGGACGAGCAGACCGCGGGGCGCGGCCGCCAGGGCCGCACTTGGACCGCCGCGCCGGGCGAGGCGCTGCTGATGTCAGTGATCGTCCGCGAGCTCGAGCCTCGCCACGCACTGCTGCCGCTGATGGCCGCGCTCGCGGTATGCGAGGCCGCCGAGGCGGTTGCCGCGGGTGGCACGCCCGACCCCACTGGCTCCGGCACGGACGACGCCGGCACGACGGCCGGCGCCGAGGCTCCCATTTGCTGTCAGATCAAGTGGCCGAACGACGTCTGGGTCGACCGGCGCAAGTTGAGCGGAATCCTGGTCGAGGCGCGACCCGCCGCCAACTGGGCCGTCGTTGGGATCGGCCTGAACACCGGCGTGCGCGAGTTCCCCGAGGAGCTGCGCGAGACGGCGACGACCCTCTGCCTGCCCGAGCCCGACGTCGCGCTCCCGCCGCTGCTCGCCGCGCTCGACCGCTGGCTCGTCGCCGACCAGGCCGACATCCTTGCCGCCTGGCGCGAGCGCGACGCGCTCTCCGGCTCGCCCGTGCGCTGGCAGGACGGCGAGGGCACGGCCCGCGGCATCGACGACACGGGCTCGCTGCTCGTCGAGACCGCCGGCGGCGAGCTGCTCGCCCTCGGCGCCGGCGAGGTTCACCTCTCCCGGTAACTCACTCGACGAAGGATTTGTGGTGCCACCGCCCCAAGAATCCTTCGTCCGGCGAGGCCCGCCGCCGTCCGGCGGCCCTCGATGAACGTTTGTGCCGCCTCAGCGAGCACGAACCATCATCGATGGGACAGGCCGGTCCCGATGACGCGTGGCGCTACTGGGAGTCGGCGGCGTCGGTCGTCTCGGGCGCTGGCTGCCCGCCGTTCGAGCTGGCCTGGGTCGAAGCGCTTTCGCTCTGCGCCTCGGGGGGCTCTGGGGTCTCGGCGCCGTTTCCCGGCGCCCGCGTCGGCAGCACGTCGGCGTCGGTCGCGTCTCCGTTCTGCTGCCCTGCGCCCTCCGCGCCGTCCTGCCCCTCGACGGTCGCCGCGCCGTCCTGCCCCTCGACGGTCGCCGCGTCGTGCTGCGGCTGCTGGACCTCGCCCGCCTTCGCCGCATCGCCCGCCTCGCCGCCGCCCTTCTTGCGTCGCCGTCCCGCCCGCTTGCGCCGCCCCTTCGGGAAGTTGCGCAGCAGCTCGCGCGCGAGCGCGGAGGGCTTGCGCCCAAGCCGCATGCGCGCCCCGTCGAGAACCTGCTGCGCCTCGGGGGTGTGCGCCAACGCCGCCGCCAGCAGCGCCGCCGACAACCTCCGGTCCTGCTTCTTGGTCGCATGCACCAACCGTCGCGCGTTGCGCGCGTGCGCCCCACCCGACGAGTTCACCAGCAACCCCAGCAGCCGCTTGGTCTCCGGCCACCTGGACACCGCGTACTCCTCGTGCACCTCGCGCGAGTACTCCGCCAGATGCCAGATCCAGCGCGCGGCCTGGTCGCGCCGGCCCATCGGCCGCTCGGCCATCGCCTGGAGCAGCGTCTTGACACCCTCGCGGCGCTCGTCGCGCTGCCAGGTCCCGACGATCTCGACCGCCACGTCGAACGCCTCGGGGTCCTTGATCTGGCCGATCTCCTGCAGCGCGCGCACGCGCAGCTGCGAGTTGCGGTTGCGCTGCAGGCACTCGATCAGGAAGCGCCGGCGCAGCTCGCCGGTCGTGTCGAAGTGCAGCATCGCCTTGGCCCGGCGCCAGTTGTTCGAGGCCACCCGCGCGCCCGCGAGCGCCGCCCAGGCATGCTGCTCGCCCCACGACAGGTGCTCCACCGCGATCCGCCACAGCTCGCGCTCGAAGACCTGCGCGCGCCGCTCGTCGTCGGCCGTCACCGGCACCACCCGCCGCTCGACGCGCAGCCGCCGCCCGCGCCCGCGCCGCACCGGCCCCACCACGATCGCGCCGCCGCGGTAGACGTCGCGGTCGAGCAGCGAGTGCAGCGTCACCACCGGGTCGTCGTTGGTCGTCGCGGGGTGGACGAAGTCGACGACGATCCCCGCCTCCTTGCCCTGCTGGCGACGCGTCACGCGGCCGACGCGCTGCTGGTAGATCCGCTTCGACGCCGTCGGCGCGAGGTGCATGCAGACCGTCGCGCGCGGCGAGTTCCAGCCCTCGGCGAGCAGCTGCGCGTTGACCAGCACGTCGACCTTGCCGAGCTCGTAGTCGGAGAGGATCCGCGTCAGCTCCCGCTTCGGCGTCTCGCCGGAGACCGCCTTCGCCTTCATCCCCGCTGCCACGAACGCGTCCGCGACGTTGTGCGCGTGCGCCACGCCCGCCGAGTACACCACCCCCGGCAGGTTCTTGAAGCGCGTCTTGTAGAGGTCGGCGATCGCCAGGTTGAACGGCGCCTGGTCGAGCAGCGCGGCCAGCTCCTCCTGGTCGAAGTCCTGGTCGACCTCGCCCTTGCGCAGCGGCACCTTGGAGATCGAGCGGACGCCGGCGCCCGGCGGGATCCGCACGCAGCGCAGCGGCGCGATCACGCCACGCCGCGCCGCCTGGGCGAGGTCGAAGCGCGACGTCTGGGTCGGGAAGAGGTCTGTGACGTGGCGGGCGATCAGCGCGCCGGTGGCGGTCATGCCGACGAACACCGGGCCGGTCCACTGGCGGATCGAGGCGCTCGTCTTCTCGCCCAGCGCGGTGTGCGCCTCGTCGCAAATCACGACGGTGTAGTCGTCGGAGATCTTGCCGGCGTTGCGCACGTACCACTGGTAGGTCTCGACCGTCACCGGCCCCTCGACCGGCGAGCGGTCCTTGCCGAGCAGCGGCGCGCAGATCCGCTTTTTGTAGCCGCGGTCGGTCAGCTCGCCGTTGAACTGGTCGACGAGGTTGCGGCGGTGGGTGAGGATCAGCACGCCGCCGGTGCGCGACGCCTCGACGAAGCCGAGCGCGGCGACGGTCTTGCCGGCGCCGGTCGCGTGCTCGAACCAGAAGCGGCGGGCGGCGCCCGGGTCGTCCTCGACGGAGTCGGCGGCAGCCTCCTCCTCGGCCTCCTCGGTCGCGTCCCAGTCGAGCGGCTCGTCGTCGTCGGCATCCTCCTCGTCGCCCTCGATCGCGACCTCGCCGGAGGGCAGCTCCTCGAGCGCGGCCAGCGCGACCCTGCCGTTGCCCTTCGACTGGACCTCGGCGGTCAGCGCGATCAGCGTGCCCGAGAGCGCGTCGACCTGGTGCGCGGAGAGCACCGTCCCGTCGACCAGCTTCGGCTCGTCGTCGGAGAGCACGCGCTCGAGCCCCAGGATCAGCGACCAGCGCCGCTTCCACTCCGCCGACGGCCGCTCGGCACCGCCCGCGATCTCGGCCAGCGCCTCGTCGAGCGCCGCACGGCGGACCGTCCCGGGCGCCAGCGCCGCGTCGCGCTCCTCGCCCTCGAGGACGAATGGCTCGCGCGCGAACGCCTCGGCGCGCTCTAGATCGTCGCCGGATACCGGCGCCGGTTCGGCAACGGAAGTGCTCTCAGCCATTTGCGGCCTTCGGTTCTGTATGAGAAAGACGACGGACCGTGCCGGCTCCGCGCGGAGCGCTGGTCTTCGCGGGAGGCAGTGCGGCCGTCCGGGGCACACCGCTCTGGCAACAGCCGGCGAACGGTGCTCTCAGCGCATCCCAGGCGCTGACTCGATACCTATTACAGCACAGCATGAGGCGTTTCCTTCCAGTACTCGTGTGCTCCGTCACGGCGGTGGGCGTCGCGACGGGCTGCGGGGGCGACGATCCGCGGAGCGCGGCGCCCTCGCCGGAGGCCACGCGCGCCGCCCTGAAGGGCGCCCCCGCGCCGCTCGCGGCGGTCCACGCGCAGGCCAACGAGCTGCTCGACGGAGGCCCACGGGCCTTCAAGCGCCGACTCGCCGAGCTGAGGGGCTACCCCGTCGTCGTGAACAAGTGGGGCTCCTGGTGCGGGCCCTGCCGCGAGGAGCTCCCCTACTTCCAGAGCCAGGCGCTGAAGCGCGGCAAGCAGGTCGCGTTCCTCGGCGTGGACGTCCAGGAGTCGAAGGCGGAGGGGCGCGAGCTGCTCGCCGAGCTCCCGGTCAGCTACCCCAGCTACTGGGACAAGGACCTGAAGGTCTCGGCCGTCTTCAACGGCGTCGCCGCCACGCCCGCCACCGCCTTCTACGACCGCAAGGGCAAGCTGGCCTACCTCAAGCAGGGCGTCTACTCGAGCGAGCGCGACCTCGCCGAGGACATCCAGCGCTACGCTCGCTGACCTCATGCAGGAGCTGCGCATCGACCCGCTGAGCGGGCTGCGCGTGGCGATCGGGGCGGTCGAGCCGGCCGCCCCGGCGGACGCGCCCGGCGAGCCCGCGACCATGGCGGACGACCCGCTCGCGGGCGGACGCGGCCAGCCGGAGCTGTTCGTCCGGCGCGCCGGCGCGGGGACCGTCGAGACGATCGACAGCGTGCCCGGGCCCGTCGGCTCGCTGCTCGACCTGGGGGCGGAGGGCCTCGAGACGACGATGGGCGTCTGGCGCGAGCGCATGCGCGCCCACGACGGCGCGCCGTGCCGGCATTTGATCGTCGACGAGGGCGAGCGGTCGGGAGGCGCCCGCACGCACGCCCACGCCCAGCTGTTCGCGCTGCCGTTCGTACCGGCGGCGCTCGCGCGCGAGCGCGAGCGGTTCACCGCCTACCACCAGCGAACACAGGGCCGCAACCTGCTCGAGGACCTGCTGACCGAGGAGGTCCGGCGCGGCGAGCGGCTCGTCGTCGTCGACCGCGAGGCGGTCGTCATCTGCCCGTTCGCCTCGGCGGTCCCGTACCAGCTGCAGCTGATCCCGCGCCGGCCGGCCGCGCGCTTCGAGGACGACGGGCCGCTCGGCGCGACGGCGCTGCACGGAGCGCTCGCACGGCTGGCGGCGCTGCTCGGCGAGCTGCCGCCGTTCACGCTCTGGGTACGGACGGCGCCGAGCGGCGCCGAGTCGTTCTGCTGGCGGATCGACCTGCTCCCCCGGCTGACCGCGCCCGGCGGCTTGGAGCTCGGCACGGGCGTCCAGCTCAACGCGCTGCCGCCCGAGCGAGCCGCCGAGCGCCTGCGCGCGGTGGGCGCCGCGTGATTCCGATCGCCGTGACGATCGCCGTCGCGACGGCGGTCGGCTTCGGCGTCGAGCACCGCCTGGGCGAGCTGCGCGCCCACCGCGTCGGCGAGCAGGTGACGCGGCTGATGCTCTGGGTGCTGCTGCCACCGGTCGTCTTCTTCAACATCGCGGACCTCCAGCTGACCGCCGCCGTCGGACTCGGCGTGATCTTTGGCTGGGTCGGGATGGGGGTGGCGATGCTCGCCGCCTACGCGATCGGCAGATGGGCGCTGCGGCTGCCGCGCACCTCGACGGGGACGCTCATGCTCGCGGCCGGGCTGAGCAATACCGGCTACCTGGGGCTGCCGTTCACCGCCGCGCTGTTCGGCTTCGCCGCCGTCGGCGACGCGATCGTCTTCGACATCCTGGTGTCGGGGATCGCGCTGCTCACCGTCGGCTTCGGGATCGGCGCCGCGTTCGGCACGGTCGGCGAGGCGCCGCGCGATCGCGTCGCCGCCTTCTTCAAGCGCAACCCGGGCATCTGGGCCGGCGTCGCGGGCGCGCTGGCGCCGGCGGCACTGTCGCCGGAGTGGGCGGTCGAGGCGTCGCGGATCGCCGTCTTCGCAATGCTGCCGCTCGGCTTCTTCGTCGTCGGCGTCGCGCTCGCGAGCGAGGCCGAGGAGGGCGCGATCCGCTTCCCGCCGCCGCTGACCGCGCCGGTCGGCGTCGCGCTCGCGCTCAAGCTGCTCGCCTTCCCGGCGATCGTCTTCGCGCTCTCGCGGGCGATCGTCGACGTGCCCGACTCCTATTACTCGCAGGCAGCGATGGCCTGCGGCATCAACACCGTGCTGATCTCGCACACCTACGGCATGGACCGCTCGCTGGCGTCGAGCGCGATCGCCTGGTCCACAGGGATCGTCGTGGCGACCGGGCTGGTCGTCGCGCTTCTGTAGCGTCCCGCCGCGTGCCGCCATCCCCGCGACCGATCCCGATGTTCGCCGCCGAGCCCCAGCAGGAGGGGCCGCCGTACGGGCGCTGGGAGGAGACGCTGCGGTCGCGCTTCCTAGCCGCCGCCGGGGCGATCTCGACCGACGAGGAGCTCGGCGAGCCCGGCGCGCTCGTGTGGTTCCCGGAGCGAACCTGGAACGGGCGGACCTACGTGCCGGCGACCGCCGCGACGTCGGAGGGCTTCGAGCTGTTCGGCTACGTCTCCTACACGCGCGAGCACGAGGGCGCCGAGGCGACGGGCTTCGAGGCCGTCGCCGACTACACCGACGAGACCGCCGAGGCGAACCCCGACTGGACGCTCGACCTCTCCGACGAGGAGATCGGCCACTGGCGCGGGCCTGAGGGCCGGCGCGGCGTGATCACGCTGGTGTGGGGGGTCGCGCTAGTGCGCGAGGGAGCGGTCGCGACGACCGAGCTCGGCCCTACGACGACCGACCAGTGCGTCCTCGCCGACAACCGCTTCACCCTGATCTCGCTCGACGACTACACCGGCGACTACGTCGAGGTGCGGCTCTACGGCAAGCGCGGGGCGGAGCTCGCGCGCGAGTCGCTGTACGAGGACGAGTAGCTTCGGTCACCTCACGCGACGGCCTAGCGTCGTCGGCGTGAGGCGTGTCTCTTGGAGTTCTTTGGCGACCGCTTGTTGGCCGCTTTGCGCTTGGCCTTGCGGCAGGGGGTTTTGATGCGGATGTTGCGGTCGTGGCGTTTGCCGTTTTGGCCGTTGATGTCGGTTTCGGCGATTTGGCGGCCTGCTGTGCAGATGTCGATCTTGGCGCGGCGGGTTCGTGTGACGGCGAGGATGCCCTTGCTGCCGCCTTTGATGCTGAGGTCGAAGCGGCTGATCGGGGCGTCTGGGACCTCGTCGAAGGTGTTGACCAGCTTGCCGGTTTTGGTGGTGGAGGACTCGCCTTTGAGGTTGACTGCGATCTCGCCGCGGAGGGCGACGACGATCATCGGCAGCGTGCGGCGCGGCTTGCCGCTGTCGGGATCGATGCGGACGTTCTTGACGAAGTAGACGTTGCCCACAAGCGGCCGGTTGAGCAGCGGCGAGACCGCACGGGCGCGCCCGACGATGCTCGCCTTGGGGCAGTGGTTCTCGGGGTCGGGCCTGGTGCCGTCTGCGAACTCACAGAGCGCTTGGGCGTTGTTGACGTCTAGCGCGAGGGTCTTGGGAAGCCGCACGACGGCCTTCTCGATCCCCGCCTCTGACACGCCGGTTTGGCGGACGGTGGCGCGGACGCCGGGGTGCTTTCCGGTGCGCATCTGCCTTCTGCCGGTCAGCCGCAGCGCGAGGCGTGGCTTAAAGCGCAGCGTGTGGCAGTTGGCGGCCTGGAAGCGGACGCTGCGCTGGGCGCTGGCGCCGCCCTGGCCGGCGATGTCGGCTGCCACTTGGTGCGCCGAGCAGTCGGATGGGTTGAGCATGAAGGCGGGCCGGTCGATCAGCACCGTGACGCTGCGCATCCGCAGCGGCACGCCGTGATGGACGGTCGGCAGCGGGTCAGAGACCGCCGTGACGCGCGCGCTGGCGCGGTCGACTTGGATCTGCTGGCGAACGACGATCGGCGACAAAGCCATCTGGTCGCGGAACGGGCCGGCGACCACTGGCACGCGGACTGCGAGGCCGTAGGGGGCGCCCTTGTAGCCCTCGGTGAGGAACACCTCGCCCTTTTGCTCCAAGACGAACGGATCGCCAGAGCCGGCCGAGGCGTCGACCGAACCGATCCGCGAGCCGGCCGGGCACGCACCCGTGTTTGCTTGGGCGTTGGGACACAGCGGCACGCCGCGCACCGACGCCAGCAGTCCCTTGGGGAGGGTCGCGGTCAGTCCCTCGACCCAGCGGTCGCCCTGGGGGCGGGTCAGCTGGAAGGTGAACATGCCGTTCTGGCGGGCGCCGGGGCGATCCACACCGGCGTGCAGCGACGGCGCGAAGCCAAACGCGCATGCCTGGTCGACCGCCCACTGCTGAGAGATCACCGCCGGGGAGCGTTGGCTCTCGGGCAGATGCGCCTGCGACCACGGCCGCAACATGGAAATGGCGGCGGTCGGTGAGCACTGCTGGGGCATCGCCAAAAGGCCACGCGGGCCCTTCTTGAACGAAAGTCGCATGTCCTCGAACGGAACCCGCGGCGAACGCTGGAAAGTCGTCGTCAAACGACCCGTCGCGGGGTCGGCGACAGAGGAGCCGAAGATCTTGGCGACCAGGCCCCGTTGGGGGGACCGCACGACGATGAACAGCCGAAACATCTGACCCGACTGGGGGTCGGTGGACTTCGGCTCGCCCAGCACGACCTCGCCGGTCAGCGGGTCGTCGAGCAGCGGGGTCTCAACGGTGACCAATCCGATCCTGGAGCCGTCGGGGCACTCGCTGCCCTGGCCGTCGAAGGGGTCGTCGTCGTTAAACAGCATCGGGTTCGAAGAGGCGTCGGTCACGCCGATCTGGGCGTCGCTGCAGGCCTGCAGGCCGGTCGCGGCCGAGGGGTTCAGCGAGACACCCTCGGGTAGGGTGACCGTCGCGCCCTCCAGCTGTGAGGTCGCCAGTCCGGCATCAGAGCGCCAATGGCCGGGCGCGCCGCCGACGTCGGCGGGGTTGGCGGCAAGCGCTCCGGGCGGGTCGTCGTTTTGGGGTACCGACAGGTCGACG
>DATABO010000095.1:0-2196 GCA_036259535.1 Thermoleophilaceae bacterium
GTCGATGCCGAGGCCGGCGTTGCCGTCGCCGCACTCGATCACCCCGTCGGAGACCATCACGAGCCGGTCGCCCTCGCCGAGCGTGGTCTGGCGCTCGGCGGGCCTCGGGCTCGAGCGGCCGCCGAGGCCGGGGCCGGGCGGCACCCTGACGAGCTCGACGTCGCCGTTGCGGCGCAGGATCACCGGCGGGACATGGCCGCAGTTGGCGACCGTCAGCTCGTGGGTAGCCGGGTCCCAGCGCGCGGCCACCGCGGTCATCTCGGCGCGCGGCCCCGGCAGCTCGCGCAGCGTCTGGTGCATGACCACCAGCGCCTCGGCGACGTCGCCGCCGCTGCGCCGGCTGGCGCGCAGCGCGCCGAGCGCGACGGCGCTGGCCGCGGCCGCCCGGGTCGAGCCGCCGAGGCCGTCGGCGAGCGTGATCCAGACGCCGTCGGCGTTCTCGATGACGTCGAACCAGTCGCCGGCCACCTCGTAGCTCGGCAGGACGTTGCCCGCGATCTCGCCGCCGGTCAAGCGGCCGATCCGCGGCGGCAGCAGGCTCTGCTGGATCTCGGCCGCTGCCGCCGGCTGCTTGCGCCGCTGGGCGTGGGCGAAGACGTCGGTGTAGCGGTCGGCGAGGGTGATCGCCGCGGCGGCCTGGCGCGCCAGCTCGCCGAGCGGCTCGGCCGGGCGGCCGAAGGCGATCAGCACGCCGTTGGCGCGACCGCGCAGCCAGAGCGGGAACAGCCGCGCCGCCGGCATGTCCGCGAGCTGGCGGCGGAGCGCCCTGAGAGCGTCGGCGTCGAGCTCGGGGCCGATCGCCAGCGGCGCGTCGAGCTCGTCGGGCAGGCGCCTGGAGCCGGCCATGTGGAGCAGGTGAGTCCCGTCGATGTCGAGCACGTAGAGGGCCACCGGGACCTTGGCGATCCGCTGCGCCTCGGCGACCAGCTGCTCGGGCAGGACGGCCGGCGGGACGACGTCGAAGACCTGGATCGCGTCGAGGCTGAGCGGCCGCTCGCGTCCGAGCCTGCCCGGCTCCAGAGGACTCCTGCGCGGCTCGATCGCCGTGTCGTGCGGGCGTCCCTCGAGCGCGCTCAGCAGCGCCTCGCGACTGGCGAAGCGGCGGTGCAGCGTCGACCGCGAGACGCCCGCAGCCGTCGCGATCTCGGAGAGGCTCGCCCTCGGCGAGCGCTCGAACATCCGCTCTGCGGCGGCGAGGATCCGCTCGCGGTTGCGGAGCGCGTCGGCGCGCTGGGGGTCGGTTTGCACCTTGGTGCGCATCCGTCTCCCGCTTTGCCCGTACGGATGTGCCGAAAACCGAATTGACACAGCCTGCCTTCGGTCCGTCGTCGCAGTTGGCGCCACGGCCGGAGACGCACAGGTTCGGGTCGGCCGGCCGGGGGTACGGCCGCCTGACCGGCAGAGGCCAAAGGCAACCGAGTGACCGGCGGGAGCGTCCGCCGAGAGGGAAGATTCGATGACCCAGGTGACAGAGGCATATGAGTGGCGCGGCCGCGACGTCGTCGACAGCAGCGGCGACAAGATCGGCTCGCTCGAGGAGGTCTACCTCGACACCGAGAGCGGCCATCCCGAGTGGGCGACCGTCAACACCGGCATGTTCGGCCGCAAGCAGAGCTTCGTCCCGCTGCGCGACGCCAGCCCCTCCGGGGGCCAGGTGGCGGTCCCCTACAGCAAGGACCAGGTCAAGGACGCGCCGTCTGTCGACCCCGACGGGGAGCTCTCGACCGACGAGGAGGAGCGGCTCTACGCCCACTACGGCATCGGCTCGACCGACGACGCGATGACCCGCTCCGAGGAGGAGCTGCGGGTCGGCACCGCGCGTCGCGAGCGCGGGCGGGCGCGGCTGCGCAAGTACGTCGTCACCGAGCAGGTCCAGCAGACCGTGCCCGTTCAGCGCGAGGAGGTGCGCGTCGAGCGCGAGCCGATCACCGACGCCAACGTCGAGCAGGCGACCGACGGCCCGGCGATCTCCGACGAGGAGCACGAGGTCGTGCTGCACGAGGAGGAGGTCGTGACCGAGAAGCGTGCCGTCTCGAAGGAGCGGGTACGCATGTCCAGGGACACGGTCACCGACGAGGAGACGGTCTCCGAGGACGTTCGCAAGGAGCAGATCGACGTGGATGAGGGAGGAGAGCGATGAGGGCCGAGAGAGAGACGGGACCGGCGGCGCGCGCCGCCGGCAACCGCGCTGGCAGC
>DATABO010000096.1:0-40987 GCA_036259535.1 Thermoleophilaceae bacterium
GCTCGGCGCCGACGGCGGCGCGGTCGACCTCGCCGCTCGCGCGGCGGCGATCGTGGCGGCGGCGATGACGACGCTGCGCGAGGTGCTCACCCCGCGCGGACCCGAGCCGGTTCTCGGCGCGCCGCGCTGACTGTCGGCCCGAAATTCTTGCAATTTGTCTAGTTTGAGTTAACTTGTTGTTCCCAACAGTCCAAGAATGGACTGTCACGCGCAATCACAGGAGGGAGCAGCGCGATGTCATCCTTCGCGAAGGTCGGGCTGGGCGCACTCGTGGCACTCATAGGTGTCGCTGTGTCGGCGGCGACTGCGTCCGCGGTGAACGTCAAGTACATCTACGCCCAGAACGCCCAGGTCGGCCATGTGGCGGGCGACCCCTACACCGGGCCTCAGAACGGCACGCTGTCGAGCGCGACGGCCGAATTCGAAACGGCCGGCGGGACGATCAGCTGCAACGAGTCGACGATGAACGGGGAGGTGAACGACTCCGGGATCGGCGACGGCGTGCCGAACGGCACCGTCGACGTGCTCACGTTCAGCAGCAACGGCGGCGGCGCCTGCACGTCGAACTACCTCGGCAACCCGAACTGCTCGGTGACCCCCGAGAACCTACCGTGGAACTTCAACGTGTCGGCACCGTCCACGACGGCGTTCTTCAACGTCTCCGGCGCGGAGGTCACGGTCAACTGCGGCTTCGGCGATTGCACATACGGGATCGCCACCCTGGTCGGGACGATCAGTTGGAACCCGGCCGGCATCGCGTTCAACAACTCGGTCCCCCACACTGCGGGCGCGAACTGCCCGGCGAATGGCACCCTTCAGGTCGTCTACTCCGTCACCGGCGAGGACGACGCCGGCGGCGCGATCGGCATCCAGGTGACTGCCTTCTAGGCACCCGGGTCGCACCCCGCCGCAGCCGGCGCCTCGCCCCAGCGGGTGGGGCGTCGGTCGAGCGGTCGGGCGCGACCGCGCTAGTCTCGACCGCGGTGTCGGCGCCCCGCGCATCGGACCTCTTCGTCGAGTGCCTCGAGGCCGAGGGCGTCAAGCACGTCTTCGGCATCCCGGGCGAGGAGACGCTCGACCTCAACGAGTCGCTGTCGAAGTCGTCGATCGACTTCGTGCCGGTGCGTCACGAGCAGGGCGGCGCCTACATGGCCGACGTCTACGGGCGCCTGACCGGGCACGCCGGCGTCTGCCTCGGGACGCTCGGCCCGGGCGCGCTGAACCTCGTCACCGCGGTCGCCGACGCCTACCTCGACCGCGCGCCGCTGGTCGCCCTTACCGGCCAGGGCGATCTCGAGCGGATGCACAAGGAGTCGCACCAGTACATCGACCTGCTGCGCGTGATGCGGCCGATCACGAAGTGGAACGCCCGCCTGTCGGACCCGGCGATCATCCCCGAGGTCGTGCGCAAGGCGTTCAAGGTCTCGGAGGGCGAGAAGCCGGGCGCGACGCACATTGAGCTGCCCGAGGACGTGATGGCCGCGCCGGTCGACGGAGCGCCGCTGCCCCGTCACAAGGCGGCCTCGCCGGAGCCGCAGGCGCGCGAGCTGCTGCGCGCCGCCGACCTGATCCGCGGAGCGGTCAACCCGGTCGCGCTCGCCGGCAACGGCGTGATCCGCGGCGGCGCGGCGGCTGCGCTGCGCGAGTTCGCGCGGGCGACGGGGATCCCGGTGGCCGAGACGTTCATGGGCAAGGGGCTGCTGCCCTACGACAACCCGCGCTCGCTCGGGTCGGTCGGGCTGCAGGCCGGCGACTACCGGATGGCCGGCTTCGACGACGCCGACGTCGTGCTGGCGATCGGCTACGACCTTGTCGAGCACTCACCGGAGCACTGGAATCCACGGCGCGACAAGCGGATCGTCTGCATCGACTCGGTGCCCGCCGAGACCGACGCCAACTTCATCCCCGAGGTCGAGCTGGTCGGCGACCTCTACGCGATCCTCGCGCGGCTCGGCGAGGAGTGCCGCCACGTGCCCCACCAGGGCGGGTCGACGCGGCTGCGCGAGGTCGTGCTCGGCCGCTTCGAGGCGGCGCGCGACGACGACGCCTTCCCCGTCCAGCCACCGCGGGCGCTGTGGGAGATCCGTCAGGCGCTCGGCCGCGAGGACATCCTGATCTCCGACGTCGGCCTGCACAAGCTGTGGATCGGGCGGATGTTCCCCGCCTACGAGCCGAGCACCGTGCTGATCGCCAACGGGTTGGCCGGCATGGGCTTCGCGGTCCCGGCCGCGGTCGCGGCGAAGCTGGTGCACCCCGAGCGCAAGGTCGTCACCGTCAACGGCGACGGCGGCTTCCTGATGAACATGCAGGAGCTCGAGACCGCGACCCGCCTGAAGACCCCGTTCGTCAACGTCGTCTGGGAGAACCGCCAGTACGGCTCGATCGTCTGGAAGCAGGACAAGAAGTTCGGCGAGCACTTCGGCGTCGACTTCACCAACCCCGACTTCGTCAAGCTCGCCGAGTCCTTCGGCCTTCCTGCCTGGCGCTGCGAGTCCGCCGAGGACTTCGGCGCCCGCCTCCGCCACGCCCTCACCCTCGACCTCCCCTCGCTGATCGTCCTCCCGATCGACTACTCGCTCGACGTCGCGATCTCCGAGGAGCTCGGCGCCGAGATCGTCTCGACCTAGACCGGACATCGCTCGGACACTTGGGCACACCTTGTTGTGCACAATTGTCCGAACGAGCCGAGAAGGCCACGACTAGCGTCTGGGCTCGCTCGAGGACCTCAGGCGTTCGGCGACGCTGGCAAGCGTCGACTGGACATAGCCGGGCTCGTAGCGAACCTGCGAATGGGTGAAGCGCAGCGGCGTCAGGCCGGCGGCACTGTGTGCCTGGTCTCGCAGGCGATCGCGAGCCTGCTGGATCGGCGTACGGTGATAGCGCAGGCCGTCGGTCTCGACGACCAGGCCGAGGTCGGGCCAGAAGAAGTCGACCTTGAAGCCGTTCAGGTGCTCGCCGGTAAGCGGCAGCGGAAGACCGGCCCGCCGCGCGATTCGAAGGAAGCGACGCTCGAGCTCGGAGTCGGTGAGCGCGAAGGTCTGTCGGTCGAGCACTCCACGCAGGGCGGTGACGCCGTGGCGACCGCCATACCGTGCGAGCGTCGCGCGAAGGCTCTCCGGATCGGTCAGGTCGAGCTTGTCGGCCTCGTTGACCGCCGCGTCGAGTCCACGACGTCCGACGACCGCGGCCAAGTCCAGCAGCGTTCGATGAACCGTCGTCACGGGGACTCGCTCGCGCTCCGTGCGGTCGCTCCTATCGAGCCCGTGACGGTGGAGCCGGATGCCTGGCCGCCGACGCCGAACGTTAGGCGGCACCGTGACATCCACCTGGGGCCCTCGCGCGGTGCGAATACGCCAGAGCCCGGCCGCGCTCTGATGGCTCACGACAGCGTCCGGGCCACAACTGAGCACCGCGGCCATGAGCAGTCCGTTGGACGGCACGTCAGGGCGCCCGACGGCGTAGACGCCGCGCCCGATCGGATGCAGCCGCCCTGGACGCCGTTCGGACAGTTGGACCCACCACTGTGTGTTCGAGGATCCAAGCGGGTGGTTCCTGCCCCCCTGAGTAACCTCAGACGGACCCGGGCAACAGGAGAGACGATGGCGATTGCGTCGCGCGAGCAGGAGGTCGTGGAGAGGGTTCCCAAGGGCCTGTACGTCGGGGGGGAGTGGCGCGCGGCGGGCGGCGGCGCAACGCTGGAGGTCGAGGATCCGGCGACCGGAGAGGTGCTGTGCGAGGTCGCCGACGCGACCCCGGAGGACGCGCGGGCGGCGCTCGACGCGGCGTGCGCGGCGCAGGGCGAGTGGGCCGCCCATCCGCCGCGCGAGCGCGGGGAGATCCTGCGCCGGGCCTACGCGGAGATGACCGAGCGCGCGGACGAGCTGGCGCTGCTGATGACGCTCGAGATGGGCAAGACGGTGGCCGAGTCGAAGGCCGAGATCGCCTACGCGTCGGAGTTCCTGCGCTGGAACGCCGAGGAGGCGGTGCGGATCGACGGGCGCTATGCGACGGCGCCCAACGGCGCCGGGCGCCTCCTGACGATGAAGCAGCCGGTCGGGCCGTGCCTGCTGATCACTCCTTGGAACTTCCCGACGGCGATGGGAACGCGCAAGATCGGCCCGGCTGTCGCGGCCGGCTGCACGATGGTCGTCAAGCCGGCCAAGCTGACGCCGCTCTCGATGCTCGCGCTCGCGCAGATCCTCGAGAACGCAGGGCTGCCGGCCGGGGTCCTCAACGTGATCACCGCCTCGTCGGCGAGCGCGACGACCGGACCGCTGATCGACGATCCCCGCCTGCGCAAGCTCTCCTTCACCGGCTCGACCGAGGTCGGCCGCAAGCTGATCGAGCAGTCGGCGCCGAACGTCCTGAAGCTGTCGATGGAGCTCGGCGGCAACGCGCCGTTCCTCGTCTTCGAGGACGCCGACCTCGACGCCGCCGTCGAGGGGGCGATGGTCGCGAAGCTGCGCAACATCGGCGAGGCCTGCACGGCCGCCAACCGCTTTCACGTCGCCGCCCCGATCGCCGACGAGTTCGCCGACCGGCTGGCCGAGCGGATGCGCGGCCTGAAGGTCGGCCGCGGCACCGAGGACGGCGTCGACATCGGTCCGCTGGTCGACGAGGACACGCGCGAGAAGGTCTCCGAGCTGGTCGCCGACGCGGTCGAGAAGGGGGCCGAGGCGCTCGTCGGGGGAGGCAACGGCGACGGCAGGGCCGCGAACGGCTCGGGTTCGTCCGACGACGCCGTGGCAGCGGCCCGGCTCGACGGCCCCGGTCACTTCTACGCGCCAACCGTCCTCAAGGGCGTCGCTCCCGACTCGCGTGTCCTCTCGGAGGAGATCTTCGGCCCGGTGGCGCCGGTCATCGGCTTCGACTCCGAGGACGACGCGATCGCCGCCGCCAACGACACCGAGCTCGGCCTCGTCGCCTACGTCTACACGCGCGACTTCAAGCGGGCGCTGCGGGTCTGCGAGGCGCTCGAGACCGGCATGGTCGGGCTCAACCAGGGGATGGTCTCCAACCCCGCCGCGCCGTTCGGCGGCGTCAAGCAGTCCGGCTTCGGCCGCGAGGGGGGCTACGAGGGCATCGAGGAGTACCTCGAGACCAAGTACGTCGCCATCAACATGGACTGACGGCGGCGAAGGGCGCGCCGGGGCCCTCTGCTAGGAAGACCCCGGCGCCTACCTCCAAGGAGACACAGCACACGACACGCAAGCACCACCGATGGTGGCCAGCGCGTCCAAAGCCTGCCTAAGCAAGTGACAAAGACGATTTAAAGATCGTCCTCGGGGCGGCTGCGAGGACTAGCCCCCGCTGCCGCGCGCCATCTTGCGCAGGTCCAGCGCCTCGTCGAGCGTCGCCTCGTCGACGCCCTTCTCCAGCGCGACCTCGCGGATCGTCCGCCTCGAGGCGACCGCCTCCTTGACGATCTCGGTCGCCTTGTCGTAGCCGATGTGGGGATTCAGGGCGGTGGCGATCGCGGGGGTCGACTCGGCGTTGCGGGTCAGGGTCTCCTCGTTGGCCTGCAGGCCGTCGATCACCTTGTCGGCAAGCAGCGCGCAGGCGGCGGTGAGGATCGTGATCGACTCGAGCAGGTTGCGGGCGATCATCGGGACGCGGACGTTGAGCTCGAAGTTGCCCTGCGAGCCCGCCACGGTGATCGCCGTGTCGTTGCCGATCACCTGGGCGGCGACCTGAAGCACGACCTCGGGAATCACCGGGTTGACCTTGCCCGGCATGATCGACGAGCCCTTCTGGAGCTCGGGCAGCGCAAGCTCGCCGAAGCCGGTGCGCGGGCCGGAGCCCATGATCACGAGGTCGTTGGCGATCTTCGTCAGCGAGACGGCGACGACCTTCAGGGCACCGGACAGCTCGACCAGGGCGTCGCGGTTGGCCTGGGCCTCGAACGGGTCGGCCGGGCCCTCGACGTCGATCCCGGTCGCCTCGCGCAGCTTGCCGCGCACGCGCGCGGCGAACTCCGGATGCGTGTTCAGGCCGGTGCCGGTCGCAGTCCCGCCGAGCGGGATCTGGGAGGTGCGCGGCAGGGCGTCGCCGACGCGGTCGCGGCCGAGCGAGATCTGCTTCGCGTAGCCGGCGAACTCCTGGCCGAGCGTCACGGGGACCGCGTCCATCATGTGCGTGCGGCCGGCCTTGACGACCTCGCGCCACGCGTCGGCCTTGACCTCGAGCGCGCCCGAGAGCTTCTCCAGCGCCGGCAGCAGCTTGCGCTGGGTCTCGGAGACGGCGGCCAGGTGGACGGCCGAGGGGAAGACGTCGTTGGACGACTGCCCCATGTTCACGTGGTCGTTGGCGTGCGCCTCGTCGCCGGCGAGCGCGGCGATCACCTCGTTCGAGTTCATGTTCGACGAGGTGCCGGAGCCGGTCTGGAAGACGTCGATCGGGAACTGGTCGTCGTGCTCGCCGCGCGCGATCTCGTCGCCGGCCGCCGCGATCCGCTCCGCCACGCCCGCGTCGAGCAGTCCGAGCTCGCCGTTGACGCGTGCCGCCGCCGCCTTGATCTGGCCGAGCATCCGCACGACCGCCGTGGGCACGCGCTCCCCCGACACCGGGAAGTTGTCGATCGCCTTGCTCGTCTCCGAGCCCCACAGCTGCTGCTCGACTGCCATTGCGCTCCTTCGGTCTACACGAGGACGGCGCCCCAGGCTATTGGAGCGCCCGCGGCCGGCGCGGCTCGCCGCGCCCGCGCCTGGAACCGCTCCGCGTAACGCTTCGCGCGACCTCATGGCGCGAAGCGGTGCAATCCCGTAACCGAGGAGGCGCCAACGGCGAACCCGTGGTGCCATCGTCACCAGGCCGTCACTCGCGGAGGGAACCCTGGCGCGGCGGCCGACCCTCGACTGGTCCCAAGGAGGGACTCGCTTGCCCCTGATCCACACCGACTTCGATAGGACCGCGACCGAGCCGAGCGAACCGCCGGCGAAGAAGCGCTTCTGCAGCCGCTGCGGCGAGCCCGCGGTCGACCCGCCCGCCGGCAGCGAGCCGCCGGTGCTCGAGCAGCGCGTCTGCGGCGTCTGCGGGATGGGCATCCTGCTGCGCTGCAATCCCGACTCGCTGCCGGGGGCCGGCAGCGCTTTCCTGATCACGAGCCACGCGCTCGAGGTCGCGGCGGTCAGCGAGGCTGCCGAGCCGATCTTCGCCGCCGAGGAGAAGCTGCTCGGGGCCAACCTGATGGACCTGCTGACGAGCACGATCGGGAACCGTCGCCTGGCCAAGACCGTCAGCCGGGCCGCGCTGCGCGTCCACGAGGCGGTGACCGTGCCGGCCCGCCTGACCGGGCCAAAGGCGGACGAGATCGGGACGATGGCCTGCCGGATCTCTACCTGCGGCCCGCCACGCGCGGCGCTGATAGCCGTCGAGCCGACGCACTTCGGCCGCCGCTAAGCCCTCCTCGGCGCCTGACGCGGCTCTCAAACGTTCGTCCAACTCGTGCAATTAGTGCTGCACGACTTGCGCAAATGCTGTCGAGAGGGCAGAAAAGAGCGCAGAGCTGCGCGGTTCGTAACAGAACCCCGTTCAAGGTCGCGGCCTTCGTGACCGATCGATACGGAGCGGCAACCCTTCCAGGCGGGCTGCGCGGCAGAGAAAGGAATCGCGAGATGAGCGGCATCAGAACCAACGCGGCGGCAGAGATCCTCGGGGTCAGCCCGAACACGCTGCGCAGCTGGGAGCGCCGCTTCAGCTATCCACAACCGCGCCGCACGGCCGGCGGGCACCGCCAGTACGACCTGACCGAGCTCGAGGCCCTGCGCCGCGCGCTGATGGAGACGCACAACATCTCCTCGGCGATCGAGGTCGCGCGCCAGCGCGGCGAGGGCCCGTCCTCGCCAAGCCGCCTGCTCGACGCCTTCGACCACTTCGACGAGGCCGCCGCCGACCGCGTGATGGAGGAGAGCCTCGCCGTGCGCTCGGTCGACCGCTCGGTCGAGGAGGTCCTGCTGCCCGCGGTCGAGCTGGCCGAGGGCCGCGACGGCCGCGAGGCCGAGCAGGAGCTCGCCTGTCGCTGGGCGACCGGCTGGCTGCATGCCGCCCGCCGTGTCGTCCCACCGCCGACCCGCTCGCAGGGCGTGGTCCTCTTCGACGCCTCCAACGGCCTCGACCTCGAGTCGCTGCACGTCCAGGCGCTCGAGCTGGCGATCCGCCGCGCCGGCTTCCGCTCGATCCTGCTCAGCTTCGACCTGCCGCCGGAGCGCGTCGCCCGCGCGATGCGCGCCGTCGAGCCGACCGCATTCGTCTTCTGCGGCGGCGAGGCGACGCTCGAGGTCCTCGGCCGGCTCGTCTACACCGTCCGCCAGGTCGGCTCCGCGGCGCCCGTCTTCGAGTACCGCGAGGCGATGCCGGTCACCGGCGACCACTCGATCCCCTCGCTCGGATCGACCCCCACCGAGGCCGCCGACAACCTCAAGCAGTACGTCGACACCGGCAAGATCGAGCACACGAAGGTCGTCCAAGACGAGGCCGACGCCGACGCGGACGCCGCTACCGGCAAGACGCCCGCCAAGCCGGTTCGCCTGGCCGCACAGCGCTAGCCCCGGTCGTCCCGATGAGGGGTTCGCATCGCCAGGACTGCACAAGCCCTCATACGCGCGAGGGGGCCGGGCAGCGCTCTCGCGGATGAGGGATCCGCATCGCCAGGACTGCACAACCCCTCATTCGTGAGGGAAGCATTCATTCGCGCCGCCTCAGCGGGCGAGAGGGCGGGGCTCAGGCGAGCCTGTTCGCCACGGCGGCGAGCGTCTCGCGGACGTGGTCGGGCTCGTAGCGCACCTGGGCGTGCGTGAAGCGGAGGGTCGCGAGACCCGCTGCGGCGTGCGCTTGATCCCGCAGCCGGTCGCGCGCCTGCGCGGCGGGGGTCCGGTGGTAGCGCAGTCCGTCGGTCTCGACTACGAGGCCGAGGCTCGGCCAGAAGAAGTCGACCTTGAACCCGTTCAACCAGGCGCCCGTCTCGGGTCGTCCGAGTCCCGCGCTTCGCGCGATCGGGAGGAGCTCACGCTCGAGCTGTGAGTCGGTGAGCGTGAAGGTGTGACGATCGAGGAGCTGCCGTAACGCTCGAACGCCACGGCGGCCGGCGTAGCGGGCTAGCGTCGATCGCAACTTCTCGGGATCGACAAGATCGTGCTTGTCTGCGGCGTTGATCGCGGCCTCGAGCGCCCGTGGGCTCAACAGCGCGGCGAGGTCGAGCAGCGTCCGCTCCACGGTCGTCACCGCGATGCCGTCGACAAGGGCGCGCTCTCCCGGCTCGACCACGCGCCGATACACGCGGAGGCCTGGCCGTGCGCGAACCGTGCCGGGCGGGATGGTCACCTCGGTCGGACCAGTGGGCGGCTCGGCGACGCCGTGTGCCGCAGCGGCGCTCCGATGCGACAAGACCGCGCCCTCGCCACAGCTTGCGACGGCGGCTGTCCACATCCCCTCACGGGAGAGAGCGGGGCGGCCGACGGCGTAGACGCCGCGCTGAATCGGGTGCAGCCGGCCGCTGCGCAACCGGTGCGCCACCGCGCCCCGCTCTAGGCCGAGGGCCAGCAGCTGAGCGCGGGTGACGACACCATGCTGACGGCGCGCGAGCTCCCAGAGCTCACTGGCCTCCCTCCGCGATGAAGCTCGCATGTAGTGGTAGGGACGGACCGGCGGGTGCCGCCCCCTCTACGATCGAGCAAGTCGATGAGGGATTGGCATCGCCTGGACTGCTCAAGCCATCATCCGGCGCGACGGACCATGCCGCGGCGCAGTCGATGAGGGATAGACATCGCGGAGACGACACAAACCATCATCGGGCGGGCAGGGGGGCGGATAGCGAAGGCGGTTTTGCGCACTTTGCGGGAATCGTCCGCCGGCCTGCCTAGCATCGCGGCAGATGAGCTTGGAGGTGGTCGACCCGCTCGCGCACCGTGCGCTTCAGGCGCTGATGCGCGCCGAGACGTCGGTGCGGCGGGTGCTGGCCGCCGAGCTCGAGCGCGAGGGCGTCTCGGCCGCCGGGTTCTCGGCGCTCGTCGTCCTGACCACCGCCGGCGGCTCGCTCGAGCTGCGCACGCTGCGCCGTCGGCTCGGCTGGTCGAAGGCCAACGCCACCGAGGTCACCGCGACGCTCGAGGCGCGCGGCCTCGTCCTGCGTCACCGCCTCGAACGCGACCGCCGCGCGGTGGCGCTCGACCTGACCCCCGCCGGCCGCTCGGTCGTCGAGCGACTCTTCCCCGCCCACGCCGACCGCGTCACCTCCGCCTTCTCCCGCCTCGACGACGACGAGAAGCGCAACCTCGCCGACATCTGCCGCAAGCTCGCCGCCTGAGGGCCGCCTCGCGGCCTAGTCGGCCGGCCGGCAGGGCACCGAGTCGCGGTACTTGTAGGGCTTGCCGATCGTGAAGAAGGTCTTGACCTCGTAGGGCCAGCGCCGTGACTTGGGGCACGAGGTCGTGACGATCAGGTTGCCCTTGCCGACGTAGCCCTTGAACGAGCGGGCGGCGATCGGGATCCCGGCGACGACTTGGAGGACCTCGGGGACCCGCACCGACACCTTGTACTTCCACTTGCCGCGGGGGATCTCCTGGATGCGCGCGGGGACGGCCGTCTGGACGAGCGCGGGCCGGTAGAGGGTCACATAGGCGAAGGCGACCTTCGGGCCGCCGTTGAAGATCTCGATCCGTGGGCGGGTGATGATCGTGTCGGCGTAGGCGGACGCGCGCGCCGCCCCGATCTGCGAGCCCTTCGGACAGCGGCCGGGCCCGTCGCGGTCGAGTGTCCGCTTGTCACAGCGCGGATAGAGGTGCGGGTTGTAGTCGCCGTTGCGCGGGAAGAGCGCGTAGCCATGGGTGACGATCGGCGGGTCGACGCCCTGCGGCGTGAAGAAGCGCGCCGACGCCTTGATCGTCACGCCCCGTGGGTCCTTCGGCGTCCCCGCCTTGTTCGGGATGACGTCTGCGTCGATCGTGAACGTCGTCTGGACGTCGTCCTGGGCGATCGCGCCGATGGCGACCGCGGCGACCGCGCCGAGCACCGCCGCTCCAACGATTGAAAGCTTGCGCATCTCTCCTCCCCGGCCGACCATACCTCGCATCGGCCGGGCTGCCCAGGGGCCACCCCGACAGGCGACCGTAGAATCCCCGTCCCGATGCCGCGCTACGAGCCCGTCGACTCGCGTCAGTCGTTCCCCGCCCTCGAGCAGGAGATCCTCGAGCGCTGGCGCGAGCGCGACGTGTTCGCCGAGTCGGTCCGCCGCCGAGAGGGCGCCGAGCCGTTCGTCTTCTACGAGGGCCCGCCGACCGCAAACGGGCGCCCCGGCTCCCACCACGTGCTCTCGCGCGTGTTCAAGGACGTCTTCCCGCGCTACCAGACGATGCGCGGCCGCCAGGTCCGGCGCAAGGCCGGCTGGGACTGCCACGGCCTGCCGGTCGAGCTCGAGATCGAGAAGGAGCTCGGCCTCGCGCACAAGCGTGACATCGAGGACTACGGGATCGACAAGTTCAACGCGAAGTGCCGCGAGTCGGTGCTGCGCTACATCGACGAGTGGAACCGCCTGACTGAGCGGATCGGCTTCTGGATCGACACCGACAACGCCTACTACACGCTCGACGACAACTACGTCGAGTCGGTCTGGTGGTCGCTGAAGCAGGTCTGGGACAAGGGCCTGCTCTACGAGGGACACAAGGTCGGGCCGTACTGCCCACGCTGCGGGACCGGGCTCTCCAGCCACGAGGTCGCGCTCGGCTACAAGGACGTCGTCGACCCGTCGATCTACGTGCGCTTCCCGCTGACCGCCGAGCACGGGAGCGGCGATGCCGCGGGCACGCCGGCGCACGCCGAGCACGCGACAGATGGCGAGTCGCTGCTCGTGTGGACCACGACGCCGTGGACGCTGCCCGGCAACGTCGCCGTCGCCGTCGCCCCCGAGGTCACCTACGTCCGCGCCAGGACGGGCGACGAGACGCTGATCGTCGCCGAGCCGCTGATCGGCCGCGTCCTCGGCGAGGATGCCGAGGTCCTCGACCGCTTCCCCGGCTCGGAGCTGGTCGGCCGCCGCTACCGCGGTCCGATCTTCCGGCTGGACGACGGCGGTCCGCCGAACGCGTTCACGGTGATCGCCGGCGACTTCGTTACGACCGACGACGGCACCGGCCTCGTCCACATCGCGCCGGCCTTCGGCGAGGACGACTTCGAGGCCGCCGCGGCGGCCGGCATCTTCGATCCCGCGGCGGGGGTCGGCGGTGCGGCCGGCGAGCCCGCGGACGCCTCGGAGGCCGACGCGGTGGACGGCGTTCACGGCACCGCGGCCGCGGAAGCCATCCCCGGCCTCTACAACCCGGTCGGCCGCGACGGGCGGTTCGACGCGCGCGTGCGCGACGCCGACGGCGACGGCCCCGGCTTCGGCGGCCGCTTCGTCAAGGACCCGGAGGTGACCAGGGACCTGATCGCCGACCTGGCACAGCGCGGCCTGCTCTTCCGCGAGGAGAGCTACGAGCACTCCTACCCCCACTGCTGGCGCTGCGACACGCCGCTGCTCTACTACGCCAAGTCGAGCTGGTACGTGCGCACGACGGCTGTAAAGGACGAGCTCCTGGCCGCCAACGAGCGAGTCACCTGGTACCCCGACCACATCAAGCACGGGCGCTTCGGCAACTGGCTCGAGAACAACGTCGACTGGGCGCTCTCCCGTGAGCGCTACTGGGGCACGCCGTTGCCGATCTGGCGCTCCGAGGACGGCGAGGAGACGATCTGCGTCGGCTCGCGCGCGGAGCTGGCCGAGCTGGCCGGCGAGCTGCCCGACGACCTCCACCGTCCCTTCGTCGACGACGTCGTCTTCGAGCGCGACGGCCGCGTCTTCCGCCGCGTCCCCGACCTGATCGACGTCTGGTGGGACTCCGGCGCGATGCCATTCGCCCAGTGGCACCAGCCGTTCGAGAACGCCGACGAGTTCGAGCAGTCGTTCCCCGCCGACTACATCTGCGAGGCGCTCGACCAGACGCGCGGCTGGTTCTACTCGCTGCTGGCGATCTCGACGCTGCTGTTCGGCCGCTCCTCCTACGAGACCGTGCTCTGCCTCGGCCTGATCCTCGACGAGGACGGCCAGAAGATGTCGAAGTCGAAGGGCAACGTCGTCGTGCCGTGGGACGTCCTCGACCGGCACGGCGCCGACGCCTTCCGCTGGTACTACTTCACCTCGAAGCAGCCCTGGGACGGCTACCGCTTCTCGCTCGACACCGTCGGCGAGTCGGTGCGCCAGTTCATGAAGCCGCTCTGGAACACGTACTCGCTGTTCGTGCTCTACGCCAACGTCAACGACGTCGAGCCGGCCGGGCTGGAGGGGCTCGACCTGACCGAGCTCGACCGCTGGATTTTGTCCCGGCTCCAGGCGACGACGGCCACCGCGATCGACCGCCTCGACGACTACGACACCACAGCCGCCGGCCGCGCGATCGCCGCCTTCGTCGACGAGCTCTCGAACTGGTACGTCCGCCGCTCGCGCCGGCGCTTCTGGGACGGCGACCCGGCCGCGTTCGCGACGCTGCGCGAGTGCTTGACCACGACGGCGAAGCTGCTGGCGCCGCTGACCCCGTTCGTCGCCGACGCGATCTACGACAACCTCGACGGCGGCGAGCCCTCGGTCCACCTCTGCGACTACCCGGAGGCGAACGCCGCGCTGCGCGACGAGCGGCTCGAGCAGCAGATGCAGATCGTCCGCGACGCCGTCGAGCTGGGCCGCGCCGCGCGCGCCGCGGCGAAGGCGAAGGTCCGCCAGCCGCTCAGCGAGGCGGTAGTCGTGGCGGCCGACCGCGAGCGCGAGGCGATCGGCCGCTTCGAGGAGCTGGTGCTCGACGAGCTCAACGTCAAGCGCGTCCGCTACGTCTCTCAGGCCGACGAGCTCGGCCGCTTCGAGCTCAAGCCCAACTACCGCACGCTCGGCCCGCGCTTCGGCAAGGACATGCCGAAGGTCGCCGACGCCGTCGCCGGCCTCGACGCCGACCGCGCCGCCGCCACCCTGCGCGACGGCGGCGAGGTCCACGTCGCGATCGACGGCCGCGACCATCCGCTCGGCGCCGACGACGTCCAGCTCGCCCTGCAGCCGCTCGAGGGCTACGAGGTCGAGCGCGCCGGGACCCACGCCGTCGCGCTCAACCTCGAGCTCGACGACGAGCTGCGCCGCGAGGCCCTCGCGCGCGAGATCGTCCACGCCGTCCAGAACGCTCGCAAGGAGGCCGGCCTCGACGTCCAGGACCGGATCTCACTCGCCCTCTCCGGGGACGACGTGCTGCTCGACGCCGTCCGCGCGCACGAGGACTACGTCGCGGGCGAGACGCTCACCACTTCTCTCTACTTGAGCGGCGACGCGCCGGGCGACGGGACGAGCGCGGAGCTCGAGGGCCGCACGCTCGCGATCGGCATCGCTCGCGCGACGTCGGTCACGGAGTGACGGATATCCATCGATGAAGCACTCCCATTTCTGTTAGCGTCACTCCGATCGTGGCGTGCGTCACGGTCACAGCCGACGACAGGAGGGTTCCGTGGCGTTCTTCAAGCGTGCGTCGAAGCTCGACGAGGAGGAGTACCAGCGGGCGATCGACAAGGGCCTGGGCAAGGCGTTCGACAACGCGGAGAAGGACAGCTGCAGAGCGTCGGAGCTGAAGGCCGTCGTCCTCTCAGACCTGCACCGCGGCGCGGGCGACGGCGCCGACGACTTCGCGGCCTCTCACCAGGCCTACAGCGCGGCGCTGGGGTGGTACCTCGCGCAGGGCTACCAACTGTGGCTGCTCGGCGACGTCGAGGAGCTGTGGGAGAACGGGATCGGCGAGGTGATGGAGGAGTACGAGGCCCTGCTCGAGCTCGAGCTTCAATTCGCCCAGGGGCCTGGACTGCGCCGCTTCTACGGCAACCACGACCTGGACTGGAGCAAGCGGCGGTACGTCGACAAGCACCTGGCGCCGTGGCTCGACGGCAGCGTTCCCCAAGAGGCGCTGCGGCTGCGCGTCGAGGACGACGCGGGCGACGACCTCGGCATGCTCTTCCTCGCTCACGGGCATCAGGGAACGGCGACCAGCGACCGCTGGGCCGGGATCTCGCGGATCGCCGTGCGCGTCGCCTGGCGCGCGCTCCAGCGCTGGCAAGGCTGGCGAGCGACGACCCCCGCCGACAGCCACGAGCTGCGCGGCAAGCACGACCATGCGATGTACCGCTGGGCCCGGCGGCGGGTCATCGACGGCGATCCCGGCGAGCGGCCGGTGCTGATCGCCGGGCACACGCACCGGCCGGTGTTCGCTGGGACTTCGCCGCCGCACCCCACCGCCGAGCAGGCCAGCGACCTGGCGCAGCGGCTCGAGACGGAGCCGGACCCGACCCGCCGGGCCGAGCTGAGAGCGGAGCTCGAGCTCGTGCGCGCGGCACTGCGCGGAGACCCGTACACGCCGCCGGCGATCGACCCGCCGTGCTACTTCAACACCGGCTGCTGCTCGTTTCCCGACGGCGACGTCACCTGTCTGGAGATCAACGGCGAGCCGCTCGTCGACGAGGCGCTGCGCGACCCCGGCGACGGCCGCGGCAAGATCCGCCTGATGCGCTTTCTCGACAACGACGCCAAGCCCCGCCCCGAGCAGCTCGCGGCGCGCCCGCTGCGCGAGGTCTTCGAGCAGGTCGCCAACGCGGCGGGCTAGCCGCCGAGATCAGTCCGGCGGCCCGAGTGCAGGCTCGGCGCCGGAGCCTTGGACCTTGCCGCCCATCGCCCAGTCGGACTGCTTGGAGTCCTTGAAGCGGATCCAGACGTGGTCGGGCTGGGTCTTGCCAACCTCGACGAGGAGGTCGGTGAGCCGCTCGGCGATCTCGCGCTTCTGCTCGGCCGAGCGGCCCTCGTACCACTCGATGGTGACGATCGGCATCGCGTCCCCCTAATCGCCCCGGCTCAGGCCGCCAGCGCCGGCTCGATCTCCTGCACCAGCCGGCTTTTCGGCAGCGCGCCGACGATCTGGTGCGCCACCGCGCCGTTCTTGAACAGCAGCAGCGTTGGGATCGACATGACGTTGAAGCTGGCCGCGGTCTGCGGGTTCTCGTCGACGTTGAGCTTGACGATCTTCAGGTCGTCGCGCTCGCCCGCGAGCTCCTCGAGATGGGGTGCCACCACGCGGCAGGGGCCGCACCACGGCGCCCAGAAGTCGACCAGCACCGGCTTGTCGGCCTCTACGACCTCGGCCTGGAAGTTGTTGTCGGTGACTGCGTCGAGACCGGCCATTTGGCTCCTTGCGCGCGTGGGTTTCGGGTTCAATGCTTCAGAAAGTATAGCGTCGGCGTGGTGCAGCTCCACGACCGCTCACGGGAGCCTACCCGCGACTTCCGTCGTCTACCCGGGTTGGGATACTCGGCAACCCGCGCGCGCCGGCGCCGGGGGTAAATCGGACGACAGCGGGGGTTTGGCCTTGCACTGGAAGACGCGGACACGGGTGGCGGTCGGGATCGTCGGGGCCCTGCTGCTGGGGACGGCCGCGGCAGCGCCGGCGGCGCTCGCCGACGTCGAGCCGAACGGCGCCGTCTTCATGGCCGAGGGACCGATCTTCGGCGGCCAGGACATCCAGGGCACGGTCGGCCCGGCGGACACCGACGACTGGTACGTCTTCCACGTGGACGGGGCGCACCAGCTCCATCTGACGTCCGCCCAGCTGACGGGGCCCGGCTCGACGCAAGGCGGGACCTTCGGCAGCTGCGCGTCGGCGGAGCTGACGAACGCCAACGGCTCGCGGATCCCGTCCGACTTCACGAGCGACTCCGGCGAGTCCACCTTCTACGTGCACGTCTGGCAGGCCAACTTCATCGGCTGCCAGGCCGACGCCGGGTACCGCTTCCGTGTCGATCCCGCCGCGGCGGTCGTGACGGGGCCCGGCAAGCTGCCGATCAAGGGGACGGCCGAGCCGAACGACAGTCGCGCGACCGCGGGCGGCCCACTGGTCGCCGGCGCCTGGTACCACTCCGAGCTCGAGACGGCCAACGACTCGGATTGGCTGCGCTTCTACGTCCGTCCGGGGACCCGCCGCGTCGACGTGCAGACCGTCGTCTACGGAGCCTTCTGCGCCACTCACGAGGTGACGCTGAGGAGCGCCCGCGGGCGCGAGCTGACCTCATACATAGGCACGCGCGGGACCATCGCTCACCTCCTCCACCGGCCACGGGGCGGCGCGCGGCTGTACGTCGAGATCGTCAACGGCGCGCTGTCGCTGACCGGCGCCGACTCCTGCATCCGGTCCGCGACCGTGGTTCAGGTCGGCCCGGAGGAGGCGATCATGTCGGCGGCGGAGGTCAAGCAAGGATGTGCCGACGCTCGCCGGGCGACGCGGCGCAACGCGCGGCGCGTGGTTGCTGACGAGCGGGCGCTTGCCAGGGCCGCGGCGCGGGGAGCCGCCACCGGCCAGCTGCGCCGCAAGCTGAGGCGCGACCTGCGGGGGCTGCGGCGCTCGCGTGGCCTCGTGGCGGCCTACTGCTCGCGCTGAGCGAGTGGGCGGGCCGGCCGCCTAGCCGCGCACGCGCCAGCGCAGCAGCGGGACCTTCCAGAACGCCTCGACGGCGATCCGCCAGGACATCTTGGAGGATCCGACGCGGCGGTCGCGGAAGAGGATCGGCACCTCCTCGACGCGGAAGCCGGCCTTGATCGCTCGGTAGGTCACCTCGATCTGGAAGCCGTAGCCGTCGGTGCCGACTCCTGAGAGGTCGAGCGTCTCCAGGACGCTGCGGCGGAAGCACTTGAAGCCGCCGGTCAGGTCGTCGACCGGGACGCCGAGCAGCAGCTTGGCGTAGAGCGAGCCGCCGCGGCTGATCAGGCGACGGCCGAGGCCCCAGTCGGTCACGCCGCCGCCCGGGACGTAGCGCGAGCCGAGCACGAGGTCCGCGCGGTCGGCGGCCGCGACCAGGCGCGGGATGTCTGCGGGGTCGTGCGAGAAGTCGGAGTCCATCTCCATCAGCAGGTCCGCGCCGGCGGCGAGCGCGTGGGCGAAGCCGGCGAGGTAGGCGGGGCCGATGCCGTCCTTCGACGTGCGGTGCAGCACCTCGACGCGCTGGTCCTCGGCCGCGAGCCGGTCGGCGATCTCACCCGTCCCGTCCGGCGACCCGTCGTCGACGACGAGGACGTGGTGCTCGCGCCCGGTCGCCGCGAGCTGCGGCAGCGCGGCGGCGACGATCGCCTCGATGTTCTCGGCCTCGTCGTAGGTCGGGAGGATGAGCCAGACGCCCGCCATGGTGGCGACACCCTATGCAGCGCGACCGCGGGGCCGTGGGGCGATAGGTTCCCGACGCGTGGCGGGAGATCTGTTCTCAGTCGAGGGGAAGACCGCGGTGGTCACCGGCGGGTCGCGGGGAATCGGGCTGATGATCGCCCGGGGCCTGCTCGAGGCCGGCGCCGAGGTTGTGATCTCGTCGAGGAAGGCCGACCAGCTCGAAGCGGCCGCCGAGGAGCTGTCGCAGATCGGCGCCTGCACTGCCGTGCCGGCCGACCTGTCGTCCCAAGCCGGGGCAACCGCGCTCGCCGACGCTGTCCGCGAGCGCTTCGACCGACTCGACATCCTCGTCAACAACGCGGGCGCGAGTTGGGGCGAGTCGATCGACACCTATCCGGACAAGGCCTGGGACCGCGTGCTGGACACCAACGTGCGCGGCGTCTTCCAGCTGACCGTCGCGGCACTCGACCTGCTGCGCGCGAGCGCGACGGCCGAGGACCCGGCGCGGGTGATCAACATCGGCTCGGTCGACGGGCTGAGGCCGCCGATGATGGAGTCCTACGCCTACAGCGCCAGCAAGGCGGCGGTCCACCAGCTCACCCGCCACCTCGCGAAGCGGCTCGCGGCGGAGCAGATCACCGTCAACGCAATCGCCCCCGGCCCGTTCCCGAGCAAGATGATGGCGTTCGTCTTGGACAATCCCGACACGCGCGCGGTCGTCGAGCAGACCATCCCGCTGGGCCGGATCGGCGCGCCCGAGGACGTCGCCGGCCTGACGATCTTCCTCTGCTCGCGCGCCGGCGCCTACCTGACCGGCACCGTCATCCCGCTCGACGGCGGCTACAGCGGCGCGAGCTGAAGGCGGAGCGGCCGGCTCGCCCGACCGCCCGCTGTTGGATCTGCATCGCCTGGACTGCACAATCCTTCATCGAGCGAGCGCCGTTCATCGAGCGCGAGCCGCTAGAACAGGGCTATGAAGAACGCTGAGATCGCAGCGGCGTTCGACGAGCTCGGGACGCTCTACGAGCTCGACGGCGCGGTCGTCTACCGCGTGCTCGCCTACCGCAACGCGGCGAAGGCGATCCGCGACTCGGGTGTCTCGGTCGCCGAGCTGGCGCGCCAGGGGCGGGCGGCGGAGCTGCCGGGGATCGGCAAGACGATCGCCGAGAAGATCGACGCGCTGCTGCTCGACGGCGAGATTCCGGCGGCGGTCAAGCTCAAGGAGCGGATCCCGCCCGGGCTGATCAGGGTGACGAGGCTCCCCGGCCTCGGCCCCAAGCGCGCGCGCCAGCTCCACGACGCGCTCGGGATCGAGACGATCGACCAGCTGCGCGAGGCCGCCGAGGCACAGCAAATTCGCACCGTTCCCGGCTTCGGCGCGAAGGCCGAGGAGAAGATCGTCGCCGCGCTGGCGGCCGGGGCCGACGGGTCGATCCAGGCGCGCGTCCTGCTCTCGACCGCGCGCGCGGTCGGCGAGGAGATGGTCGCGTGCCTGCGCGAGCACCCCGCCGCCGTCCACGTCGAGCTGGCCGGCAGCGCGCGCCGCTGGGCCGACACCTGCAAGGACCTCGACATCGTCGCGGCGACCGACGACCCCCAGGCGCTGACCGACGGCTTCGCGGCGCTGCCGCAGATCGACGACGTCACGACGAGCGGAGCCGCCGGAGCCAAGGCGATCACCCACCAGGGCCTGGCGGTCGACCTGCGCATCGTGACCCCCGACCGCTTCGGCAACCTGCTCCAGCACTTCACCGGCTCGGGTCGCCACAACGAGGCGCTGCGCACCGCGGCCGTCAAGCGCGGCCTGCACGTCAGCGAGTACGGGATCCTCGACGACGCGACCGGCGAGACGCTGTCCTGCTCGACCGAGGCCGCGGTCTACGAGCGGCTCGGCATGGCCTACATCGAGCCCGAGCTGCGCGAGGACCGCGGCGAGCTGGAGGCCGCCCGGGCCGGGACGCTCCCCGACCTGATCGCCCTCGACGACATCCGCGGCGACCTGCACTGCCACACGACCGCCTCGGACGGCCACCAGACCGTCCTCGAGATGGCGCGTGCCGCCCAGGCGCGCGGCTACGAGTACCTGGCGATCACCGACCACTCGGCGACCCACGGCTTCGGCAACCACGTCTCCCCGGGCGAGCTGGTCCGTCAGATCGAGCGCGTGGCCGAGGCCAACGAGCAGCTCGACGGCTTCACCGTCCTGTCAGGCAGCGAGGTCAACATCCTGCCGGACGGCTCGCTCGACTACTCCGACGAGCTGCTCGCCGAGCTCGACTGGGTGATCGCGAGCGCCCACACCTCGTTTCGCATGTCCGAGGACGACATGACCAAGCGGATCGTCACCGCGATCGAGAACCCGCTCGTCCGAGCGATCGGCCACCCGACCGGCCGGATGCTCGGCCGCCGCGAGCCCTACGCGGTCGACATGGACCGCGTGATCGAGGCCGCCGCGCGCACCGACACGTTCCTGGAGATCAACGCCAACCCGAACCGGCGGGACCTGCATGACGTCCACGCTCGCGCAGCCGCGGCGGCCGGCGTCAAGCTCGTGATCGACTCGGACGCCCACCGCGCCGAGACGCTGGCGGTCATCCGCTACGGGATCGCCACGGCCCGCCGCGCCTGGCTGACGGCGGACGACGTGGCGAACACGCGTAGCTGGGATCAGCTGGTGCGTACCGGCGGCGGATCGGCCTTGCGCGACGGCGACGTCTCGGGCTGATTCGGCGGCTTCTTCTGGCGCTGCTGCTTCTTGAACTGCTCGATCACCTGGCGCTGCTCGGCGGCGGTCGGGCTCGGGGCCGCGTCGAGCACCACGTAGGGAGCGGCCGACTCGGTGGTCGACTTGATGACGCTGATCGTCAGGTTCTCCGGCTTCGGCTTCTTGGTCTCGAGCGTGAAGAAGCCATAGCTGCTGTTGCCACCCTCGTACTTCGGCTTCACCGAGGGGTTGGCCTTTAGGCGCTTCGCCAGATCCTCGGTGCCCTTGAAGCTCGTCCTGCAGGCCGTCTTCGCGTCGGCGCCGTTGGTGAACGCGACCTTGACGAACGCCTTGCAGTCCCGGTCGCGAACGGCGGCCAGGTAGTCGTCGACGGCCTTGGCATACCCATCGCGACTGTCCGCGTCGCTGGTGCCCACGCTCGGCTCGGTGATGATCCCAAAGCGGCTGATTCCCCACTCGCGATCGGGCGCGACGAACATCACGACCGCTGCGCCGTCCTTCGCCGTGCCGGACTTGTAGTCGACGACCGCCCCGGTGCCGTAGACCTCGGTCTCGACGACGTCGAAGCGCGCCATGCTCTGGCGCAGCTCCTTCGGTGGAGGGCAGGGGAAGCGCGTGAACGAGCGCTGGTTGATCTGCTCGAGAAGTGGGCAGTCCTTCTTCTCGGTCGTCGTCTCGAGCAGCTTCGCCATCCGCTCGATGAACGTCTTCGACGGCTCGCTGGCAGCGGAGAACTTCGGCTTCGCGTCGGCGGAGCCATCCTCGTCGTCGCCGCCACATCCGGCGGCCGCGATCGCAGCGACCGCCACGAGCGCGCACAGCGCCTGCGTGCGTCGCCCACGGTTCCCTCCAAGCATGCTCAAAGCTCCCTCCCTGGCTTCGACTCCCTCCTCGACCGAGCCTACAGAGGTTTGACGGCCGGTGTGGCGTCTTGTGTCGACTCGACCTTGCGCAGGCCCGGCGTGCGGATCAGCTTCGGCGCGCCGAACGGCGGCGTGCGGTCGAAGTGGAACTGGACGCCGTCGCGCTCCTCGATCGCCTGGACGGCCCGGGCCTGCTTGCGCCAGGTGAGCGCCACGGCGATCGCGTAGCCGGCGGCGATCGCCGGGATCTGCGGCAGCAGGAAGGCGACGCCGCCGGAGATCACGGTGACTGCGGCGAGTGGCCAGAGGCGGTTGAAGACGATCGCTCCCGGCTCGACCTCGGGGAGCATGTTGGTGTTGCGCGCGCTGGCCAGCAGCCGGCCGATCTGCTGGGTCGGGGCGTTGCGGCGGCCGAGCCAAAGGCCGACCACCGCGGCGACGACCCACCAGCCGACCGCGACGTAGACGGGCAGCGTGCTGTCCTCGCCGCTGGCGCCGGCGATCGCGACGATGGCGAGCGCCGTGCCGGCGCCGCCGAACAGCATCACCGCCACGCGCAGGAAGTCCCGGAAGAGCATCTACTCGGCGAGCGCCGTCAGGACGTCGACCATGCCGCTGACGCCGTCGACGACCACATCGGCGCGCTCGACGATCGCCGGCGGGCCCTCGGCCGAGCGGACGCCGACGCGCACGGCGCCGGCGAGCGTCCCGGCCGCCACGAGGGCGTCGAGCGCGTCGTAGGCGTCGAGGTCGGTGACGTCGTCGCCGGCGAAGAGTGCGCACGACGCCCGCGTCTCCTCGACCAGCGTGCGAACGGCCTGGCCCTTGTCGATCGGCACCGGCGGGCGGATCTCGAGCACCTTGCGGCCCCAGTGGGTGGCGAACCCCTCGGCCTCCGCCTCCTGGGCGACGTTGGCGAGCCAGCTCTCGGCCGCGCCCTCGTCGGGGACGTCGCGCCAGTGGAACGCCTTGATCGGCCCCTTGTCCTCGATCCTGATCCGCAGCAGCTTCAGCTCGCGGACGCTCTGGCGCGCGGTCACGAAGCGGCGCACGCGACCCTCCCAGCTCGCGAACGCCGGCGCCAGCGCCGGCCTCTTCTCGCCCGCGTGGAGCAGCTCCGCCCCATGCGACCCCGCGTAGGCGATGCTTCCCACCCCGACTAGCCGCCGCGCCTCGGCGACCGGCCGTCCCGACACGCAGGCGACGCAGCCGTAGCGCCGTCCGAGCCGGCTCAGCAGCAGCGAGATCTCCTCGCGCACGTGGGCCTCCTCGGGCCGCCGGACGATCGGCGCCAGCGTGCCGTCGATGTCGCAGAAGACCGCGGACCGCTCGGGGTCCTCGGTCAGCGGGCGCAGGCTCTCCCGCAGCGTCTCTGCCGTGGGCGCGGACACTGGACGTAGTATGCCTCGCGATGGCGTCCCGACTGCCGAAGCTCGTCGTGATCGCCACGGTGGGAGGCGTCTTCAGCGGGCTGTTCGGCGTCGGCGGCGGGACGGTGATCGTGCCGCTGCTGATCCTCTGGTTCGGCTACGGCGAGCGCGAGGCGACGGGCACGTCGCTGCTGGCGATCGTCGTGATCGCCGCGCTCGCCGCGACGGCTCAGGGAAGCTACGGCAACGTCCATCTCGACGAGGGCGTCCTGATCGGGCTTCCGGCCGTCGCGGGCGTGATCGCCGGGGCGGCGCTGCAGCAGCGCATCCCGGAGCGCGCGGTCGCGGCGATCTTCGCCGTCCTGCTGGTCGTCTCGGCCGCGGTGCTGGTCGTCTGATGGACGGGCTCGACCTCGCCGGGCTGCTCGCAATCGGCTTCTGCGCCGGGATGCTCGGCGGGCTGGTCGGCGTCGGTGGCGGCGTTCTGTTCGTGCCGGGCCTGGTCTTCTTCCTCGGGCTGTCGCAGCTCGACGCGCTGTCGACGTCGCTGGTCGCCGTGGTGTTCGTCGCCGTCGTCGGCGCCTGGCGCCAGCGCGGCTACGGCAACGTGCGCGTCCGCGACGGCCTGATCGTCGGCGCCCTCTCTCCGCTCGGGGTGCTCGGCGGGACGGTGCTGGCCAACGCCGTCAGCGAGCGAGCGCTGGAGCTGTCGTTCGCCGCCGTCCAGATCTTCTTTGCATGGCGCCTCGCCAAGCGCGCGTTGGGGGCGCGGAACGGATAGGTTGCGCCCGTGACGCTCCTACAGATCGAGGCGCACGAGCACGACGGCCTGGCCCACGTCGTCCTCACGGGAGAGCTGGACCTCTCGACCATCAACCAGGTCGAGCAGGAGCTGACCCGCGTCGAGGGCGGGGGACCGGCGACGGTCGCGCTCGACCTCTCGCGCCTGACCTTCCTCGACTCGAGCGGCCTGCGCGTGATCGTCAGCGCGGACCAGCGCGCACGGCGCGAGAACCGGCGCTTCGTCGTCGTGCGGGGGCCGGACTCCGTCCAGCGCGTCTTCTCGATCACCCGCCTCGACGAGCAGCTCGAGCTCGTCGACGACGTGTCCGAGCTGCGCTCCTCCTAGTCCTGCCCGTCCTCGGCGATCGTCGGCGGACGGTCGAGGACGAAGATCTCGAAGCAGGCGTCGGGGTTGAAGGCGATCTGGCTCTGGTAGGTGACGACCTTGCAGCCGGTGGCGTGCTCGACGACCGCGTGGAACGACTCGCACATCTCCGACTGGAAGCTGAGCCGGAACTCGCGCACGATCTCCTCGCGGCCGGCCTCGACGAGCGTCGACTCCGAGGTCGTCAGCGTGTCCTCGAGCACGGTCATCGTGTAGTTCTCGAAGACGAAGGTCTTGGCCTTCACCGGTCCGCGGCCGTAGTACTCGCTGAACAGCTTGACGATTCCGTTGGTGATCTCGGCGGCGACCTGGCCGCGCGTGCGTAGGTCCAGCTCGGTCACTGCTGCTCTCCTCCTTGGGTCGCGTGCAACAGTCCGCGCTCGTCGGGCTGGTCGGGCGTCCAGGCGGGGCCGCCGAAGGCGTAGCCGAGGCGCTCGCGCCAGTTGCGCGCGCCGCGCACGTCGCGCCAGACCGCGATCCACTCGTGGAAGGCGACCTTCGGCGGGCTGAAGGTGCGCAGGTTCTTGGTCAGGCCGTACCTGACCGGCTCGTCCTCGCCCTGGAAGGTCCCGAACATCCGGTCCCAGACGATCAGGATCCCGGCGTAGTTGCGATCGAGGTACATGTCGTTGGAGCCGTGGTGGACACGGTGGTGCGAGGGCGTGTTGAAGATGTACTCGAACCAGCGCGGAAGCTTGTGGATCCGCTCGGTGTGGATCCAGAACTGGTACATCAGGCTGATCGCCTGCATCGTGAAGATCATCCACGGCTTGAAGCCGAGCAGCGCGATCGGCGCCCAGAACGGGAAGTAGGTCATCGGCGTCCAGGTCTGGCGCAGCGCGGTCGAGAGGTTGAAGTACTGCGAGCTGTGGTGGACGACGTGGCTCGCCCAGAAGACGCGCACCTCGTGGCTGATGCGGTGGAACCAGTAGTAGGCGAAGTCGTCGAGGAAGAAGAGCGCCACCCAGGCCCACCAGGCGTCGTCGGGAACGCGCAGCGGCGTCAGCTCGTAGAGGCCGACGTAGATCAGCAGCACGATCGCCTTCCAGCCCGTGTTGATGATCACGTTGCCGATCCCCATGCTGAGGCTGGTGCGCGTGTCGCGCAGGTCGTAGCCCTTGAGGTCCTCGCGCTGGGCGACGCGAAACGAGACCGCCTCGACGACCAGCAGCAGGACGAACGCCGGGACTGCGTAGATGATCAGATCGACCACTGCCGGTAGAGGCTACCGTCGCGCGATACCGTGGGTGGGGACTTGAACGACGTCGTCTGGACCCATCGGCCCGCTTTGCGTCGCCCCGTGCTCGTCGCGGCCTTCGGGGGATGGAACGACGCGGGTGACGCGGCGTCCGCCGCGGTCGAGTTCATCCGCTCGCGCTTCGAGCCGGCCGAGGTCGCGCGGATCGAGCTCGAGGACTACCTCGACTTCACCGAGACGCGGCCGACGGCGCGGCTGGTCGACAGCCGCACGCGCGAGATCGACTGGCCGGCGACGACGATCGCGGCGGCCGAGGTGCGCGGCGCCGACAACGACCTCATCGTCGTCCAGGGGCCTGAGCCGGCGCTGCGCTGGCGCCGCTACTGCGAGACGGTGATCACGATCGCCCAGGAGCTCGATGTGCGTCGCGTCGTGACGCTCGGCTCGCTGCTCGCCGATGTGCCGCACTCGCGTCCGGTCCACGAAACGGGGATCGGCTCCGACACCGCGCTGCTCGACCGGCTCGGCTTCTCGCCGACGAGCTACGAGGGGCCGACGGGAATCACCGGGGTGCTGAACTACGAGGCGGGGCGCATGGGGCTGCCGAGCGTCAGCCTCTGGGCGTCGGTGCCGCACTACGTCGCGGCGGCTCCGAACCCGAAGGTCGCGCTGGCGCTGGTGCGAGCGTTCGAGGGCGCCGCCGGCCTCGCGGTCGACGCGACCGACCTCGAGGAGGCGGCCGAGGACTACGAGCGTCAGGTCAACGCCGCCGTCGCCAGCGACCCCGAGGTAAAGGCCTTCGTGGAGCGGCTCGAGTCGGCGATGGACGAGGTCGCCGAGGACGACGCACTCGAGCCCAACATTCCCTCCGCCGACATGATCGCCTCGGACTTCCAGCGCTTCCTGAGGCAACGGCGAGGTTAGGGTGCGCCGGAGCCCGGAGGGCCCCGGCGCGGCAAACCCAGTGGTCAGACCACTGAATCCACGCCGAGTATAGACATCGCTGTACCCGGCGTCAAATGCCCGCAAATCGGTGCGTTTGGAGACGATCGCGGCTTCAACGCTCGGCCGCTGGGCAGATGATGCGGAAGTCGCAGAACGAGCAGATCTCGTGGCTCGGCGTGGGCTGGAAGTCCTGGCGCGAGATGCCGGCGCCGATCTCCTCGATCGTGGCGCGAACGCGGTCGAGCTCGGCATCGGAGTGGGCGACGGGGACCTTCTCGGCGGTCATGACGTAGTAGTAGGAGTGGGCCGAGGTCTCGATGCCCCAGGACTCGCGCGCGCCCATCTGGTAGATCGAGAGCTGGACGTCGCTCTGGAGCTCGGCGGCGGTCTTGGAGCGGCCGGTCTTGTAGTCGATGACCTCGTAGCTGCCGTCGGGGCGGCGGTCGACGCGGTCGACGCGGCCGCGGATCACGTGCGGGCCGAGCTGGAAGGAGAAGCTGCGCTCGAACCAGACCGGCTCGCCCTCCTGGTCGCGCGTGTTCTCCCAGTAGCGCTCGAGCGCCTCGATGCCGCGCTCGCGAAACTGCAGCTCGTCGTCGGAGTCGCCGAAGCCGCCGCGGCGCCATGAGGACTCGAACAGCTCGAAGAGCGTCTCGCGACCGGCGTCGGGCGCCTTGTGGAAGCGCTCGAGCACGGTGTGCAGGGCGATCCCGAAGCGCTGATGGATCGTCGACTCCTGCGGGATCCGAAAGACGCGGCCGAACTTGTACTTCAGCGGGCAGAGGCGGTAGGTCTCGATGTCCGACGCCGAGAGCATCAGGCCGTCCTCCGGCGCGCCCGCCCCGCGGCGGCGCGGGATGAAGGGGTCGAGCGAGGGCCCGGCGTGGTCGTCGCCGGCGACCGGACGGCGATCGGGGTCGCGCCCGGTGTCGCGCAGCCAGTCGTCCAGGGCCGAGGACTCGAGCACGGCGCGCTGCTCGGCGGAGGCGCCGGCGGCGAGCAGCTGGTTGACCTCGGAGATCGCGTCGTCGAGCGGCTGACCGTCCTTCGAGCGCTCGATCAGGGCGGCGACCTTGAGCAGCTCGAGGTAGCGCGCGACGGCCTGCGAGACGTCGAGCGTCGTGTCGAGGCGCATCTCACCAAGCCGGCCGCCGACCCGCTGGACGGTGTCGAGCAGCTCGTCGCGCATGATCCGGAAGGTCGAGTGCAGGCCCTCGGCCGGCCCGAAGAGCTCCTCCTCGAGCCGCTCCTCGGGGGCGCCGGCGGCGGTGCGGGCCTCCTCGTAGAAGGGCGACGGGTGCGCGGGCGAGCCGTTCGGCGCGTCGGACCAGGAGAGGACGAGGCTCTTGCGCGCGCGCGTGAGGGCGATGTGGAGGCGGCGGCGCATCGCCTGCTCGTGGGTCGCGGCGCCGCGCGGCGCGGCATCCGGGCCGCCTGCCGCGGCGGTCGGGGCGCGGCCGGGCATCCGCGTCGCGGACAAGCCGAGCACGAAGACGTGGTCGAGCTCGCGGCCCTTGGCGTCGTCGATGCCGAGGATCGCGACGGCGGGGGCGCCGGCGGGGCCGGTGGCCTCGGTCTCGGGCAGGCCCGAGTCGGCGACGGCCTTGAGGTAGCGGGTGAAGTCGCGCGGCGTGGCGTTCGGCTCGCGGCGCATGTAGGCGGTGGCGAGCTCGGGCAGGCGGGCGATGTTGCGCAGCCGCTCGACGGTGTCGGCCTGGGTGGCGAACACCTGCTGGCGGCGGATGCCGACGCGCTCGATCAGCCGCAGGACGAAGGCGTCGGGGCGGCGGCTCTCGAAGGCGCGGGCGGCGGCGCGGTAGAGGTCGAGGAATGACTGGGCACGGTCGCGGCCCTCGGGTGAGAGCTGCGGCCCCTCGAGCGCGGCGGCGACGGCCGACGGCATGTCGACCTTGCGGCGGCGGGCGAGCTGGGTGAGCCGCGCGATGTCGACCGAGTGCAGCCCGATCGGCGGGCGGGTCAGCACGCGGACGGCGGCGCCGGAGTCGGCGGGATCGGCGAGCAGCCGCAGCCAGGCGAGCACGTCGCGTACCTCGGCGCGCTGGAAGTAGGCGCCCGGGCCGTGGACTCGGAACGGGATCGCGCGCTGCTCGAGCGCCCCGCCGACGGCCGTGCCGTCGTCGGCCGCGGAGCGGACGAGGACGGCGATCGCGGCGGGGTCGGCACCGCCGGCGAGGAGTCGCTCGACATGCAACGCCACGGCCTGAGCCTGGGCGCGCTCGGACGCGCAGCGCCAGAAGCGGACGTCGCCGCCCTCGACCGCCCGATGCACGCTTGTGCCTCCTTGGCGATGCGAATCCTGCATCTGACCGGTCGGGCGGCCCTCCGCTTCCGTCAGATGCGGGATTGCGCCCCCTGGGCGATGCGAATCCTGCATCTGACCGGCGTCACCGGGAGGCGCGACGGCGGTGGCGACCTGCGCGATCGGCTCGGGGCAGCGCCGGCTCGGGCCGAGGTCGACGACGGTCGCGTCCGCGTACTCGCGCGGGAAGTCGGCGAGGTTGCGGCCGCCGACGTCGCCGAAGCTGCGCAGCGTCTGAGCGTCGTCACCGGCGACGGTGATCTGGCCGTGCTCCTCGCAGAGCAGGCGCAGCACCATCCCCTGGGCGAAGGTGGCCTCCTGGTACTCGTCGACGAGCACGTGGTCGAAGCGGCGCGCGGCGCGCTCGCGGACGTGGGGGCGCTCGTGCAGGAGGCGGAAGGCGGTCAGGACGAGGTCGCCGCTGTCGAGCGCGCCGCGCTCGGCGAGCAGCCGGTCGTGGTCGGCGTAGAGCTGGGCGAGCTCGACCTCGCGGGCGGCGAGCGCGCGCGCCGCGTCGCTGGCCTCGGCCGCCGCCGCGAGCTCCGCCCGCGTCCGCTCGAGCAGCTCCTCGGGCGAGGTCATCTGCTCCTTCAGCCGGTCGATCCGCTCGACGAAGCTGGCGAGCAGGGGCGCCGGGTTGCCGCGGATCTCGTGGTGGCGCAGCGTCAGGTCGCCGATCCGGTCGAGCAGGAGCGCCACGCGGTCGGCGCGGGTCATCGGCACGAAGAGCGGGTCGAGCCCCGCCTCGAGCGCCTCGTCGGCGAGCAGCGCCCGGCACAGCTCGTCGAAGGTCTGGACGTGCAGCTCGTCGTAGGGCGGCTCGACCAGCTCGCCAAGCAGCCCGCACATCTCCTCGCGCGCGTGGGCGGAGTGGACGAGCATCAGCAGTCGCTCCGGGCGGGTCGCTCCGGCGCGCTCCCGCGCCGCCAGCCACGCGAACCGGTGGGCGAGCACGGTCGTCTTGCCCGACCCCGCCCCACCTGTCACCGCCAGCGCGCCACCGGGGTGGCTCACGGCCGCCCGCTGCGGCTCAGTCAGGCCGGCTGGGGGGACGGCACGCATCCTTCGCAAGGATACGGCGCCGCTAGCAGCACCCTCGATAGCGCTCGCGGCGTCCGATGAACGTTTGTGGGGCCCAGGCGATGCCAACCCCTCATCCAGCGCTCCGCACGCATCGCCCTTCGCGCCGATGAGAGGTTGTGCTGTCTAGGCGATGCCAACCCCTCATCCAGCGCTCCGCACGCGTCGCCCTTCGAGTCGATGAGCGGTTGCGCTGTCCAGGCGATGCCAACCCGTCATCGGCGCTTCGCGCCTACCGCCCACGCTCCGACGAGGGTTTGTGCTGTCTAAGCGACGTCAATCCCTCATCGGCGCTTCCTGCTCACAACCCCATGCGTCCGATGAAGGCTTGTGGGGCCCAGGCGACGCGAATCCTTCATCGGCGCTTCCTGCTCACAACCCCGCGCGTCCGATGAACGTTTGTGGGGCCCAGGCGATGCCAATCCCTCATCGCGCGGGCGGCAAGCGGCCAGGCGCGTCCGTACGGGCGCCGGCGCTAGCGGCGGACGCCGAAGGTGGTCGTGTAGGTCGCGGCGGGGATCTCGGTCTGGACGGGGCCGGCGGCGATGACGCCGATGCCGATCTCGCGGTAGCGGCGGTCGAGCATGTTGCGGCGGTGGCCGGGGCTGTCCATCCAGGCGCGGACGATCGCGCGTGGGGTGCCGAGCGAGCCGGAGCCCCAGGCCAGGTTCTCGCCGACGGCCCAGCTGAAGCGGCCGCCGAGGTAGCGGGCGCCGTAGAGGCGGTCGACGACGTCGCGGCCGCGCTGCGAGACGTGGCCGAAGTAGCTGCGCCGCACCATGTCGTGGGTGTGCCAGCGGGCGGCGCGACTGAGCCGGTGGTTGATGCGCAGGCGCGGCAGGCCGCGGGCGCTGCGGCGGGCGTTGATCAGGCAGACCGCGGCACGCGCGAGGCGGATCGTCGGCGCGGTGCGCGGGGCGAAGGAGGCGACCGCGGTGGCGACGTGGCAGTTCGGGAGGTAGCCGCTGATCCGCGCGCGGGGCGAGGCGTCGGCGCCGGGAGGCGCGAGCGCCAGCAGCAGTGCGCAGAGGACGAGGGCGGCGAGCAGCGGGCGCAGGAGCGCGGCGCGCCCGCGCGTGGCGGACCGGTCGAGATGGGGGATCAGCGAGCTCATCGCCCACTGAGTCGTCCGCTGTCCGCCACACCTTTAGCCCCGGCGAGAATCGCCCCGCCACAATGGACGCGTGGCCGACCGTCTGCGCGATTACCGCGACAAGCGTGACTTCGCCGCTACGCCCGAGCCCACGGACGAGGGGGCGTCCGCAGTCGACGACCTGCCGCGCTTCGTCGTTCAGGAGCACCACGCGAGCCACTTGCACTGGGACCTCCGTCTAGAGCGCGAGGGGACGCTGGCGTCCTGGGCGGTCCCGCGGGGGATTCCCGACCACCCGCAGGAGGACCGGCTCGCAGTGCGGACCGAGGACCACCCGCTGAAGTACCTCGAGTTCGAGGGCGAGATCCCCGCCGGCAACTACGGCGCCGGCACGATGGCGGTCTGGGACAGCGGCACCTACGAGCTCGAGAAGTGGCGCGACGACGAGGTGATGGCGGTCTTCCACGGCGAGCGCGTGCAGGGCCGCTACGTCCTCTTCCGCACCGGCGGCAAGAACTGGATGATCCACCGGATGGACCCGCCGGCCCCGGGCGTGGAGCCGATGCCGGAGGCGATCGAGCCGATGAAGGCGCGGCTCGGCGAGCTGCCGCGCGACGAAGACGCGTTCGCCTACGAGGTCAAGTGGGACGGCATCCGCGCGGTCGCCCGGATCGATCGCGGCCATCTCGACCTGACCGGCCGCAACGGGACCGACTACCGGCCACGCTATCCCGAGCTGCGCCCGCTCGGCGGTGCGCTCGGCTCGACACGCGCAATCCTCGACGGCGAGATCGTCGCCTTCGACGAGCAGGGCCGCCCGAGCTTCGAGCGACTGCAGTCGCGCATGCACCTGGCCGGCGAGGCGGCGATCAAGCGCCGCTCGAAGCAGCTGCCCGTCACCTACGTGATCTTCGACCTGCTCTGGCTCGACGGTCACATGACGACGGGGCTGGCCTACCGCGACCGCCGCCGGCTGCTCGAAGAGCTCGAGCTCGACGGGCCCAACTGGCGCACGCCTACCCACCACGAGAGCGATGGCGCGGCGCTGCTGCACGCGACGCGCGAGCAGGGACTCGAGGGGATCGTGGCCAAGCGGCTCGACTCGACCTACGAGCCCGGCCGCCGCTCCGGCGCCTGGATCAAGATCAAGAACGTCCTGCGTCAGGAGGTCGTGATCGGTGGCTGGGCGCGCGGCGAGGGCAAGCGCGCCGGCAGCTTCGGCGCCCTCTGCGTCGGCGTCCACGACGACGAGGGCAAGCTCCGCTACGTCGGGAAGGTCGGCACCGGCTTCGACGAGAGCATGCTCGCCCTGCTCACGCGGGAGCTGACCGAGCGCCGCCGGGACTCCTCCCCCTTCGAAGGCCGCCAGCCCCCGCGCGGCACGCTCTTCGTCGAGCCCGACCTGGTCGCCGAGGTCGAGCTGCGCGAGTGGACCCGCACCGGCACCCTGCGCGCCCCCGCCTTCAAAGGCCTGCGCGACGACGCCGACCCCGCGGCCGTCGTCCGCGAGAGCTAGCCCCAATCGGCCCGCGGACGGAACGCAACATCCCTGCCAAGCCTGGATTGGCGCTTGCGCCACGGGGTACGGTTCGAGGCATGCCAAGGGCAATTTGGAGCGGGGCGATCAGCTTCGGCCTCGTGAACATCCCGGTGAAGCTGTACTCGGCGGTCTCGCGCAAGACCGTGCGCTTCAACCAGCTCGACGGCAAGGACAACACCCGGATCCAGCAGAAGCGGGTCAACCCGAAGACCGGCGACGAGGTGCCCTACGAGCGGATCGTCAAGGGCTATGAGATCTCGCCGGACCGCTACGTGGTGATCAAGCCGGAGGAGCTCGAGTCGGTCGAGCCGCGCAAGACGCACATGATCGAGATCGAGGACTTCGTCGAGATCGACCAGATCGACCCGATCTTCTACGACCACCCCTACTACCTCGCGCCGGGCAAGGGAGCGACCAAGGCCTACGCGCTGCTGCTCAAGGCGATGGAGGAGTCGGGACGGGTCGGGATCGCCCGCGTGGTCATCCGCTCCAAGGAGCAGCTGGTCGCGCTGCGCGCCCAGGACGGCGTGCTGCACATGGAGACGATGCTGTTCGGCGACGAGGTGATCTCGCCCGACTCGCTCGACGAGATTCCCGACGCCGACGAGCTCGAGGCGAGCCCGCGCGAGGTCAAGATGGCCGGCGAGCTGATCGAGTCGCTGGCCTCGGAGTTCGACCCGTCGAAGTACCGCGACGAGTACCGCGAGCAGGTGCTCGACCTGATCGAGCGCAAGGCCGAGGGCGAGGAGATCGCGATCCAGCCGCAGGAGGAGGAGCGGCCGGAGGTGCCGGACCTGATGGCCGCGCTCGAGGCGAGCATCGCGAGCGCGAAGCGCCAGGGCGGGACGGCGGGAGAGAAGCCCAAGCCGAAGGGCAAGCGCGCCGCGGCGTCGAACGGTGGCGGGGCAGGCTCCAGCGACGGCGGCAAGGCCAAGGGCGGCGCCAAGTCGAAGGCCACGCCGGCCAAGAAGCCCGCCGCCAAGGCCAAGGCGCCGGCGAAGAAGCGCGCGCCGGCCAAGAAGAAGCCGGCAGCCAAGAAGTAGGTGGCGCCCGAGGTCGACGTCGAGGGCCGGCGGCTGAAGCTGTCGAACCTCGACAAGGTCCTCTACCCCGCGACCGGCTTCACCAAGGGCCAGGTCATCGACTACTACACGCGCGTCGCGCCGGCGCTGCTGCCCCACCTGCACGGCCGCGCGCTGACTCTCAAGCGCTATCCCAACGGCGTCGAGGGCAAGCACTTCTACGAGAAGCAGAAGCCGTCGCACGCGCCGAAATGGGTGCGGTCCAAGGTCATCCCGACCGGCGACCGCGACATCGACTTCGTCCTCTGCGACGACATCGCCACGCTCGTCTGGCTCGCCAACCTGGCCGACATCGAGATGCACCCCTCGCTCGCCCTGGCGAAGGCCCCCGGGCGCCCCACGGTGCTCGCGTTCGACCTCGACCCCGGCGAGCCGGCCGCGCTGCCGGAGTGCCGCGAGGTAGCGCTGCTGCTGCGCGACGCGCTCGCGGGCGTGGGCCTCGACTGCTGCGCGAAGACGTCGGGCTCGAAGGGGATCCAGGTCTACGTCCCGCTCAACACGGCGGTCGACTACGAGGACGGCACCAAGCCGTTCGCCCTGGCGGTCGCCCAGCTGCTCGAGCGCCACCACCCGAAGCTGGTCGTCTCGTCGATGAAGAAGAGCCTGCGCGGCGGCAAGGTGCTGATCGACTGGAGCCAGAACTCCTTCCACAAGACGACCGTCGCCGCCTACTCCCTGCGCGCGCGCGAGCGTCCGACGGTCTCGACGCCCGTCACCTGGGAGGAGATCGAGGACGACAGCCTCGACCTCGTCTTCGAGACCGGCGACGTCCTGGAGCGGATCGAGCAGCACGGCGACCTGTTCGCCCCGGTGCTGGAGAGGAAGCAGAAGCTGCCGGCGTGATCGCGGCCCTGTAGGGTGCCGCTGTCGGCCATCGGCAGGAGGGAGCCGGTCGGACATGCCCCGTCGCGCGACAGCGGTGCTCGCCGGGCTCGCGACTCTTTGCGTCGCCGCGGCAGGCTGCGACTCGGACGGCTCCCCCGGCGGGCCAGCCAGGCTCGTGATCGAGACGCGCGATCCCAGCCCCGAGCGGGTCGCGATCTCCGCGCCGCAGTCGGTCGACGCCGGCGCGGTCGCGATCGAGCTGCGAAACCGCGGCGACATGCTTCACGACGCGCAGCTGCTCCGTGTCGATGGCGAGCGCACGGCGGCCGATGTCGTCGGCGTGCTGGAGAGCTCCGACTCGGCGGCGAAGCCGGCATGGCTGCATCCGGCGGGCGGCGTCGCAGCGACCTCCCCGGCAGAGACGGCGACTGTCGTCCAGGTGCTCCAGCCCGGGACCTACTACGTCGCGGACACCCAGGAGCGGACCGTGCCCGGCGGCGCGCGGCGGACCAACGCCACCAAGCAGGGGATCGTGAGGCTCGAGGTCGAGGGCGATGCCGACGACGACCTGCCAGACACGCCCGCGACCATCACCGCGAGCGAGTACGGCTACGAGACCGACGGGATCGTCGCCGGCGTCAACCGCGTCACCTTCCGCAACGCCGGCGAGGAGCTCCATCAAGCGGTCGCCTTCCCGATCGACGACGGCCTCACCTACCGGGAGGGCAGGCGACGAGCGCTTGCTCGGGAGGCCGACACGGGCTGGGTCCCGGTAGACGCGCCGCACGAGCGCGCGACGGCCGTGCTCGAGGGCGGCGACGAGCAGATCGCCGAGCTGGTCTTCAAACCAGGGCGCTACGTGTTGCTCTGCTTCGTGTCGGGCCGCTCCGGCGGGACGGCGCAGTGGAGGCTCGGGATGTCGGCCGAGCTCGAGGTCCCGCGCCGCTGAGCGAGCGGGGCGTCGGTGGGCCGGCCGCAAGCTAAGGTCAACCGAATGGTCGACTGGTCGATTGCGCGGAGGGTTGCCGGGTTCGCGACCCGATCGGAGGACCGGGTGGTCGATCCGGGCCTCGATCTGCTCGCCCTCAGCGCGGAGTTCGAGCCGCAGGTCAGCGATTACACGCGGCTGACGCCCGTGGCGCCGATCCCGTCGCCGGAGCTGGTCAGCCGCCACGGCTGGGCCGAGGCCAACCTAGACGCGATGGCCGAGCTGATGAAGCCGGTCGAGGCACGGATGGGCGAGCGGTTCGAGAAGGCCGGCCCGCTCGCGGGGCCGCTGCGCGCCGGGGCGGGGGCCGCGCTGGCGACCGAGCTCGGCCTGGTCCTCGGCTACATGTCGCAGCGCGTGCTCGGGCAGTACGAGCTGTCGCTGATCGCCGGGACGGCGAACCCCCGGCTGCTGTTCGTCGGCGCGAACCTCGTCGGAGCGGCGAAGGCCCTCGGCGTCGACCGCGAGGCCTTCGTCCGCTGGGTCACGGTCCACGAGCTGACGCACGCGATGCAGTTCGGCGGCGTGCCCTGGCTGCGCGACCACATGGGCGGGCTGCTGAAGGAGTACCTCGAGACCGTCGACGTGGCGCTCGACGCGAAGGGCGGCGAGACGACCGAGCCCGCGGACGACGACGGCAATGCGGTCGACGCCGGCGACGACGCGAGCGCCGCCGGCGCCTCCGGCAGCGCGCGCCGCCGCAGCGGCGGCCTGCTCGGCGGAGCGCTCGACAAGCTGCGCGCGATGGACGTGCCCGATCCGTCGGAGCTCGCGGCGCGCTTCCGCGAGGGCGGCCTCGCGGCGCTCGTCCAGAACGACGAGCAGCGCGACGTGATGGAGCGGATGCAGGCGGCGATGGCGGTCGTCGAGGGTCACGCCGAGCACGTGATGGACGCGCTCGCGCCCGAGCTCGTCCCGCAGCACCAGGGCCTGCGCGCCGCGATGGACGCGCGCCGCCAGAGCCGCTCGGCGCCGGAGCGCGTCCTGATGCGCCTGCTCGGGATGGAGATGAAGATGCGTCAGTACAAGCTCGGCAAGGACTTCTGCGACGCAATCGTCGCGGAGGCGGGGATCGAGGGGCTGAACCGCGTGTGGGCCAGCCCGGAGGCGTTGCCGACCCTCGCAGAGCTCGAGCGTCCGGCCGATTGGCTCTCCCGCCAGGCGCCCGACGCGGGCCGCCTCGCCGCCGGCTGAGACGACGCTCGAGATGCCGCCTCTGCCGCTCGGCAGGGTACGGTCGGCACTATTCCAAAGTGCTGAATTTGAGAACGCGGTCTTACCCGCGATCCCGCTCCTGAAGCGGGCCGACGAGACCACTAGAGTCCTCGCGCTATGACCACCACGCCATGGGGCGATGCGACCCAACTGCGTGCGCGGCGACTGCGGCCCGGCCCGGGGGCAAACCCCGCCGAGGTGTCCCGCAACCAGCGCGAGCGGATGTACGCGGCAATGGTCGCGGCGGTCGCGGAGAACGGCTACGAGGGCACCCGCGTCGCCGACGTCGTCAAGCTCTCGGGCGTCTCGCGCAGCGCCTTCTACAAGCACTTCGAGGACAAGCTCGACTGCTTCCTAGCGACGCTCGACGAGCTCGCACAGATGGCGGCGAGCGACCTGGCCAAGCACTACGACGAGGCGCTGCCCGGGGAGGAGCGGCTGCGGACCGTCGCCGACGCCTTCCTCGACCTCGTGCTCGAGCAGCCCGCCGCGGCCCAGCTCTGCCTGGTCGAGGTCTACGCGGCCGGGCCGGCGGCGGTCGAGCGGCTCGATCGCGCGGTCGCGGCGGTCGAAGCGGCGGTCAGCCGCGCCTTCGACGAGTCGCCGAAGCGCAAGGGCATGCCGCGCGACGTCGTCCGCGCGATCGTCGGCGGGATCCGCAAGACGGTCCACACGCGCGTGCGGCGCGGCGAGCAGGCCGAGCTGATCGAGCAGCTGCCGCAGCTGCTCGACTGGGGCCTGAGCTACGAGACGCCGCCGGAGCGGCTGCGCCGACCGCGGCGACGGCCGGACCGCGGCGCCGCGCCCCTGCCCGACCACAGCGTCCCGCGCGAGCGGCTGGTCACGGCGATCACCGAGACGATCGCCGAGCGCGGCTACCCGGAGACGACGATCATCGAGATCGCCGACCGCGCCTCGGCCTCGCTGAGCACGTTCTACGGCAACTTCGAGAACAAGGAGGAGGCGCTGCTGGCGGCGCTCGAGCGCGAACGCGAGCAGTCGTTGGCTGCCGCCGGCGCCGCGTACGAATCGGCGCCCGACTGGCCAAGCGGCGTCCAGGCGGGCATCGACGCGCTGTTCGGGTTCTTCGCCGCCGAGCCGGCCGCCGCGAGCGTCGCGATCGTCGATGCCTTCACCGCCGGCCCCGAGGGCCTCGAGAGCGGCGACCAGACGATCTGGGCCTTCCACGTCTTCCTCGCCCCCGGGCACGAGCTCGTCCGGGGCACCACGCCGCTCGTCTCCGAAGCGATCGGCAATGCGGTCTACTCGCTGGTCTACGGCCAGATCCGGGCCGGCCGCGTCGCCCGAATGCGCGAGCTGATGCCCGTAGCGACGTTCGTCGCCCTCGCGCCGTTCACCGGCGCTGCGCAGGCCTGCGCAGTCGCGAACGCCTAGGTCCGCTCAGCCGGACCTGTAGGGCCTCTTGGCCGTCCAGCCAAATTTTTCAGTATTCGTATGTTCCTATCCTGTAAGATGCTGTTCCTAACATCGGGCGGAGAGGCACAACGGCTGGATGGAGACTCGCAAGCGGCCCAGTATCAAGCTGACAGGAGGACCCCACGGGATCCCCCGTGCGGTGGTCCACGAGGTCCAGCGCGGCCGGCTGCTCGACGCGCTGGCAGAGGTGATCGCCGAGGAGGGCTACCTCGACACCACGGTGCACAAGATCCTCAAGCGCGCGGGGATCTCGCGCCGCACCTTCTACGAGATCTTCACCGACAAGGAGGACTGCTTCCTCGCGGCCTACCAGGAGGCGGCCGACCACGTGATCGTGCTCGTCCAGCGGGCCTGCAGGCTGGGCGGGACGGCGGAGATCCGGATCGAGAACAGCCTGCGCGCGATGCTCGAGTTCGCCGAGCGCGAGCCGCAGGTCGCGCGGATGTGCATCGTCGAGGCGATGGCCGCGGGCGAGAAGGCCCGCCAGCGGCGCGCCAAGACGATGGAACGGCTGACCGAACTGGTCGCCGGGGCGCTCGAGGACCGCTGCGAGAGCCGCGACGAGGCGATGCTGCGTGCCCGCGTCCTGACCGGCGGCGTCCACGAGATGGTCTATGACTCGCTCGCCCGCGGCGAGGTCGAGGGGATCTCCGACCTCGCCGGGGACGTCGTGGCGTCGTACCTGTCGCCACCCGAGGCCGTGCATGGCCGTTAGCGCGCCGCGCGCCGCTCCTCGCCGGGCGCGCCGCCCGGATCAGCTGACCGGCGGGCGCCACGGGCTGAGCGCCGATCAGGTGCGCGCGTCCCAGCGCGCGCGCATCGTCCGGGCGATGACCGAGGCGGTCGGCGAGCACGGCTACCACGGCGTGCGCGTCGCCGACGTCGTCTGGCGCGCGGGAGTGTCGCGCAAGACCTTCTACGAGCTGTTCGCGGGCAAGGACGACTGCTTCGCCGTCACCTATGGCTTCTGGATCGATCGCCTGCTGGCGACCACGGCGACCGCGTTCGAGACGCAGGCCGACTGGGTCGACCGCCTGCGCGCCGCGCTGACCGCCCTGCTCGGCGCCGCGGCGCGCGAGCCCCATGCCGCGCGGCTGTGCTTCAGCGAGGTGGTCGCCGCGGGCGACGCTGCCCAGCAGCGGCGCGAGCGCGCCACCGAGGCGCTGGGGCGCCTGTTCGACGCCCCCGGGACACCCGCGGGTCCGCTCGGCGAGACACTGCGCGCGGGACGGGTCAGCGAGCTGTGCGAGACGCTGCGGCGCGAGATCGCCGCCGGGCGCGCCGAGCAGCTCCCCGACCTCGTGCCGGAGCTGATGTGCGCGATGGTCCTCCCGTTCCTCGGCATGGATGCCGCGCAGCGCGAGCTGACCCGCGGCGCAACTCCCGCGGGATGAGCGGCGGAGGCTCGCCGCCTCCCGCCGAGTCGTTCGCCGACCAGGCGTTCGCCGCCGCCGCCAGCGCCTATGCAGACACCCCCGAGAGCTGGGAGCGGGCCGTCCAGGCGGCGATCGCCGGCCTGTTCGAGTTCCTCGTCGAGCGACCGCGGCAGACCCGCGCCTGCATCGAGGCCGACTGCGGCGCCGGCCCCCCCGCGCTGGCCCGCCGCGACCGCGCGATCGAGCGCTTCACGGAGCTGCTGGCGCCGGGGTTCGCGGCCGCGCCGGCCCCGCCCCCGGCGATCGTCGCTGAGGCGATCGCGGGCGGAATCTACGAGCTGATCCGCAGCTACGTGCTCGAGGGCCGGCTGCACGAGCTGCCCGACGTCGTGCCCGACGCCACGGTCGTCGCCCTGTCGCCCTTCCTAGGCGCCGCCGGCGCCGTAGACCTGGTGAGCTCGACAAAGCTGCGCACCGGCCGCTGACGAGCGATACTCCAGGCAATGGAGGGATCGGTGCTGACACCTTGGGGTCGGTCAGACCAGTTGCGCGACCGCCGGCTGCGCCCCGGGCCGGGCAAGCAGCGCGCGGACGTCGATCGCAACCATCGCGAGCGGCTCTTCGGCGCGACTGTCGCGATCGTCGACGAGGAGGGCTTCGAGGGCATGAACGTCGGCGCCCTCGCGGCGCGCGCCGGCGTGTCGCGCGGAACGGTGTACGAGCACTTCGGCGGCAGCCAAGCCTGCTTTCTCGCCACCTTCGAGGCAGTGATGGAGAAGGGGCTGGCGTGGGTGTCGCGTGCCTACGCGATGGGCGACGGCAAGGCGTGGGACGTGCGGCTGGAGACGGCACTCGACGCGCTCTTCGAGGCGATCGTCGCCCAGCCGGCGGCCGGTCGGCTGTGCTTTCTCGAGACCCACGCGACGGGCGACGAGGGCGCCGCGCTGCGTGAGCGCGGTACGGCCGCGCTGGAGGCGCTGGTGCGCAGCTCGCTGGAGCAGTCGCCCGAGCGGGCGGGCATGCCCGCCGAGGTCGTCTGCGCGATCGTCGGCGCGATCCGCACGATCGTCCAGACGCGGCTGCGCCGCCGCCGCGAGGACGAGCTGCCCGCGCTGGCGCCCGAGCTGGTGCGCTGGCTGAGCGTCTATCGCCGCCCCGAGCCACCGTTGCCGGCGATCCATGTCGAGACGCCGGCCGCCCCGCGCTTCGTCGCCTCCTCGCACCGCGACCGGCTCTTCGTCGCGCTCGCCGAGGTCGTCAACGAGAAGGGCTACATCGAGACGAGCATCTCCGACGTCGTCGCGACCGCCGGCGTGTCGTTCAGCACCTTCTACGACAACTACGCGAGCAAGGAGGAGGCGTTCCTGGCAGCTTGCGACTTCGGGATCGAGCAGGCCTTCGCCGCGGTGCGTCACGCCTGGGAGCGCGAGCAACCGAGCGGCTGGCCCGCCCAGGTCTGCGCCGGAATGCGCGAGCTGCTCGCCTTCCTGGCGTCCGAGCCGCAGTGGTCGCACATGGCGATGGTCGACATCTTCGCCGCCGGCCCGCGCGCGCGGGCCCGCCCCGCCCGG
>DATABO010000097.1:0-31376 GCA_036259535.1 Thermoleophilaceae bacterium
TTCCCGGCGCCGCACGAGCAGTGGCTCGGGATGCTCGGCATGCACGGCACGCGGGCCGCCAACTATGCGATGGACGAGGCCGACCTGATCGTCGCGATCGGCGCCCGCTTCGACGACCGGATCACCGGCAAGCTGTCGGAGTTCGCCCCGCGTGCGAAGTTCATCCACATCGACGTCGACCCGGCCGAGATCTCCAAGAACGTGCCGGCCCACATCCCGATCGTCGGCGACGCGAAGCGCATCCTGCCGAAGCTGACGACCGAGTACCGGGCGCTGAAGGCGGACTCCGGCCGGCTCGACGGCTGGTGGCAGCGGATCGAGGGCTGGCGCGAGAAGCACCCGCTCGCCTACGAGGACTCGGCCGACTCCGAGATCAAGCCGCAGCGGATGATCGAGGCGCTCTACGAGGTCACCGGCGGCGACGCGATCGTCACCTCCGACGTCGGCCAGCACCAGATGTGGACTGCGCAGTACTTCCATTTCGACGGTCCGCGCAAGTGGATCAACTCGGGCGGGCTCGGCACGATGGGCTTCGGCCTGCCGGCGGCGATGGGCGCGAAGGTCGCCTGTCCCGACGAGAACGTCGTCTGCGTGGCCGGCGACGGCTCGGTCGCGATGAACATCCAGGAGCTCGCGACCTGCGTGACCGAGAAGATCCCGATCAAGGTGTTCATCATGAACAACGGCTACCTCGGCATGGTCCGCCAGTGGCAGGAGCTGTTCTGGGACCGCCGCTACAGCTCGGTCGACATGGGCTCGAGCCCCGACTGGGTCAAGCTCGCCGACGCCTACGGCGCGACGGGCCTGCGCGTCGACGACAAGGGGGATCTGACCGAAGTGATGAAGGCCGCGATGGAGGCCGACGGGCCGGTCGTCTGCGACGTCCGCGTGACGCCGGAGGAGAACTGCTACCCGATGATCCCAGCCGGCCAGGCCGCGCGGGACATGGTGGGCTGAGCGATGGGCGAGCCCGCCACCCAGGACATCCTCAACCTCGACGACCTGCGCGCGTCGGGGAGCGGCCACACCGGCCGCAAGCACATCCTCTCGCTGCTGGTCGAGAACAAGCCGGGCGTCCTTGCCAGGATCGCGGGGCTGTTCGCTCGACGTGGGTTCAACATCGACTCGCTCGCCGTCGGCCCGACCGACGACGCGACGATCTCGCGCCTGACGCTGACAGTCGACGGCGCCACGCACCCGATCGACCAGGTCACCAAGCAGCTGCACAAGCTGGTCAACGTGATCAAGATCCGCGACCTCGAGCCCGACGAGGCCGTCGCCCGCGAGCTGGCGCTGTTCAAGATCAGCGCCGACGGCGACAGCCGCGCCCAGATCATGCAGTTCGCCGAGATCTTCCGCGGCAAGATCGTCGACGTCCACAAGCGCTCGCTGACCGTCGAGGTAACCGGCAACGACGACAAGATCGAGGCATTCGAGGAGATGGTCCGCCCGTTCGGCCTGATCGAGATGGTGCGCACCGGCGAGATCGCGGTGTCGCGGGGGAGAGGGACGACCTAGCCCGCCGTCGGGGTCGCGCCTAAGCTCTACGGCGTGAAGCTCGAGTTCGGCTCAGGCCAGGTCGAGAGCCCGTTCAGGCTCGACGACGAGTCGCGCGATCGCTTCGAGAGGCGGGTCGTCAACGCGCTCGAGTGGGCGACTCGCGGCGCGGGGCGGACCTTCGCGTCGGTCACGGTCCCGATCGAGGCGACGATCGACGTCGCGGCGGCAGTGCTCGCCGCCCGACGCGCCGATGACCACTGGTTCTGCTTCGAGCAGCCGGATCGAGACGGCTACGCGGTCTGTGGGCTGGGGGCGGCTGCCGTGGTCGGCGCCGAGGGCCCCGGCCGCTTCCGCTCGGTTGCGGCGGCCTGCCGCGACCTGGCTTCGCGCACGCTGCTCGACGATGCGTCGAGCGATCCGGGTCGACCCCCGGGCTCCGGGCCGATCTTCGTCGGAGGCTTTGCGTTTGCGGCCGACGGGGGGTGGGCGCCCGAGTGGCGCTCGTTCGCTCCGGCGCAGGTGACCCTGCCCGAAATCGCGCTTGCGCGCCAGGGCGGCGAGGCGCGAATGACGCTCACGCTCGAGGTCGACGGCACGGCTTCGGTCGACGAGCTGATCGCTCGGGCCGCTCATCGCCTCGCCGACCTACGGCCGGCGGCGATGCCGCTGCTCGACCCCTATCCGGCGCTGCGCCCGCGCGTCGCCGCCGCCGCCCCCCCGACCCACTACGAGGAAGCGGTCAGCCGGGCCGTCGAGCGGATCCGCGCCGGCGACCTCGAGAAGGTGGTGCTGGCGCGCGAGGTGCGGGTGCACGCGCCGGCGCCGATCGACCCGGCGCCGATCCTCGACGCGCTCCGCGGTGCCTTCCCCGCGTGCTACTGCTTCTGCGTCGGCACCCCGGAGGCCGCCTTCGTCGGCGCGAGCCCCGAGCTGCTCGTCCGCTGTGACGGCGAACGTGCGCAGACCGTCGCGCTCGCCGGCACCACTCGCCGCAGCGCCGACCCGGCCGTCGACGACCACCTCGGCGAGCAGTTGCTGCGCAGCGCCAAGGACCGTGGCGAGCAGCGGATCGTCACCGACCGCATCGAGCGCGCCCTCGACCCCGTCAGCCTCTGGGTCGCCGCCGCCGACGAGCCCGTGCTCGTCAAGGTCCAGAACGTCCAGCATCTCGCCACGCCGATCCGCGCCCAGCTCGCCCAGCCGATCCCCGCGCTCGAGCTCGCCGGCCGCCTCCATCCGACCCCCGCCGTCGGCGGCGAGCCAGACGCCGCCGCCCAGCCGCTGATCCCTGCGCTCGAGGGCCTCGACCGCGGCTGGTACGCCGGCGCGATCGGCTGGACCGACGTCGCCGAGGACGGCGAGCTATGCGTCGCCCTGCGCTGTGCCCTCCTGCGCGACGACGTCGCCCACCTCTACGCCGGCTGCGGCATCGTCGCCGACTCCCAGCCGGCCGCCGAGCTCGCCGAGACCGAGGTCAAGCTCCAAGCCCTCCTACCGCTCCTCGCCTAGCCGACGAAGGATCGATAGGCCAATAGCCCGCAAAATGCTTCGCTCGCTCGACGAAAGCGATCGCTAGCGGCTGCTCAGACGCTCGGCGACCTGGGCGGTCAAGGCGCGGCTGAGGGCGACGCTTCTCGCGCGGTCGGCCGAGACCTCGATCAGGCCCGGTCCCGCGGCGATCGCTGACGACAGCTCCGCGGCCGTGACCGCGAGACGGTGCTGCATGCCTGCGAGCGTCGCGAGCGCCGCCAGGTCGATGCCGGCCGGCGTGGCGACGTGGCGCTCGTACGCGGCAGCGTCGGCATGCTCGGACACCGGCAGGAAGTCGAAGATCCCGCCGCCGCCGTTGTTCACGCAGACGATCGTCAGGTCGACGCCAGCCCGCCGCGCCGCGAGCAGCCCGCCGACGTCGTGCAGCAGCGCGATCTCCCCGATCAGCACGAACGTCGATCGCCGGGTCGCAAGCGCCGCGCCCGCGGCTGATGCGACCACGCCATCGATCCCGTTGGCGCCGCGATTCGACAGAAAGCGCAGCGGCTTCGAGGACGAAGGGAAGTACGACTCGACGTAGCGGATCGGCATCGACGAGCTGACCCAGATCAGCGCATCCTCAGGCAGCGCGCCCTCGATCCCGGCATAGGCCTTCGCCTCGAACTCGTCGGACGCCGCGGCGAACGCGCTGCCCACCACCGCGTCCGCAGCCCGCCAGCGCCCTACCCAGCCGCTGTCAGCGCCTGTCCCGCGACCTCCGATCGCGGCAGCCAGCGCATCGCACGTCAGCGTCGGGTTCGCGGCGAGAATGGTCTCCGCCGTTCGCGTCGGCTCGTTCCAGACCGCCTGCGGGTCGATCACCACCTGCTCGGCCCGACCCACCCACGCTCGCAACGACTTCGACGTCGGCATGTCGCCGATCCGCAGCACGAGGTCGGCCCGCTGCCCGTCCGCGAACCCCTCGTCGCGCAGCAGCACGTCGTAGTGCGCGACGACGTGCGAGCGGTCGTGATCGCCGCAGCGCAGCCCCGACGTAGGCTCGGCGAGGACCGGCCACCCAACCTCGGCGGCGAGCCGTGCGACGACCTCCGCGGTCGACCCGTTCACTCGTGACGAGGGGGGCGCGCCCGCAACCCCGCCGCACACGATCGCTCCACGCCGGGCATCGACGATCCGCGTCGCCACCGCCCGTACCGCGTCGGCGTCGGGCACGACCGCTCCCTCCCGCACCTCCACCCACGGCCGCCCGTCCTCGCGCCCCCGCCAATCGTTGGCATCCAGCTCCTCCACGACCGGCGCCAGCGGCTCGCGCAGCGGCAGGTTCAAGTGCACAGGCCCCGGCAGTCCACCGCCAGCGGTCCACCACGCCCGGCAGGCCAGCGCCCGCAAGTGCGTCGCCCACTCGCGTCCCGGATCGCCGTTGCCCACCTCCACGAACCACTTCGCCGCCGACCCGAACAGCTTGATCTGGTCGATCGCCTGGCCGGCGCCGACGTCGCGCAGCTCCGGCGGTCGATCGGCCGTCAGGACGATCAGGGGCACACGCGCCTCGCGCGCCTCGACGACCGCCGGCAGCAGGTTGGCGGCCGCAGTCCCCGACGTGCACGTCACCGCGACCGGCCGCCCGCCTGCCTTGGCCATCCCCAACGCCATGAATCCAGCGGCGCGCTCGTCGATCGCCGACACCGCGTCGATTCGCTCGTTCCCGGCCAGCGTCAGCGCGATCGGCGCGTTGCGCGAGCCGGGCGAAGTCACCGCATGCCGCATTCCGCAGCGGGCCAGCTCGTCCACCAGTGCCTGTACAGGCGCGAAGGTGCGGTTGATCGGGATCATGTGCCTGTGAGCAAGGAGCGCAACGGCCCGTCGGTGGTCTTCGTCCCCGGCTTCATGCAGCCCGCCGAGGCCTGGGCGGATGTTGCCGAGCGGCTGCCGCAACGCTATCCGAGCGTCCTCCTGCGCCACTCCGAGCACGAGCGCGAGGGCCGGATCGGCGAGATCACCGCCGCCGCCGAGGCGGTCGAGGGCGAGGCCGTCCTCTGCGGCTACTCGCTCGGCGGACGGCTCGCCCTCCATGCCGCGGTGCGCAGGCCGGACCTCTATGCGGCCGTCGTCGTGCTCGGCGCGGCCGCCGGGATCGACGAGCCGGTGGCGCGCCAGGCGCGTCGGGAGGCCGATGAGAAGCTCGCCGCCTGGATGGAGACACAGCCGATCGAGAAGATCGTCGAGGTCTGGGAGCGCCAACCGTTGTTCGCCGACCAGTCCGAGCGGCTGATCGAGGCCCAGCGCCCGGGCCGCCTGTCACAGGACCCCCGCTCGTTGGCGCTGCTGCTGCGCACGGCCGGGCAGGGGGCGATGGACCCGATCTGGGGGCGGCTGCACACGCTCGACATGCCGATCCTGGCCCTCGCCGGCGCGCGCGACGAGCGCTACCGGCGCGCGACGCGGCGGATCGCCGCCGAGGCCCCGCAGGGCTACGCCGCGGCGATCGAGCACGCCGGGCACGCCGCCCACCTGCAGCGGCCGGGCGAGTTCGTCGACGCGTTGCTCGCGTTCCTCGACGAGCGCGTGCGCTCAGTCGAGCCGGTCGACTAGCAGCGGCTCCAGCACGTCGTCGGACACGTCGACGCCGAGCCCCGGGCCCTCGGGCACGTGCATCAAGCCCCGCGTCGGCGCCGGCAGCGCCGTCGCGATCGAGGCGTCGAAGACGTCGAGCGTCGCGAGGCCGCAGGCCAGCGTCAGGTGCTCCTGACTGGCCAGCTGCAGCGCGGCGGCGATCGTCCAGGGCCCGTCGAGCGCGCTCGACAGCCAGGCGGTCATCCCGGCCTCGCGCGCGGCGCGCAGGGCGTCGCGGGCCGGGAGGAAGCCGCCACTGCGGGCGAGCTTGACGTTGACCGCGTCGCAGGCGCCGAGCTCGGCGGCGCGGCGCACGTCCTCGGGGCCGCGGATCGGCTCGTCGGCGGCGATCGGCGTTTCGACCTGGGCGCGCACCTCTGCCAGCTCCTCGAGCGTCGGGCACGGCTGCTCGACGAGCTCGAGGTCGTGAACCGCGAGCGCGCGAATCCGCTCGACCGCCTCGGCGGCGGTCCAGGCGCCGTTGGCGTCGATGCGCAGGGCGGGCCACGTGCCAAGCGCCTGGCGCACCGTCGCGATGCGCGCGCCGTCGTCGGGCAGCCCGACCTTCAGCTTGAAGCACGAGTAGCCGTCGTGCAGCCCGCGCCGGGCGGCCTCGGCGACCTCCTCCGGCGGTCCGGCGGGAAGCGTCATGTTGACCGGGATCGCGTCGGCGCCGTGGTCGCCCAGCGGGCGGTCGCGACGGCGGGCCTGGAGGTCGAGCTCCGACAGCTCCCAGGCCGTTCGCGCCTGGCGCGGCGCGTCGCGCGGCGGCGGCCCGTCTGCGAGCGCCGCCCACACCGCGTCGACGCTGACGCCGTCGTAGGGCTCCAGCGGCGCCGCCTCGCCCCAGCCCGGCGTGCCCTCGTCGTCCTCGAGCCGCACGACGACCAGCTCGCGTTCGGCGAGGACGCCGTTCGCGGTCACGAACGGCTCCAGCAGCGGGATGCGCAGGCGTAGCAGCGAGCGCTTCACGACAACAGGATGCCCGCTGCGAGCAGCAGCGAGAAGAGGCCCAGCAGCCGTCCGGTGTCCGCGAGAGCCGCGTTCAGCGAGGGGCCGTCGCTGCGGTAGGCGACCGCTCGCCAGAGCGAAGGCACGAGCGGCAGCGTCAGCAGCGGCAGGGCGACCCAGCGCGAGAGCCCGCCGGCGAGCGGGATCGCGACCACGGTCGCGTAGGACACCGCGATCATCGCGGCGAACAGCCCACGTGCCTGCTCGCGCCCTAGCCTGACCGCCAGCGTTCGCTTGCCGGCGCGCCGGTCGGTGTCGGCGTCGCGGACGTTGTTGACGACGAGGATGGCGGCCGCCAGCAGCCCGACCGGCACCGACAGCGCGAACGCCTCCCAGGGCAGCTCCTCGGCCTGAACGTAGTAGCTGCCGACGACCGCGACGACACCGAAGAACAGGAAGACGAACAGCTCGCCGAGCCCCTCGTAGCCGTAGGGCCGCGGTCCGCCGGTGTAGAGCACGCCCGCTGCGATCGACGCCGCCCCGACCAGCAGCAGCTCAGGACCGGTGATCGCCGCCAGGTAGATGCCGGCCAGCACCGCGATCGCGAACGCGACGTAGGTGCCGACCAGCACGCGGCGCGGTGGCATCAGCCCGCCGGCGGTCACGCGCACCGGCCCGAGGCGGTCCTCGGTGTCGGCGCCGCGGCGAGCGTCGGAGTAGTCGTTGGAGAGGTTGGTCCCGATCTGGATGAAGACGCTGCCGACCAGCGCCGCCACGAACGCCAGCGGCTTGAACTCGTCGTCGACGATCGCCAGCGCGGTGCCTACGAGAACGGGTGCCACGGCCGCGGGCAGAGTCCGCGGCCGCGCGGCGAGCGCCCACAGGCGCAGCGCGCCGCCGGCGGCGTGAGGAGCGTCGGCGACCGGGCTCACGGCCGGCGCGGGAACCTGCCGAAGTCCGGCGTTCGCTTCTCGCGATAGGCGTCGCGACCCTCCTGGGCCTCCTCGCTTCCGTAGAAGAGGAGGTTGGTGTCGTGGGCGAGCTGCTGGACGCCGGCCATCCCGTCCTCGGACGCATGGAAGCTCGCCTTCAGCAGCCGCAGCGAGAACGGTGACAGCGCCAGCATCTCGCGGCACCAGCGGATCGTCTCGACCTCCAGCTCCTCCAGCGGCACGACGCTGTTGACCAGGCCCATCTCGAGCGCCTCGCGAGCGTCGTACTGGCGGCAGAGGAACCAGATCTCCTTGGCCTTCTTCTGGCCGACCTGGGCGGCGAGCAGGCTGGCGCCGAAGCCGCCGTCGAACGAGCCGACCTTGGGACCGGTCTGGCCGAAGCGCGCATTGTCGGCGGCGATCGAGAGGTCGCAGACGACGTGCAGCACGTGACCGCCCCCGACGGCGTAGCCGGCGATCATCGCGACGACCGGCTTCGGCAGCCGGCGGATCTGGACGTGCAGGTCGGTGACGTGAAAGCGCCCGACGGCCGCCTTGCCGGCGCTCGGATCGGCCATGTAGCCCGAGTCGCCGCGCACGCGCTGGTCGCCGCCGGAGCAGAAGGCGAGCGGTCCCTCGCCGGTGAGCACGATCACGCCGACCGCGGTGTCCTCGCGCGCCCGCTCGAGCGCGTCGGAGATCTCGACGATCGTCTGAGGCCGGAAGGCGTTGCGGACCTCGGGCCGATCGATCGTGATCTTCGCGATCCCGTCCGCGGTCTCGTAGCGAATGTCGTCGTAGTCGCCCGCCGGGCGCCAGTCGGCGCCCGGGGCGATCGAGCGCTTCGCCTGCTCGGCCGCCCAGTCGCCAGCCCGGGTCTCGTCGGTCGCCGCCACGGCCGAGAGGTTAGACCGCCGCCCGCCTTGCGGCGCTATCCACCACGTCGGTGGCTGGCGCCGCAAGGCACGTACGCTTCGCCCGATGCACGACTGGGTTCGCCAAGCGGCGCGGCGGAAACCGGACCGCGTCGCGGTCGACGCCTCCGACGGCGCGCTGACCTACGCCGCGCTCGACGAGCGCGCCGATGCGGTCGCCCGCCGGCTGGCCGCGCTCGGCGTCGGGGAGCGGGGGAGGGTCGCGACGACGTTGCCACCCTCGACCGACTTCGCGGTCCTCCTGCACGCCGCGCCGCGCGTTGGCGCCGCGTTGGTGCCGCTCAACACTCGGCTGACGGTCGACCAACAGCGCGCGCAGGCGGCGACGATCGGCGCCGACGTCGTCGTCGACGGTCGCCTGGACGGGATGGAGGCCGCGATCGAGCCGCGGCGCGAGCTCGATCCCTCCGCGGTCCACACCTTCTTGCTCACGTCCGGCACCGAGGGGGAGCCCAAGCCGGTCGAGCTGACCGTCGGAAACCTCGAGGCGTCCGCCGCGGCGTCGGCGGCCGTCTTCGGCACAGAGCCCGGTGACCGCTGGCTGTCTCCGCTGCCGCTGTTTCACGTCGCTGGCCTGAGCATCCTCGTTCGCTGCGCGCGCGGCGCTACGACGGCCGTGCTGCGCGATCGGTTCGACGCCCCTGCCGTGGTCGCCGCGCTGGAGGCCGGCGAGGTCACGCTCGTCTCGCTCGTCCCGACGCAGCTGCGCCGCCTGCGCGACGCCGGCCTCACGGGGGCGCCGGGGCTGCGCGCCCTGCTGCTCGGCGGCGGGCCGATACCGCCCGACCTGGTCGAGTGGGCCCGTGGCGCTGGCCTGCCGGTCCGCTGCACCTACGGGATGACCGAGACCGCCTCGCAGGTCGCCGTCACCGAGCCGTGGCAGTCGGCCGCCACGCCGCTGCCCGACGTCGAGCTCCGGGTCGCCGCCGACGGCGAGATCCTGGTCCGCGGGCCGATGGTCGCGCCCGGCGCGATCGCCGCCGACGGCTGGCTGCACACCGGCGACCTCGGCCGCCTCGACCGCCACGGGCGGCTGCACGTCGTCGGTCGGCTCAAGGAGCTGATCGTCAGCGGCGGCGAGAAGGTGGCGCCGGCCGCCGTCGAGGCGGTCCTCGCCGCGCATCCCGCGATCGCAGACGCGGGCGTCGCCGGAGTGCCCGACGCCGACTGGGGCGAGGCGGTGACCGCCTTCGTCGTCGAGCGGGCTCCCGTCTCCGACTACGACCTGCTCGCCTTCTGCCGCGAGCGGCTCGCCGGCCACCAGGTGCCCAAGCGCGTGGTGCGCGTGGCCGAGCTGCCGCGCAACGCCGCGGGCAAGCTGCTGAGGAACAGCCTCGGTTAGAGTCACGCGCCGTGATCTACGACGACGACGCAGACCTCTCGAAGCTCGACGGCAAGACCGTCGCGATCCTCGGCTACGGCTCGCAGGGCCACGCTCACGCGCTGAACCTGCGCGACTCGGGCGTCAACGTCGTAGTAGGGCTGCGGGAGGACTCCTCGTCGGTCGAGAAGGCCAAGGCCGACGGGCTCGAGGTCGCCTCGATCGCCGACGCAGCCAGCCGTGGCGACGTCGTGATGGTCCTGCTGCCGGACGAGAAGCAGGGCAAGCTCTGGGAGGAGGAGATCAGGGACGGGATCGCGCCCGGCAACCTGCTGCTCTTCGCGCACGGGTTCTCGATCCACTTCGAGCAGATCGACCCGGGCCCCGGCGTCGACGTCGGCATGGTCGCCCCCAAGGGCCCGGGCCACCTCGTCCGGCGCCAGTTCACCGAGGGTGCGGGCGTCCCCGGCCTGATGGCGATCCACCAGGACGCCAGTGGCAGCGCGCGCGATCTCGTGCTCGCCTACGCGAAGGGCATCGGCTGCACGCGCGGCGGGGTCATCGAGACCTCGTTCAAGGAGGAGACCGAGACCGACCTCTTCGGCGAGCAGGCCGTCCTCTGCGGCGGCGTCTCCGAGCTCGTCCAAGCCGGTTACGAGACGCTCGTCGACGCCGGCTACGACCCGCGGCTCGCCTACTTCGAGTGCCTGCACGAGCTCAAGCTGATCGTCGACCTGATGTACGAGAAGGGCATCACCGGGATGCGCTATTCGATCTCGAACACCGCCGAGTACGGTGACCTGACGCGCGGCACCCGCGTCATCACCGACGAGACGCGCGCCGCGATGAAGGAGATCCTCGCCGAGATCCAGTCCGGTCAGTTCGCGCGCGAGTGGATCGCCGAGAACAACGCCGGCCAGGAGAGCTTCAAGCGCATGCGCGAGGAGCAGGCCGGCAAGCAGATCGAGCGCGAGGGCAAGGAGCTGCGCTCGAAGATGTCCTGGATCGATACCGAGTTCTAGGCGGTACACTCGCTGGACCGTCGCGACTGGCGTCTTCGAGGTGGAGCACACCACCGGGGAGCGACGGGTCATCTGCCGTACGCCTGGGCACAGCACCGCTGAAACTCGATAGCCGCGGAGGCCCGCCTTGCCCGAGACGAAGACGCCCCAGATCCCCCAGCAGCTCAAGCCGAGCGACGGTCGCTTCGGCTGCGGCCCGTCGAAGGTGCGGCCCGAGCAGCTCAACCGGCTGGCCGATGCCGGCGCGGCGATCATGGGCACCTCGCACCGTCAGAAGCCGGTCAAGTCGGTCGTCGGCCAGGTCCGGTCCGGCCTCGCAGACCTGTTCTCGCTGCCCGACGGCTATGAGGTGGCGCTCGGCAACGGCGGCACGACGGCGTTCTGGGACGCGGCCACCGCTGGCCTCGTTCGTCGCCGCGCGCTGCACCTGACCTACGGCGAGTTCTCACAGAAGTTCGCAACGGCGACAGCCGGCGCGCCCTTCCTCGAGGACCCGATCGTCGTCTCGGCCGACCCCGGCGACGCGCCCGAGCCCACGTCCGACCCGGCCGCGGACGTCATCGGCTGGGCGCACAACGAGACGTCGACCGGCGTGATGGTCCCCGTCCAGCGGCCGGCTGACGCGGGCGAGGCGCTCGTCCTGATCGACGCCACGTCCGGCGCCGGCGGGCTCGCGCTCGACGCCGGCCAGGCGGACGTCTACTACTTCGCGCCGCAGAAGGGATTCGCGTCCGACGGCGGCCTCTGGCTGGCGCTGCTCAGTCCCGCGGCCATCGAGCGGATCGAGGAGCTGGGCGCAGCGACGGACCGCTGGCGGCCAGAGTTCCTCTCGCTGACGACCGCGCTCGAGAACTCGCGCAAGGACCAGACCTACAACACGCCGGCGCTGGCGACGCTGCTACTGCTCGCCGACCAGATCGATTGGATGAACAGCGGTGGCGGCCTGGATTGGTGCGTCCAGCGGACGAGCGCCTCGTCGCGTCACCTCTACGAGTGGGCCGAGGCGTCCGAGCACGCCGAGCCGTTCGTCTCCGATCCGGCGAAGCGCTCGCTGGTCGTCGGCACGATCGACTTCGACGACTCGATCGACGCGGCGGCGATTGCCGCGACCCTGCGTGCCAACGGCATCGTCGACGTCGAGCCCTACCGCAAGCTCGGCCGCAACCAGCTGCGCGTCGGGATGTTCCCGGCGATCGAGCCGGGGGACGTCGAGGCGCTGACGGCCTGCATCGACTGGACGATCGAGAACGTGGGGGAGGTCACCCGATGAAGGTGCTCGTCAAGGAGAAGATCGGCGAGTCCGGCGTCCAGCTGCTGCGCGACGCCGGTTTCGACGTCGAGCTTGGCGCCGACTGGGACGACGGCGAGCTCGAGCGCCGGATCGGCGAGTTCGACGGCATCCTGATCCGCTCGGCGACCAAGCTGACCGCCGACCTGATCGAGAAGGCCGACGGCCTCAAGGCGATCGGGCGCGCCGGCGTGGGCGTCGACAACGTCGACGTGCCGGCCGCGACGCGGCGCGGCATCGTCGTCGCCAACGCCCCGCAGTCGAACGTCGTCACGGCCGCTGAGCACACGATGGCGCTGCTGCTCGCGCTCGCCCGCAACATCCCGCAGGCGCACGCGTCGCTCCTCGGCGGCGCCTGGGACCGCTCGAAGTACAGCGGCACCGAGCTCCTCGAGAAGACGCTCGGGATCGTCGGCTTCGGTCGCATCGGCCAGCTCGTCGCGCAGCGAGCGCGCGGCTTCGGCATGCACGTGATCGCCTTCGACACGTTCATCTCCGAGGAGCGCTTCCGAGAGCTCGGCGTCGAGCGCGCCGACAGCGCCGACGCCGTCTACGCCGCCGCGGACTTCCTCACGATCCACCTCCCGAAGACCCCCGAGACCGAGGGCTGGCTGAACGCGGAGGTCTTCGCGAAGTGCAAGGACGGCGTCCGGATCCTCAACGTCGCACGCGGCCCGCTGCTGGTCGACGCCGACCTCCAGGCCGCCCTCGACTCCGGCAAGGTCGGTGGCGCCGCGCTCGACGTCTTCCAGACCGAGCCGATCACCGAGCACCCGCTGTTCGGCTATCCGAACGTCGTCGTGACGCCGCACCTCGGCGCCTCGACGGCGGAGGCGACCGACCGTGCCGGCTACCAGGCGGCCGAGCAGGTGATCGCCGCGCTCACCGGTGGGACCGTGACGAGCGCGGTCAACGCGCCCGCGGTCGCCGGTGAGGACCTCGAGGCGCTCGGGCCGTTCCTGCCGCTGGCCGCCAACCTCGGCCGGATCGCCGCGACGCTGACCGAGGGGACGAGCGTCGACGGCATCGAGGTCGAGGTCCTCGGCCGGCTGGCCGAGCGCGACACCCGCCTCGTCACCGTGCAGGTGATCAAGGGAGTGCTCGCCGGGCACACCGAGGAGGAGGTCAACGACGTCAACGCCCCAACCCTCGCCGAGGAGCGCGGCATCGCCGTCAGCTCGACGACCAGCGAGCGCGCGCGAGACTTCACCGACCTGGTCCGCGTGACCGTCGTCAGCGGGCCCGACCGCGCGCGCGTCGTCGGCACCGTGCTCGGCAACCGCGACCGCCCGCACCTGCTCGAGGCTTGGGGCTCGCGCTTCAACGTGCAGCTCGAGCCGCAGCTCGCGATCTTCCGCTACCGCGACCAGCCGGGGATGATCGGCCGGGTCGGCACCGTGCTCGGCGAGGCCGGCGTCAACATCGTCTCGGCGGCCGTCGGCCGCCAGCCCGACGACGCCGAGACCGGCGAGGCGGTGATGGTCGTGACCGCCGACGCGCCAGTGCCGCAGGACGTCGTCGACGCGATCGTCGCCTCCGACGGCTTTGTCGCCGGGCGCACCGTCAGCCTGCTCTGAGCCTTGACGGCCAGAGGCCGTTCGATACCCTGGAACGCAGATGTCGCTCGCGCTCGACCTGCAGCTTCTCCTTCTCCTCCCCCCTCGGGGGGACTAATGCGTGGCGGCCGCTAGCCGCAAAGCACAGGAGAAGCAGGCCGAGATCTAGAAGGAGTAGGGACGACATGGCGACATCAGAGACACGTGACGAAGGCAACCGGGTACGGATCTTCGACACCACCCTGCGCGACGGCGAGCAGTCGCCGGGCATCTCGCTAAACACGCAGGAGAAGCTCGAGATCGCCCACCAGCTCGGACGGCTCGGCGTCGACGTCATCGAGGCCGGCTTCCCGATCGCCTCGCCCGGCGACTTCGAGGCCGTCCAGGCGATCGCCCGCGAGGTCCACGGCCCGGTCGTCTGCGGGCTCGCGCGCACCGGCGTGCAGGACATCGACGCCGCCTGGAACGCGGTCAAGGACTCCGAGCGGCCGCGCATTCACACCTTCATCTCGACCAGCGACATCCACATCGAGCACCAGCTGCAGACCACGCGCGAGGACGTCAAGGGCCAGGCTCGTGCGGCCGTGGCCCACGCCCGCAGCTACTGCGACGACGTCGAGTTCTCGCCGATGGACGCGACGCGCGCCGATCCCGAGTTCACCGCCGAGGTGCTGCAGATCGCGCTCGACGAGGGCGCGACGACGATCAACGTCCCCGACACCGTCGGCTACTCGATGCCCGAGGAGTACGCGGCGATGTGGCGCGAGCTCTACCGGCTGGTACCGGGTCTCGCCGACGTCGTGACCTCGGTCCACTGCCACGACGACCTCGGCCTGGCGGTCGCCAACTCCTTCGCCGGGGTCCAGGCCGGCTGCCGACAGGTCGAGTGCGCGATCAACGGGCTCGGAGAGCGGGCTGGCAACGCGTCGCTGGAGGAGATCGTCATGCTGCTCGCCGTCCGCAAGGCCGAGCACGGGCTCTGGACCGGCGTCGAGACGACCGAGATCGCGCGGACCAGCCGCCTCGTCTCGCGACTGACCGGCTACCAGGTGCAGCCGAACAAGGCGATCGTCGGGCGCAACGCCTTCGCGCACGAGTCCGGCATCCACCAGGACGGCGTGCTCAAGGAGCGCTCGACCTACGAGATCATGGACGCCACGACGATCGGGCTGGAGTCCAACTCGATCGTGCTCGGCAAGCACTCGGGCCGTCACGCTCTGCGCAAGGCGCTCGAGGAGCTGGGCTTCACCGTCGACGGCGCGGCGCTGAACACCGCCTTCAAGCGCTTCAAGGAGATCGCGGATCGCAAGTCGAACGTGACGGCGCTCGACCTCGAGGCGATCGTCTCGGACGAGATGCGGCAGTCGGAGAGCGCGTTCGAGCTGGAGTCGTTCGATGTCGAGGCGGGGTCCGACCGGTCGCCGTTCGCCCGGGTGCGGGTGCGCATGCCGGGTGGCGAGGTCGCCGAGGGCGAGTTCACCGGGGACGGGCCGGTCGACGCCTTCTTCAGCGCGCTGAACGTGGCGACGAATCGCGAGGCGCGGTTGAAGGAGTACCACGTGTCGGCGGTGACGGCGGGGCGGGACGCGCTGGCGGAGGTGACGGTGCTGCTCGAGCTCGAGGGGGTGACGGCGCAGGGGCAGGGGGTCTCGCCGGACACGATGGAGGCCTCTGGGCGGGCGTATCTGCGTGCCGTCACCAACGCGTTGGCGGATTCGCCGGTGGCGGAGGCGGAGCATCACATCGATGCCGCTGTGAAGAGCGCGACGCCGTAGGGCGTAGGGCTCGCGCTGGTGGCCGCGGGTCCTGTCTCCGATTTTGGTTTGGGTGCTCGCAAGCTGCGCGCCCAAACGCAAAATCGTCGCCACCCGCGGGTGGGGCGCTGGGGTTGCTGCGGGACAATGGTTGGGTGGACTTCACGTGGGTCGATGGAGAGCGGTTGGTTCGGTTCGGGGCGGGGGTGGTGGATGAGGCGTCTTCGTTGCTGGCTTCGAGGGGGTTCGACGGGTATGCGCTGCTGACGACGGAGCGAGCGGTGGCGGCCGCACCTGCGTTGGCTGGCGAGGCCGCGGCGGTGTTGCACGTGCCGGCGGGGTCGGTGCCGGATATTGCCGCGGCTGTATTGCCGGATGTGGGGGATCGGCCGTTGGTGGCGCTCGGTGGGGGAAGGGTGGTCGATGCGGCGAAGGCGGTTGCGGGGGTGGAGCGGCTGCCGTGCGCGGCTGTGCCGACGACGTTGGCGGGGTCGCCGATGACGCCGTTCCATCGACTTCCCGCCGGGACGCGGGGTGGCAGCCTGGTGCGGCCGTCGGTGGTGGTCTGGGATCCGGAGCTGGCGGGGAGCTTGGCGCGAGAGCAGCTGGTGGCGACGGGGATGAACGCGCTGGCGCATGCGTTCGAGTCGCTTTACGTGCCGCACGCCAATCCGGTTGCGGAGATGGCGGCGCTGCGGGCGGCGTCGCTCTTCGGAGAGCAGCTCCAGCGCGAGTCGCCGAACGTGATGGATGTGGCGCTAGCGGCCCTGCTGGCCGGCTACGCGGTCGGGACGACGGGCTTTGCGATCCACCACGCGCTCTGTCAGACGACGGTGCGGGTCGCGGGGCTGCCGCACGCAAACGTCAACGCCGTCGTGCTGCCGCACAGCGCGGCCTTCATGGCCGGCCGCGCGCCGGACGCGGTTGGACGGTTCGCCGCCGCGCTCGGCGAGCCCGGGGAAGGTGACGGGCCCGCGGCCGCGGCCGTACGCAGCTCGGTGGCCAGGTTGACGGCCGAAACCGGCGTCGAAGGGCTCGCCGAGCTCGGTCTCGACGCCAGCGCCATCCCGGGGATCGCACACGCCGCAGTCGGCCATCCGGCGATCGGCAACACGCCCGGAGGCCCGCCTGACGAGCGCGAGCTCGCCGCCGTTCTCACCGCTGCGCTCTGACCGCAACCGCGTTGGGTTGACCGCAACCGCGTTGGGCGGATTCCGGCGATGCGGTCGCCGAAATCCACCCAGCGGGGCGGGTGCCACGACGGTGGGCCGATCTCGGCGCGATTACCGCCGAGATCGACCCAGTGTGGTCAGGCAGCCTGGCGGACCTGGCGCGCGGGGCCCTCGGCGAGGCGCTGCTGTTGGCGCTCGGGGGAGATGGTGATGACGTTCCAGGCGAGGCCGAGCTTCTCGAGCGCGCGGATGGTCAGGCCGGAGATGTCGATCTCCCACCAGCGCAGGCCCTGGACGGCGGCGCGGGGGAAGGCGTGGTGGTTGTGGTGCCAGGCCTCGCCGAGCGAGGGGAGGGCGAGCCAGGCGACGTTGGTCGAGCGGTCGTCGGTCTGGAAGCGGCGCTCCCCGAAGAAGTGGCAGATCGAGTTGATGCTCCATGTGACGTGGTGGACGAAGAACACGCGCACGAGACCGCCCCAGAAGAGGGCGAGCAGCGCCGCCTCGAGCGTGCCGACGATCGCGAAGCCGAGTACGAACGGGATCGCGAGACCGAGCACGACCCACCAGAGGAAGTGGCGGCTGATGAAGCGCATGCCGGGGTCCTCGAGCAGGTCCGGCGCGTAGCGCTTGGCGTCGGCGACGCCGTTGTGCTCGAAGAGCCAGCCGACGTGGGCGTGCCACAGCCCACGCAGGCCGCTGCCCTCGCCGACGTGGGGGCTGTGCGGGTCGCCCTCCTCGTCGGTGTGGGCGTGGTGCTTGCGATGGTCGGCGACCCAGCCGATCACCGGGCCCTGGACCGCCATCGAGCCGAGGATCGCGAACAGGTACCTCAGCGTTCGATGGGTCTGGAAGGCGCGGTGGGTGAGCAGTCGGTGGAAGCCGATCGTTATCCCGAACGCGGTTGCGAGGTAGACGCCGACCATGATGCCGACGTCGGTCCAGCCGATCAGCCGGTTCCAGAGCAGCGGGACCGCCGCAAGCACGGCGACGAAGGGGACGATGACGGCGGCGATGTTCGCGTTGCGCTCGAGACGGGTCATGGAACTAGACTCTAGGGCGAAGATCGTCGAAGCTGTGGGCATCGAGACAACGATCAGACCGCAAGAACTTGTAGGTTTCAAACAATGACGCTGCTCGACCCTCGCCCCTGGACGGCGCTGCCGCCCGACGCCGCCGCGGCTCTACGGCCCGAGCTGCCGGCGATCGCCGAGGAGATCATCGGCTCGATCAGCGCCGGCGTGCCGGAGTATGCGCTGCCGCTCGAGGGGCGGTTCGGCGAGGGCCTGCGGATGGGCGTCGAGCGTGCGCTCCAGCGCTTCCTCGACCTCAGCGCGAAGGATGACGGCGGTCCCGATCCGGGCCGCCAGGTCTACGTCGACCTCGGGCGCGGCGAGCTGCGCGCGGGGCGGCCGCTGGAGGCGCTGCTCGCTGCCTATCGCCTCGGGGCGCGCGTGGCCTGGCGCCGGCTGGCGGCGGCGGGCGAGCAGGCGGGTCTGGAGCCGCGCACGCTCTACCTGCTCGCCGAGTCGATCTTCGCCTACATCGACGAGCTGTCGGGGGAGTCGGTCGAGGGCTACGCGATGGAGCAGGCCGTGGTCGCCGGCGCGCACCAACGCCGCCGGCGCGAGCTGGCCGCGCTGCTCGTCCAGGACCCCCCGGCCGACGCGACGGCAGTCGAGGCGGCCGCGGTCGCGGCGGGGTGGCCACTCCCGCGCGTCGTCGCTGCCTTGTACCTGGAGCCCGGCGCGGGCGAGGCGGCGACCGATCCCGACCGGATCGCCACGCGGCTGGGCGGCGAGGCGATCGCTACCGAGCTCGCCCCCGGAGCCTGCGCCCTGGTGCCCGACCCGGACGCGCCGGGTCGCCGAGGTCAGCTGGTCGCGGCCGTCGGCGACGGCCTTGCTGCACTTGGGCCCTCGATGCCCTGGCGCGAGGCCCACGTCAGCGCCACGCGCGCCAGGGCGGCGCTCGCCCTCGCGCGCTCCGGCGCGCTCGCGGCGTCGGCGGACGCGACCTCCGCCGACGCTGCCCCGTCCCCGGGCGACCCCGGCTCGTCCCCCGGCCTCGTGATCGCGGCCGACCATCCGGTCGCGCTCCTGCTCGCCGCCGATCGCCGCCTCGCGCGCGACATCGCTGCCAACGCGCTGGCGCCGCTCGCCGGCGAGACGGCAGCCTCGCGCGAGCGCCTGACCGAGACGCTCGCGGCGTGGCTGCGCCATCGCGGCCGCACCGAGGCGGTCGCGGCGGCGCTGCACGTGCACCCCCAGACGGTCCGCTACAGGGTCGGCCGCCTGCGCGAGCTCTACGGCGACCGCCTCGACGACCCCGACGCACGCTTCGAGCTCGAGCTGGCGCTTCGCTCGCCCCCCGCCGTCGCGAGCTAGGATCGAAGGATGGCGAGGCCGCTCGAGGGCAGGGTCGCCGCGATCACCGGTGCGTCGTCCGGCATCGGGGAGGCGACGGCGCTCGCTCTCGTGGAGGCCGGTGCTGCGGTCGCCCTCGGCGCGCGGCGCCTCGATCGCATCGAGGCGCTCGCCGAGCGGATCGACTCAGCCGGTGGCCGGGCGATCGCCGTGGAGGTCGACGTCTCCGACGAGCAGGCGGCGAACGCGTTCGTCGCGTCCGCCAATGAGCGGCTCGGGCGCCTCGACGTCCTCGTCAACAACGCCGGCGTGATGCTGCTCGGCCCGGTGACCGACGCCGACACCGACCAGTGGCGCCAGATGGTCGACGTCAACCTGCTAGGGCTCCTCTACTGCACCCACGCCGCGCTGCCGCTGATGGCTGAGGGCGGGGGAGGGCATGTGGTGAACCTCTCCTCGGTCGCCGGACGGCAGGCCCGCGCCGGCGCCGCCGTCTACAACATGACGAAGTTCGGGGTGACGGCCTTCTCGGAGGCGCTGCGCCAGGAGGCGCTCTACTCGAACATACGAGTGACCTGCGTAGAGCCGGGCTTCGTCGAGACCGAGCTGCACGGCCACAACACGAGCTCGCTCGTTCGCCAGGGCGTCAAGAAGATGCGCGAGCAGATCGGCGAGGTGCTCCAGGCCGGCGACATCGCCGATGCGATCCGCTACGCGGTCTGCCAGCCGCCTCACATCAGCATCAACGAGGTCTTGGTTCGGCCGACGCGTCAGGCCGGTTGAGTAGCGGACACTTGTCCGTGATAACGTACGAGGCGTGACCGCAGCAGTCACCCTGCCGTCGGAGGCGCAGATCCAGATCGGCGCCCGCGCCCGCGCGCTGCGCGAGGGGATGGCGCTCTCGCTGCGCGATCTCGCCGAGCGCAGTGGCGTCTCAGCGCAGATGCTGAGCCAGGTCGAGCGCGGCGAGACGAGCCCGACGCTGGCGGTGGCAGCGCGGATCGCCGCGGGGCTGGAGCTGACGCTGTCCCAGCTGCTGCGCCTCGACGAGGGAGGCGCGGTCTCGATCGTTCGCAGCGACGAGCGCCTGCGCGGCGGCGCGACGGCACGCGGTCACTGCTACGACGTGCTGACGCCGCCGCTGCCGGGCCAGCGTGCCGAGGTGTCGCTGCACACGTTGGCCCCGGGCTCGTCGACCGGCGGCCCGGGCGACCCGCCGATGCACGAGCCCGGCGCGCGCGAGACGGCCGTCGTCGCCGAGGGAGGCGTCACGCTGGTCTGCGACGGGGCGGCCCATGACCTCGGGGAGGGCGACGCGGTCACCTTCGACGCCGACCTGCCCCACCACTTCGAGAACAACACCGGCGCCGACGCGCGCTTCTACGCGGTAGTAGCCGCCGGACTGAGGAGGTCCTGATGCCCAAGACGCTGTTCGACAAGATCTGGGACGCCCACGAGGTAACCGACGGCCTGCTCTACATCGACCTTCACCTGGTCCACGAGGTCACCAGCCCGCAGGCCTTCGAGAGCCTGCGGCTCGCCGGCCGCCCGGTGCGCCGGCCCGACCGGACGCTGGCGACCGCCGACCACAACGTCCCGACCGACGGCGCGATCAGCCTGCCGATGGTCGCCGACCCGCTGTCGCGCAAGCAGATCCACACGCTCGAGGAGAACTGCCGCGAGTTCGGCGTGCCGGTCTACTCGCTCGGCGATGAGCGCCAGGGGATCGTTCACGTGATCGGGCCGGAGATGGGGGTCACCCAGCCGGGCATGACGATCGTCTGCGGCGACTCGCACACCTCGACGCACGGCGCCTTCGGCGCGCTGGCGTTCGGCATCGGCACCAGCGAGGTCGAGCACGTGCTCGCGACCCAGACGCTGCAGCAGCGCAAGCCAAGATCGATGCGCATCCGCTACGAGGGCGAGCTCGGCCCCGGCGTCACCGCCAAGGACCTGATCCTCGGCACGATCGGCCGGATGGGCGTCGACGGCGGCGTCGGCTACGTGATCGAGTACGCCGGCCCGGCGATCGAGGCGCTCTCGATGGAGGGCCGGATGACCGTCTGCAACATGACGATCGAGGGCGGCGGTCGCGCCGGGATGATCGCTCCAGACGACACGACCTTCGAGTGGGTGCGGGGTCGCGAGGCGGCGCCGCAGGACTTCGACGCGGCCGTGGCGGACTGGCGCGAGCTCTACACCGAGGACGGGGCGGAGTTCGACGAGGAGGTCGTGATCGACGCCTCGGAGCTGTCGCCGCAGGTCAGCTGGGGCACGAATCCCGCGATGGTCACCGACGTGACGAGCGCCGTGCCCGAGCCGGCCGGCGAGGGGGATCAGCGCGCGCTCGAGTACATGGGCCTGGAGGCCGGCACTCCGATCCAGGAGATCGAGCTCGATCGCGTCTTCATCGGATCCTGCACCAACTCGCGGATCGGCGATCTGCGCGAGGCCGCCGAGCTGGTCAAGGGCCGCAAGGTCGCCTCGACGGTCAACGCGATGGTGGTGCCGGGCTCCGCCCAGGTGAAGGCCCAGGCCGAGTCCGAGGGGCTCGACGAGATCTTCCGCTCGGCCGGCTTCGACTGGCGCTCGGCCGGCTGCTCGATGTGCCTCGGCATGAACCCCGACACGCTCGACCCCGGCGAGCGCTGCGCGTCGACCTCGAACCGCAATTTCGAGGGCCGCCAGGGCCGTGGCGGCCGCACGCATCTCGTCAGCCCGAAGATGGCCGCCGCGGCCGCCATCGAGGGCCGTTTCGTCGACATCAGGGAGTGGAGCTGAACATGGAGCCCGTGAAGGTCGTCGAGGGCAAGGTCGCCGTGCTCGACCGCGTCGACGTCGACACCGACCAGATCATGCCCAAGCAGTTCCTCAAGCGGGTCGAGCGCAGCGGCTTCGGCGAGTTCCTCTTCTACGACTGGGCCAAGGAGCCCGGCTGGGACCTGCCCCACCATCCGATCCTCGCCACCGGTCGCAACTTCGGCTGCGGCAGCTCGCGCGAGCACGCGCCATGGGGGCTGGAGGACTACGGCTTCAAGGCGCTCGTCGCGCCGAGCTACGCCGACATCTTCTACTCCAACTGCACGAAGATCGGGCTGCTGCCGGTCGTCCTCGCCGAGGACGAGGTCAGAGCGGTGATGGAGGCGGGCGAGGCGCGGATCGACCTCGAGGCCCAGACCGTCGTCGCCGGCGGCGAGTCGTTCTCGTTCGACATCGACCAGGAGACCAAGCGCCGACTGCTCAACGGCCTCGACGACATCGGCGTCACGCTGCTCCAGGACGACGCGCTGGCCGCCTACGAGCGCGAGCGGGAGCGTCAGGGGCCCGTCACAACGGCGCTGCGATGAGCGAGGCGGCACCCAAGGACTGGGACGCCGCCACCTACGACCGCGTCTCGGACCCGCAGGTCGCCTGGGCCGGGCGCGTGCTCGAGCGCCTGCCGCTAGCCGGCGACGAGACGGTGCTCGACGCGGGCTGTGGCTCCGGGCGGGTCACGCAGATGCTGCTCGAGCGCCTGCCGCGCGGCCACGTGGTCGCCGTCGACGCGGCGCCTTCGATGGTCGAGCAGGCCCGTGCCGCGCTGGGTGACCGCGCGACGGTCTTTCAGTCCGATCTGCAGGAGCTCACGGTTCCCGAGCCCGTCGACGCCGTCTTCTCGAACGCCGTCTTCCACTGGGTGCCCGATCACGACCTGCTGTTCCGGCGCCTGCACGCCGCGCTCCGGCCCGGCGGCCGGCTGGTCGCCCAGTGCGGCGGCGACGGCAACGTCGAGCGCTTTCTCGCCGCTGCCCGCGAGGTGGCATTGGAAGACCCTTACAGCGCGCATCTCGCCGGCTGGCAGGGTCCCTGGAGCTTCGCGACCGCCGAGCAGACCCGCGACCGGCTGCACGCCGCCGGCTTCGCCGATGTCACCACCTGGCTCGAGCCCTCGCCGGTCCACCCACCCGAGCCGCTCGAGTACCTGCGCACGGTCTGCCTCGGCCACCACCTCGCCGCGCTCCCAGAGCCGCTACGCCAGCCTTACGCCGAGGCGGTCCTCGCCCGCTGCGGCACCCCGCTCGAGCTCGACTACGTCCGCCTCAACATCGACGCACGCCGCCCCACCCACGTTTGACCCACCGCCCATCCCGGGAACTCCCTCCCTTGGGCCAGGGGGTGCTTTCTAGAAAGCAACCAGTTGGGAGGCCAGACATGTGCGCAGGTAAGCGAATCGCCGCAGCCGTGCTCGCGATCGCAGCGCTGACAGTGACACCCAGCACCGCAGGCGCCTGGGCGCCGGCGTCGCAGGCGCAGATCACGCCCGGTGTCCAGACCGACACCGCCGGTGGCCAGTGCACGGCGAACTTCGTCTTCACCAGCGGCAGCGATGTCTTCATCGGCCAGGCCGCGCACTGCGCCGGCACCGGCGCGGCGACAGAGACCGATGGCTGCGACGCCCAGAGCCTTCCGCTCGGGACCCCGGTTGGAGTCTCCGGCGCCACCCGTCCCGGCACGCTGGCCTACAGCTCCTGGCTGACGATGCAGGAGGTCGGAGAGACCGACCCTGACGCCTGCGCCTACAACGACTTCGCCCTCGTGAGGATCGATCCGGCCGACGTCGGCCGCGTCAACCCGTCGGTCCCGCGTTTCGGCGGTCCGGTCGGCCTCGGCGGCCCGAGCGCCACCGGCGACGTCGTCTACTCCTACGGAAACTCGTCGCTGCGCCTCGGAGTCCGTCAGCTGAGCCCCAAGCAGGGCATCGTCGTCGAGACCACGGGCAACGGTTGGAGCCGCACCGTCTACACCGCTACGCCCGGCATCCCCGGCGACTCCGGCAGCGGCTTCCTCGACGCCGACGGCGCCGCGATCGGCACGCTCAGCACCCTCGCCGTCCTGCCGACTCCGCTCTCCAACGGCGTCGCCGACCTCGGCCGCGAGCTCGACTACGCCCGCGCCCACGGGGGCCTCGCCGACCTCCAGCTCGTCAACGGCACCGAGCCCTTCCGCCCCGACCTGCTCACAGCGATCCTCGGAGGCTGAGGCCATCCCACCATCTCGGTTGATGTAGCCGGAGGAGATGAATGCCCGAGCAGCGATTCCCAAGCGGAACGGGCATTCATCTCCTCCGGCGTACCACCCCCGCACGATAGGTTGCCCGCGTGCCACAGCGAATAGTCACCCTCCCCGGCGACGGCATCGGCCCTGAGATCCTCGCGGCGGCGGTCTAGCTGCTCGACCGCCTCGGCGACTTCGACTTCGACGAGCGCCCGATCGGCGGCGCGTCGATCGATGCCCACGGGACCGCGCTCACCGACGACGTGCTCGCCGCCTGCAAGCAGGCCGACGCCGTTCTCCTCGCCGCCGTGGGAGGCCCCAAGTGGGACGCCGCCGTCGCTGCCGACCCGTCGGCGCCCCGTCCCGAGCAGGGCCTGCTCGGGCTGCGCAAGGGACTTGGCCTGTTCGCCAACCTGCGCCCTGTCCGGCCTAGCCCGGCGCTGCTCGACGCCAGCCCGCTGCGCCGCGAGCGGATCGAGGGGACCGACCTGCTGGTGGTCCGGGAGCTGACCGGCGGGATCTACTTCGGGGACTCCGGCCGCGACGGCGATACCGCCCACGATGATTGCGCCTACAGCGTCGGCGAGATCGAGCGGATCGCCAGGGTCGCCTTCCGGAGTGCGCGCACCAAGGTGACGAGCGTCGACAAGGCGAACGTCCTCGAGACCTCACGGCTCTGGCGCGAGACGGTCACGCGGGTGCACGCGGAGGAGTTCCCCGACGTCCCGCTCGAGCACCTGCTGGTCGACAACGCCGCCATGCAGCTGGTCTCGCGGCCCTCGGACTTCGACGTGATCGTGACCGAGAACCTCTTCGGCGACATCCTCAGCGACGAGGCGGCGATGCTCACCGGCTCGCTCGGGATGCTCCCGAGCGCCTCGGTCGGCGGCGATACCCAGGGCGGCCCTGACGGGCCTTCGGGCACAGGCGGGCCCGGCCTCTTCGAGCCGGTCCACGGCTCGGCGCCCGACATCGCGGGGACCGGCAAGGCGAACCCGCTGGCGATGTTCGGGTCGGTCGCGCTGATGCTGCGTCACGGACTCGGCATGGAGGATTCGGCCGCTGCCGTAGAATCGGCGATCGACCGCGCGCTCGATGGCGGCCTGCGAACCGCCGATCTGGGCGGCGAGGCGACCACCGTCGACGCGACGCGGACGGTACTGGCGAACCTCTAGCGAGAGCAGGCGATGCAGACAGCGGAGCTCATCTGGATGGACGGCGAGTTCCTCCCGTGGGAGGACGCCAAGGTCCACGTCCTGTCGCACGCCTTCCATTACGGCACCAGCGTCTTCGAGGGCGTCCGGGCCTACGAGACCGAGGCAGGCCCTGCCGTCTTCCGCCACCAGGACCACCTCGATCGGCTCGAGGCGTCGGCGAAGCTCTACTACATGGAGCTGCCGTTCGCGAAGGAGCAGCTGCGCACCGCGACCCACGAGCTGATCGTCCGCAACGGCTTCAAGAGCTGCTACATCCGGCCGATCGTCTTCCGCGGCTACGGCCCGATGGGCCTGGACCCGGAGGACAACCCGATCCACACGGCGATCGCCGCCTGGGAGTGGGGGGCCTACCTCGGCGACGAGGCCAAGCGCGACGGCGTGCGCGCGAAGGTGTCGTCCTGGCGGCGGATCTCGCCGGAGTCGCTGATCCCGCACGCAAAGGCCGGCGGGCAGTACCTCAACTCCGTGCTGGCGAAGATCGAGTCCAAGCGCGCCGGCTACCAGGAGGCGATCCTGCTCGACGACAAGGGCCACGTCTGCGAGGGCACCGGCGAGAACGTCTTCGTCGTCAAGGACGGCGTGCTGGCGACGCCGGGACAGACCGCCAGCATCCTCGACGGCATCAGCCGCAAGTCGATCATCGAGATCGCGACCGACCTCGGCTACGCCGTCCAGGAGCGCGACGTCGCTCGGGCCGAGCTGGCGCTTGCCGACGAGGTCTTCCTGGTCGGGACGGCGGCCGAGCTGACGCCTGTGCGCGAGATCGACGACATCGAGCTCGGCCCGCCCGGCGAGATCACCCGCCGGATCCAGGAGATCTACGACAACGCCCTCTGCGGCCGCGTCGAGCGATATTCGAAGTGGCTCGACGTCGTGCCTGTACCATCGAAGGCGTGAACGCCCGCTTCGAGCGAATTACGGACGCGTCGGCGCGCTGACCGGCGCGACGACGCACGCCTGCCCGCGGCAGGCGCCCGTCCGTTTCTCTCGAAGTTGACATCCGAAAGGCGTTCACCCAGATGGCAGAGCAGGTACTTCTCTACGACACCACCCTTCGCGACGGCATGCAGGGGGAGGGGATGTCGCTGTCCGCGGACGAGAAGGTCCGCGTCGCGCACGCGCTCGACGAGCTCGGCGTCCAGCTGATCGAGGCCGGGTTCCCGAGCTCGAACCCGAAGGAGGAGGCGCTCTTCGAGCTGCTTGCCGGTGAGTCGTTCGCGAACGCCGAGATCGCCGCCTTCGGGATGACGCGCCGCCGCGACAGCGCCGCCTCCGACGACCCCGCTCTGCGGGTCCTGGTCGACAGCTTCGCGCCGGTCTGCACGCTCGTCGGCAAGACGTGGTCGCTGCACCTCGAGAAGGTGACCCGCGTCGACCCGGAGGAGAACCTGCGGATGATCGCCGACTCGGTGGCCTTCCTGCGCGACCAGGGCAAGCGCGTGATCTACGACGCCGAGCACTTCTTCGACGCCTACGCCGACGACCGGGCCTACGCCCTGCGCTGCCTGCGCGCGGCCGCCGAGGCGGGCGCGGAGAATCTGACCCTCTGCGACACCAACGGCGCGACCCTTCCGAACGCGATCTCGCAGGCGACCGCGACGGTCGTCGACGAGCTCGGCGGCGCGGTGCAGATCGGCATCCACACCCACGACGACGCCGGCTGCGGCGTCGCGAACTCGCTCGTCGCCGTGGAACGCGGCGTGCGGCTGGTCCAGGGGACCGTCAACGGCTACGGCGAGCGCTGCGGCAACGCCAACCTGCTCACGATCCTCGCCAACCTTCAGCTCAAGCTCGGTTACGACTGCGTCGAGCCGGCCCAGCTCGAGCGGCTGACCGAGACCGCCCACCTGATCGACGAGCTCTGCAACGTCTCGCCGAACCCCAACCAACCCTACGTCGGCGCCAACGCCTTCGCCCACAAGGGCGGCATGCACGTCGCCGGGGTCAACCGCGACGCCCGCACCTTCGAGCACGTCGATCCGGAGCAGGTGGGCGCCGACCGGCGGCTGCTGATCTCCGAGCTCAGCGGCAAGGGCACCGTCGAGGCACGGGCGGCGAAGACCGGCGTCGAGCTCGGCCCGGATGGTGCAGCGCGGATCGCCGATCGCGTCAAGGAGCTCGAGCACCGCGGCTACCACCTCGAGGCCGCCGACGGGTCGTTCGACCTGCTGATCCGCAAGGAGGCCGGCGGCTACGAGCCGCTGTTCACGCTCGAGTCCTGGCGCGTGGTCGTGGAGAAGCGCAAGGACGGCGCCGTCGAGACCGAGGCGACGATCAAGATCTGGGTCGACGGCGAGCGCTACATCCGCACCGCCGAGGGCAACGGTCCCGTCAACGCGCTCGACAACGCCCTGCGCGACGCGATCTGCGAGCGCCACCCGCACCTGCGCGACATCGAGCTGGTCAACTACAAGGTCCGCATCCTCGACGAGAGCAAGGGCACCGGCGCCGCGACGCGCGTGCTGCTCGACGCCGGCGACGGCAGCGAGACCTGGGGCACGATCGGCGTCTCGGAGAACATCATCGAGGCGAGCTGGGAGGCGCTTGTCGACTCGCTCGAGGCGGGAATGCTGCCCGGTCGTGCCGAGCACGTCCGTCGTGCCCGGTCGGCGGGTGGGGCGGCGCGGCGGTGAGCGCAGCCGCCGCCGGCGAGATCCCGGTCGCACGGCCGCTGGTCGGCGAGCGCGAGGAGGAGCTGGTGCTCGAGGCGCTGCGCTCGCGCCGGCTGTCGCTCGGGCCGAAGCTGGCGGAGTTCGAGCGCCGGCTCGGCGAGCGGCTCGGCGGCGCTCGCGTTGCGGCGGTCTCGAGCGGTACCGCGGGCCTCCACCTCGCGTTGCGAGCGGCCGGCGCGGGCGCGGGCGACGAGGTCGTCACGACACCCTTCAGCTTCGTCGCGTCGGCGAACTCGATCCTCTACGAGCGGGCGCGGCCGGTCTTCTGCGACATCGACCGGCGCACGCTCAACATCGACCCACAGGCCGCCGGCGCGGCAGTCGGGGAGCGTACGACGGGCCTGCTGCCGGTCCACATCTTCGGCTACCCCGCGGCGATGGGAGAGCTCGAGTCGCTCGCGGCCCGACATGGGCTGTGGATCGTCGAGGACGCCTGCGAGGCGCTCGGCGCCGTCCATGGCGATGGCACGACGGTCGGCGCGCGCGGAAACCCGACGGTCTTCGCGTTCTATCCGAACAAGCAGCTGACGACCGGGGAGGGCGGCGCCGTCGTCTGTCCCGACGACGCGGTCAAGCAGCGGATCGACAGCGAGCGCAACCAGGGGCGGGCGCCGAACATGGACTGGCTCGACCACGATCGGCTCGGCTTCAACTATCGCCTCTCCGACTTGGCGTGTGCGCTCGGCCTCGCCCAGCTCGAGCGGCTCGACGCGATGCTCGCTGCGCGGGGTCGGATCGCGACCCTCTACTCGGAGGCGTTGAGCGACGTCGAGGGACTCGAGCTGCCGTGCCCGGACGCCGACGGCGATCGCCGCAGCTGGTTCGTCTACGTCGTCCAGCTGCCGGCCGGGATAGACCGCGACGGCGCGATCCGCGAGCTGCGTGCGCGCGGCATCGAGAGCAAGCCGTACCTGCCCGCGATCCATCTGATGAGCTTCTACCGCGAGCGCTTCGGCCACCGCGAGGGCGAGTTCCCCGTCTGCGAGGACGTCGCCCGGCGCTCGCTCGCGCTGCCGTTCTTCCCCGAGCTGGCCGACGGCGAGATCGAACGCGTCGCGAGCGCGCTCTCCGACGTCGTCACGGACGCAGCGGCCTACCGCGCCTAGGCGATCAGGCCCATCGAGGCCAGCGTCGTGCGGACGCCGTCCTCGATCGGGGTCGGCTGCCAGCCGAGCTCGCGTTGCGCCTTGCCCGACTCCGGCGCCGCGTTCCAGAGCAGGAAGTGGAGCTGGCCCTTGGGCAGCAGCGGCGGCTTGCCGGTCAGGCGGGCGATCGGCTCGCCCGCGGCGGCCATCGCCTTGGCGAGCGGGGCCGGCATCGTCGGCGGGACGCGACCGCGGCCCGCCACCCGGACCGCGATCTCGGCCAGCTCGCGCAGCGTCACGTGGCCGTCGCAGAGGATGTAGCGCTCGCCCGGCTTGCCGCGCTCGGCGGCGAGCAGGTGGCCGGCGCCCGCCCCCTCGCTGAAGAGCAGGCCGAAGCCGCCTGGCGGTAGTGCCGGTGCGGCGGCGCGCTTGGCCTCGACGACCGGGCGGAGAATGTCGCGCTCCGGCGATGCGCTGCCCTCGGGCCCCGGACCGTAGACCGCGGCCGGATTGGCAAGGACGACCTCGACTCCCTCGCGCTCGGCCGCCGCCAGCACCAGCCGATCGGCGTGTTGCTTGGAGCGCTCGTAAGCGGTCCCCTTCGGGTAGTCGGCGATCCGCGACTCGTCGAAGCGCGTACCCGACTCTGCGTGGAAGACGTCGATCGTGCTCGTGTGCACGACACGCCGCACGCCTGCCCGCGCGGCCTCGCGCACGACTGTCTCGCTGCCGATCGCGTTGACGCGCTCGAACTCGCCGTCGTCGGCGAGCCACTGCTCCGGCAGGCCCATCGCGTTGAAGGCGAGCTCGCAGCCCTCGACGGCCGCGCGAACCGATGCCGGATCGGTGACGTCGCCCTGCGCTGGCTCGACGCCTTCGGGAAGGATCGCGGCCGCGCGCGCTGGGTCGCGGACGAGCGCGACGACCTCGTCGCCACGTGACGCCAGCGCTCGCGCCACCGCGTTGCCGACCTTGCCTGTCGCTCCCGTCACCAGTGCTCGCATCCGGCGCACGCTATCTGACGCCGGCTCGTAGACTGGCGCCCCGTGTCGCGCTTCTCCGAGCCCCAGGACCCGCTCTTCCAGGCGCTGAACTCGTCGATCGGCTTCGACTTCCGGCTCTGGCCCTACGACATCGCCCAGTCGCAGGCGCACGCGCGGATGCTTGCCGCAAGCGGAATCATCGGCGAGGACGACGCCGCCGAGATCGCGCGCGGCCTCGATCAGGTGCGCGAGGAGATCGAGGCTGACCGCTTCGAGGTCCACCCGGAGGACGAGGACATCCACATGGCGATCGAGCGTCGGCTGACGGAGCTGACCGGAGACGCCGGCGCCCGACTCCACACCGCCCGCTCGCGCAACGACCAGGTCGCGACCGACGTCGCGATGCTCGTGCGCGCGCATACGCTCGACGCCAAGTCGCTGGTCGCGGAGCTGATGGGGACGCTGGTCGAGCTCGCCGAGCGCCACCTCGACTGGCCGCTGCCGGGCTACACGCACCTCCAGCGCGCGCAGCCGGTCTACCTCTCCCACCACCTGCTCGCGTACTTCTGGAAGCTCCGCCGCGACTTGCAGCGCTTCAACTTCTGCATGAACTCGACGGACGACCTTCCGCTCGGCGCCGGCGCGCTGGCCGGTACGAACTTCGCGACCGACCGGATGCGTGTCGCCCAGGAGCTCGGCTTCGGTGGCATCGCCGAGAACTCCCTCGACGCGGTGTCGAACCGCGACTTCGTGCTCGACTACCTCTCGGCGGCGGCGACCTGTGCCACCCATCTGTCCCAGCTCGGCGCCGAGATCGTGCTCTGGTCGAGCGAGGAGTTCGGCTTCTGCCAGGTCGCCGACCGCTTTGCCTCCGGCTCGAGCCTGATGCCGCAGAAGAAGAACCCCGACGCCGCCGAGCTGCTGCGTGCCAAGGCGCCGCGCGTCGCCGGGCGGCTGACCACCCTGCACGGTGTCCTGCACGGGCTGCCGCTGACCTACAACAAGGACCTGCAGGAGGACAAGGAGCAGCTCTTCGACGCGATCGACACGGTCGAGCTCTGCCTGCGCGTCGCGCGAGAGATGCTGGCCACGATCTCGTTCGATCACGAGCGGATGGCGAGCGCGGCGACCGACGAGCTGCTCGCCGCCACCGACGTCGCCGACCTGCTGGTCAAGCGCGGCGTCCCGTTCCGCCGGGCCCATGGGATCGTCGGCGGCCTCGTTCGCGCCGCGGTCGACCAGGGCAAGGCGCTCTCCGAGCTGACCGAGGCCGACCTGTCGAAGCTGGCGCCCGAGCTCGACGGGGAGTACTACTCGCTGCTCGCCGACCGCGCCTGGCTCGAGTCCAAGATCTCCGACGGCGGCACCTCCCTCGCCCGGATCCGCGACCAGCTGGCCCAAGCGCGCCACCTGCTGGCGGAGGCGGTCTGACCCAGGGACGCTCGTCCCGCTGCCGCCGGCCACGCCTCTGGGGGCTTCCGGGGGGG
>DATABO010000098.1:0-10448 GCA_036259535.1 Thermoleophilaceae bacterium
CTGGCCGCCCAGCTGGGCGGCCAGCGCGTCAAGCTCGCCGGCCGCGGCCACGCGGTCCAGCACGTCCCCGGCTTCAACGACCTCCTCGAGCGGTTCCTGCGCCGCGCCGGCTAGATCGGGTTGGCGACCGGAACGCCGCCGTCCTCACCGTCGGGCGAGGAGATCAGGATGGCGCCCTCGCCGGTGACGTAGGCCTCCTCGCCGTGCTGGACGATGTCCATGCCGAGCGCCTCCTCGTGCTCGCTGGCGCGCAGCGGCATCACGGCCCCGATCAGCTTGAGCAGCACGAAGGTCGCCGCGAACGCGTACGCGGGCGTGGCGGCCGCGGCGATCGCCTGCCAGAGGAACTGGTCGGCGTTGCCGTAGAGCAGGCCGTCGGAGACGCCGTTCCAGGAGGCCTGGGCGACGATGCCGAGCAGCAGGATGCCGCTGAAGCCGGCGATGCCGTGCGCCGCGAGGACGTCGAGCGTCTCGTCGACGCGCGTGCGCGGGCGCCAGACGATCACCGCGTAGCAGGGCAGTGCTGCGATCGCCCCGAGCGCCAGCGCCCAGCCGGGGCTGACGAAGCCGCCCGCCGGCGTGATCACGACGCAGCCGACGATGATCGCCGTCGCGGCGCCGATAGCCGTCACCTTGCGGCCGCGGATCAGGTCGAGCGCGAACCAGGCGACCAGCGTCGCCGCCGGCGCGAGCAGCGTGTTGGTGAAGGCGAGGATGCTCGCCTGGCCGGTGCCGAAGCCGCTGCCGCCGTTGAAGCCGAACCAGCCGAACCACAGCAGTCCGGCGCCGAGCACGACGTAGACCGCGTTGTGAGGCAGCAGCGCCTGGCGGCCGTAGTCCTTGCGCGCGCCGACGACCAGCGCGGCGGCGAGCGCCGAGAACCCGGAGGCCATCTCGACCGCGACGCCGCCCGCGAAGTCGAGCGTGCCGCCCTCCATCAGCCAGCCGCCGCCGAACGCCCAATGGGCGAGCACCGCGTAGACGAGCACCGACCACAGCGCGGCGAAGACGAGATAGGCGCCGAAGCGCATCCGCTCGACGACGGCGCCCGAGATCAGCGCGACGGTGATGATGCAGAAGCTCGCCTGGAACGCGAAGAAGACGAGGTGCGGGATCGTCGTGCCATCGCGCGGCGTGAAGTCGACGCCCTGCATGAAGGCGTGGCCGAGGCCACCGACGAGGTCGCCGTCGCCGTCGAAGGCGATCGAGTAGCCGACCGCCGCCCACGTGACGGTGGCCACCGCGAGCGCGGCGATGCACATCATGAACGTGTTGAGGGTGTTCTTCGAGCGGACGAGGCCGGCGTAGAAGAGCCCGAGGCCGATCGTCATCAGGATCACCAGCGCGGTCGCGACCAGCATCCACGCGGTGTCGCCGGTGTCGACCTGGGCGACCGGCAGGAAGTCGAGCGCGCCCATCACTTGCCCACCGGCGTCACGGCGCCGTGGTCGGTCTCGCCGGTGCGAATCCGCACGGCGCGCTCGAGCGGGACGACGAAGATCTTGCCGTCGCCGACCTCACCCGTCCGCGCGCCGGCGCAGAGCGCCTCGACCGTCGGATCGACGAAGTCGTCGGAGACCGCGATCTCGAAGCGCAGCTTCTCGGCGAGCCCCATCTTGACGGTGGTGCCGCGGTAGGTCTCGACGCGGTCGAGCTCGCCACCGTGGCCCTGCACCCGGCTCAGCGTCACGCCGCGCACCTCCGCGCGATAGAGCGCCTCGAGCACGTCGTTGGCCTTCTCGGGCCGGACGATGCCGATCACCAGCTTCAACGTTGCCGCTCCTTCTTAGACAGGCCAGTCCGGGAGCGGTCCGCGCCTCCCGCGAGCGCGCGAGAGCCTAACCGGATCGCGCACGAACGGTCAAGCCGGGGCGCCTACTGCTTCTTGGCGATCGCCTCGGCGAGCTCGCCCTTGGTCATCGTCGACCGGCCCCGCACGCCGAGCTTCTTGGCACGGTCGTAGAGCTCTCGCTTGGAGTTGCCCACAGCATCGACGCCGCCGTAGGCCTTGCCTCTTCCCTCACGCGCGCGCGGGTCGCTCGCACGTGGGTCCGACGGGCCCTTGGCGTCCTTGGCGACCCAGTGGTCACCCTTCTTCTCGAACGAGTGCTTGAGCGCGGCGTAGGCCGTCCGATGCGCGCGCTCCCCCTCGCCGTACTCGCGTGCCGCACTGTCGTGAGCCTTCGCCCAGGTTCGCTGAGCCTTGCCGGAGGAGCGCCGCAGCGTCGACGGAAGCTCGCTCTGCTTGGCGGCTCCCCTGCTGGTCGTCTTCGGCATCGACTCGTCTCCCTTCGACGGAGGCTCACCCAAATCCTTACCCGCGAGGTGACGACCGAAACGGTTTACCGCTCCGCCCAGCGGGTAGCCCGCTCGCATGACAGATCGCGATCGCACACCAGCCCAGATCTACTCGCTCGTCTTCGGCGCAGTGCTGCTGCTCGCAGGCATCCTCGGGTTCTTCGCCGACTCCAGCTTCGGCGACCTCGGCAGCGACGTCAACGGCGACGAGCTGATCATCTTCGAGGTGAACGGCTGGCACAACCTCGTCCACATCGCCTCGGGGCTGCTGGGACTGGCGTTGATGAACTCGGCGTCCGGCGCACGCGCCTACGCGCTCGGCTTCGGCACGGTCTACCTGCTCGTGACGATCTGGGGGATCGTCGACGGCAACGACGTCCTCGGGATCCTGCCGGTCAACGGCGCCGACAACGTGCTGCACATCGCGATCGCCGCGACCGGCATCCTGGCGGGCCTGCTCTCCTCGCCGGACCGCACCACGGCCGGGCGGACGCGCGGCGCGACGTCGGCCTGACGTCCGCGGCGATGCGCGCGGCTTCCGTCTAGGCTGCCGCGCGTGGGGATCATCGACGAGCTGATCGCGAACAACCGCTCCTTCGCAGAGAGGGAGCCGATCGAGCACCTCGACGCCCGCCCCAGCCGCAGGCTGGCAATCGTCGCCTGCATGGACGCGCGGCTCGACGTCCTCGCCGCCCTCGGCCTCGGAAACGGCGAGGCTCACGTCCTGCGCAACGCCGGTGGAGTCGTCACCGACGACGTGATCCGCTCGCTCGCCATCTCGCAGCGCAAGCTCGAGACGCGCGAGGTGATGCTGATCCACCACACCCGCTGCGGAATGCAGACGCTCAGCGACGACGGCTTCCGCGCCGAGCTCCAGGAGGCGACCGGCGTCGCGCCCGCCTTCGCGATCGAGTCGTTCAGCGACGTCCACGCGGACGTGCGCCAGTCGATCCTGCGCGTCCGCCGCTCCGAGTTCCTGCTCCACCGCGACGACGTGCGCGGCTTCGTCTACGACGTGGACAGCCACCGGCTGGACGAGGTTCGCGTCGACGAAGAGGGCTGAAGGACGCGGCGGGCGTCAGGCCCGCGCGAGCTCGAAGGCCAGCAGGCACACGTCGTCCTCGCCACTCCCCCCGGCGGTCATCGTCAGCGCGAGCTCCTCGGCGAGCTGGCTCAGCGGCGCCGCACGGCGAGTGGCGACCTCGTCGACGAGCTGCTCGAGGCCGTCGTCGACGGAGCGGTCGCGCCGCTCGACCAGCCCGTCGGTGAACAGCAGCAGCCGTCCGCCGGGACGCAACGCCACGGCGTCGTCGTCGCGGGTCGCGTCGCGACCGGCGCCGAGCGGCGTCGAGCGGCCGCCCCACAGCGGCCGCGGGCGCTCGCCCGGCTGAATCAGCAGCGGCGGCGGGTGGCCGGCGGAGGCGTAGCGGACCTCGCCGCCGGTCAGGTCGACCTCGGCGTAGAGCACCGTGCCCATCCAGGCCGACGCGACCTGGTCGACGAAGGTGTCGAGCTGGTCGAGCAGCCGCGCAGGCGACAGGCGCGTGCCGGCGAGGGCCAAGATCGCGCTGCGCAGCTGTCCCATCGTGGCGGCCGCGTCGAGGCCGCGCCCTACGACATCCCCGACGACGATCGCGATGCGATCCTCGTCGAGCCGGATCGCGTCGTGCCAGTCGCCGCCGACCTCGAGCGTGTCGCCCGCCGGGCTGTAGTGGGTCGCCACGGCGAAGCGCTCATCGCGCGGCGGCTCCCCGGCGAGCAGGCTGGCCTGCAGCGTTCGAGCCACACGGCGCTCGCGTGCGTACAGGTCGGCATTCTCGGCGGCCAGGCGCCCCATCGTCCGTTGCAGGACCTCGGCCCGCTCGCGCGCCTCCTGCTCGCGGTCGCGCGCGCGCAGCAGCTCGCGCTCGTACTCGCGCCGGTCGGCCACGCCGAAGACCGCCGTCCTGATCTCGACCGGCGCGCCGGCCGCGTCCCGGTGAAGCGTCGAGTTGACCAGGACGGGCATGCGGCCGCCATCTGCGCGGACGATCTCGAGCGCGATCTCGCGGACGGCGCCCTGCATCGCCAGCAGCGGCGCGTAGTGGGTCTCGTGGTACATCCGCCCACCGGGGCTCAGAAGGTCGGCGAAGCGACGGCCGACGATCTCCTCACGGCTGTGCCCGGTCCACGCGAGCAGCGTCCGGTTGGCCCGGACGACCGTCCCGTCGGGAAGCGCGGACAGGTAGCCGCAGGGGGCATCCTCGTAGAGGTCCTCGGCGCTCGAGCGCAGCGGCGCGGCGGGCTCGCGTCCGTCGCCGGGGGTGAGCGCCCGGTCGCTCAGAGGAACGCCTCGATCGCCGCGACGGTCTCGTCGGGGTGACTCAGGTTGGGGCAGTGCCCGGTCGCGCTGAGCTGCGTGAAGCGGCTGTCCGGGATCTGGCGGTGGACGTACTCGCCGACCGCGCGCGGCGCGATCGGGTCGTCGGAGCACTGCAGCACCAGGGTCGGGATCCCGAGCCGCTCGAGATCGGCGCGGTTGTCGGACAGGAAGGTGACGCGCGCGAACTGGCTGGCGATCTCGGGGTCGGTCGCGCAGAAGCTGTTGGTCAGCTCCTCCCCCAGGTCCGGCCGGTCCGGGTTGCCCATGATCACCGGCGCCATCGCCGTCGACCAGCCGAGGTAGTTGCTGTCGAGCGAGTCGAGCAGCTCGTCGATGTCCGCACGGCTGAAGCCGCCGACGTAGTCGCCCTCGTCGACGTAGCAGGGCGAGGGACCGATCAGCACGAGCTTGTCGAACCGCTCTGGCGAGCGGATCGCCGCCACCACGCCGATCATCGCGCTGACCGAGTGGCCGACGAAGATCACCCGCTCCAGCTCGAGCGCGGCGCAGATCTCGAGCACGTCGTCTGCGTAGCCGTCCAGCGACGAGTAGCGGCGCGGGTCGTAGGCGGAGAGGTCCGATTTTCCAGCGCCGACGTGGTCGAACAGGACGACCCGATAGCGGTCCTCGAACGCCGGCGTCACGTAGCGCCACATGTTCTGGTCGCAGCCGAAGCCGTGCGCGAAGAGCATCGGCTGCCCGGTCGGCTGTCCGCTGACGGTCACGTTGCTCTTGAGCAGCGTGTTCACCTAGGCGAGGTTAACCGCGGCCGGCTGTGGCGAGAAGGGGCTGACTCTCTGCCTGATGCATGGGCTTGGCTCAGCGGGGTAGTAGGGCCGTCATGGCCGTCCCCGTCAAAGACGTCTCCCGGTCCGCCGAGTCGGTGCAGGAGCCCGGCCGGCGCGAGCGTCCGGTCCGCGGCTACGCCACGCTTACGGGGCTCTTCCTCACCCTCGTCGCCGGGTTCTCCGCCTGGGTCCGCGCGTCGGGTCGCGAGCTGCCCGAGAGGGTCTCGCCCGCAGACCTCGCGCTCGTCGCCGTCGCCACCCACAAGGCGTCGCGACTGATCGCCAAGGAGCGCGTGACGAGCGCAGTGCGGGCGCCCTTCACGCAGGTCGAGCCGGATCCCCGCGCGAGCCGGCCAAAGGCCCGCGAGCGACCGCGCGGAGGTGGCGTCCGGCGTGCCGTCGGCGAGCTGGTCCTGTGCCCCTACTGCCTCAGCGTATGGATCGCCACCGCGTTCGCGGGAGGGCTCGTCGTCGCGCCGCGCCCCACCCGGTGGGTCGCCGGGATCCTCACCACCGTGTTCGGCTCCGACGTCCTCCAGATCGCCTACAAGAAGGCCGAGGACTCGCTCTAGGACGGAGTGGGCGTCGGGACCTCCGCCTCGCCCGCGCCCTCGACGCGGTCCTTCGGAAGGCCGAGGAGGGCGACGACGAAGGCGACGACCATCACGCCGGCCATGACGTAGAAGATCGTCTGGGTCGAGTGGGCGAAGTCGTGCTGGACGGCCTCGAACATGCGCTGGGCGGCGCGGCCGGAGATGTCTCCGAAGCCGGACCGGTCGCCGCCGCCGGACTGCGACAGCGCTGCCGCGACCTGGTCGGCGCGCTCCTTGGGCACGCCGAGGCCGCCGAGCGACTCCTCGATGTTGACCTTGTTGCGGAGGATCAGGATGGTGCCGAGCACCGCCAGCCCGATGCTCGCGCCGAAGTTGCGCACCGTCTGGTTGATGCCGGTCGCCTCCCCGTAGCGACTGCGCGAGACGCGGTTGAGCGCGTCGGTGCTGGCCGGGCCGAGCACGAAGCCGACGCCCGCGCCGGCCATGACGATGTAGATCCACTGGTCGCCGAGGTCGAAGTCGGTCAGGCTGCCGGCCCAGAGGTAGAACCCGACGGCAGCCAGGGCGCAGCCGGGCACGACCGCGGCGCGCACGCCCTTGGCGTCGTAGATCCGCCCGCTCCACTGCGACGCGACGCCGAAGCCGCCGAAGAAGACCAGCAGATAGAGCCCCGCCTCCGACGCGTCATCGCCGAGCGAGATCTGCGCGTAGAGGCTGGTGAAGAAGAACAGCGGGACGAAGACGATCATCAGCAGGAACAGCACCGCGTTGTCGACCGCGAAGCCCCGGTCGCGGAAGATCCGTACGTCGATCAGCGGGTGCTCGGTGCGCAGCTCGCGCCGCGCGAACGCCGCGAGCAGCAGCAGGCCGGCGGCGATGCAGCCCCAGGTCGCGGGACTGTCCCAGCCCCAGACGCTCGACTGCTGCAGGCCGAGGACCGCGAGACCCATCCCAGCCGCGATCAGCGCCGTGCCGGCCCAGTCGATCGGCGCGGGCGCCCGCTCGTCGGAGGGCTTCGCGCGCATCGTGAGGATCAGCGCGACGATCGCGACCGGCACGTTGACCCAGAAGATCGAGCGCCAGGTCCACTCCGTCAGGTAGCCGCCGGCAATCGGCCCGACCGCGGTCAACGCGCCCGTGATCCCGAAGAAGATCGCCAGCGCCTTGCCGCGCTCCCCAACCGGATAGGCGGCTACGACGATCGCCAGCGCCGCGGGGAACATGATCGCCGCGCCGGCGCCCTGGATCACGCGGAAGACGATCATCCAGGCCTCGCCGACGTCGCCGGTCGGCGTCGCCCCGCAGAGCGCCGATGCGGTCGCGAACGTGACGACCCCGACGATCACCATCCGCCGGTGCCCGGCGATGTCGGCGAGCCGGCCGCCGAAGGCGAACAGCGCCGAGAGCGACAGCAGGTAGGCGTTGACGATCCACTGCGTGCCCGTCTCCGACAGCCCGAGGTCCTGCTGCAGCTCGGGGACCGCCAGCGCGACGATCGTCTGGTCGATGAACGTCATCGACACCGCGAAGATCATCGCCGCGAGGATCAGCGTCCGATTGCCCTGGGCAGGCATCGTCGGAGACGATACGTCGTCGACCGGCGGTCGGCAGGAGCGTTCCGCTAGGGCACGCGCCGGACGAGCGTCAGGCCGTCGGCCATGCCGAGCATCACGGACTCGACGCGGTCGTCGCGTGGAATGCCGTCGTTGAGCTCGGCGACGGCGCGGGCGCCCTCGTCGTCGGGGGCTGGGTCGCGCACGCGGCCGCGCATCAGCACGTTGTCGATCGCGAGCAGGCCGCCAGGACGCAGCCGCGGCACCAGCTCGTCGTAGTAGGCGGGATAGCCGGACTTGTCAGCGTCGAGGTAGGCCAGGTCGAAGCCTGGCTGGGCGGGCAGCGAACGAAGCGTCTCGAGCGCCGGGGCGACGCGGATCTCGACCCGCTCACCGACGCCGGCGCGGTCGAGGTTGCGGCGCGCGACGTCGGCCCAGCGCGGCTCGAGCTCGCAGCACAGCAAGGAGCCGTCCGCGCCGAGCCCGCGCGCGATCCGGATCGCGCCATAGCCGGTGAAGGTGCCGATCTCGATCGCCCGGCGAGCGCCGGTCGCGCGGGCCAGCAGCTCGAGCAGGGCCGCCTGCTCCGGGCTCGTCTGCATGTTGGCGAGCGAGCCGAGCTCGGCCGTCTCGCGCTCGACCGCGAGCAGGACGTCGTCACGTCCGCCGGCATGCGCGGCCACATAGGCGGCGAGCTCCTCGTCGATCGGCGTGGGCGTCGTGGACACGAAGGTGACGCTAGCGAGCAACGCGTCGGCGGCTCGCGGGCGTGCGCCTGGTCCGCGATGATCCGGCCGCACGGCAGCCGGTGACCGAGGAGACCGCATGAGCGAGCAGGAGCGCGAGGATCTGGCGGAGGTGCTCGAGCGGCGCGCGCTGACGCGCGACGAGGCGCGGCCCGATGCGCTGGAGCGTCGCCGTGCCGGTGGCGGCCGGACGGCGCGCGAGAACATCGAGGACCTCGTCGACCCGGGGTCGTTCGTGGAGTACGGGCGCTTTGCCGTCGCCGCCCAGCGCCAGCGCCGCGACGTCGACGAGCTGATCGCGCGCACGCCGGCCGACGGCCTGGTCGCCGGCACCGCGCGCGTGAACGGCGAGCTCTTCGGCGAGCGGAGCGCCTGCGCCGTCCTCTCGTACGACTACACGGTCCTCGCGGGCACGCAGGGCGCGCGCGGCCACCGCAAGAAGGACCGGCTCTTCGAGCTGATCGAGCGGATGGGGCTGCCGACCGTCTTCTTCGCCGAGGGGGGCGGCGGGCGGCCCGGCGACACGGACTACCCGGTGGTGTCGGCCCTCGACGTGCGCGCCTTCGCGCTCTGGGCCGGGCTCTCCGGGGTCGTGCCGCGGATCGCGGTGGTCGCGGGCCGCTGCTTCGCCGGCAACGCGGTGATCGCCGGCTGCTCCGACCTGATCGTCGCGACCGAGGACGTATCGCTCGGCATGGGCGGTCCGGCGATGATCGAGGGGGGCGGCCTCGGCAAGGTCGACCCCGACGACGTCGGGCCGATCGAGATGCAGGCCGCCAACGGCGTCGTCGACGTGGTGGCCGCCGACGAGGCGGAGGCGACCGCTGTCACCAAGCGGCTGCTCGGCTACTTCCAGGGGGCCACCCCGCCCGGTCCCGAGCCCGACCAGGCACGGCTGCGCGACATGGTGCCGGAGCGCCAGCGGCGGGCCTACGCCGTCGAGCCGATCGTCGAGACGCTCGCCGACGAGGGATCGGCCACCTTCCTGCGCGAGCGCTTCGCGCCCCAGATCGTCACCGCGCTCGCACGGATCGAGGGCCGGCCCGTCGGCTTCGTCGCCAACGACACGCGCCACACCGCCGGTGCGATCACCAGCGACGCGGCGGACAAGGCCGCGCGCTTCATGCAACTCTGCGACGCGTTCGGCGTGCCGATCGTCTCGCTCGTCGACACGCCCGGCATGATGGTCGGCCCCGACGCCGAGGCGACGGGCCTCGTGCGGCACGCCTCGCGACTGCTGGTGACCGGCGCCGCGCTGCGCGTGCCGTTGGTCGCCGTCGTATTGCGCCGCGGCTACGGGCTCGGCGCGCAGGCGATGATGGCGGGCAGCACGCACGAGCCCCTGCTGACCGTCGCCTGGCCGTCGGCGCACCTCGGCCCGATGGGCCTCGAGGGAGCGGTCAGGCTCGCGCTGCGCAAGGAGCTCGAGGCGATCGCCGACGAGGCCGAGCGCGAGCAGCGCGTCCGCGACTTGACCGCCGCGGCCGAGCGCAACGCGAAGGCGCTCAACGCGGCGACCCTGTTCGAGATAGACGACGTGATCGATCCGGCCGAGACGCGCGCCCTGATCGCCTCCACCCTGGCCGCAGCGGCGCTGCGCCCGCCACCGCCCGCCGGCCGCCGCTTCGTCGACGCCTGGTAGCACCCTCCGCCTGGACGTTCGTTCGTCTGCCTCCACGACCGCCTCAGCGTGGCGGGCGTGACGGTCGAGGCCGAAGGGATGCCCTCGTACGCGCGACGCGTCGCAGCCGTGGTCGTCCTGACGACCGCCGTGGCGGCCGTCCCCCCGACGGCCGCGGCGAAGCAGGACGACGCGCCGGGATCCTTGCCGCCAGGCCAGGCAAAGAAGATCCTGGACGGCAGCTCGGGAGGTCAGCCGGGGGCCGGTCCGATCCAAAGCACGAGCGGGCCGCCCGCGGTCCCGGCGCCGGCGACCCCGCCAGCCGCGATCAAGCCCGCCAAGCCCCTCAAGGTCAAGCCCGCCAAGCCGCCGCACGCGGGGAGCTCGAAGCAGTCGCTGCCGTCGGTTGCCGCCCGCTCTGAAAGCCCGCCGGCCGCGTCGGCGACGCCCGCGGCGCCAGCCACGGTCGCGCCGACCCCACCGCCTCCAGCCTCGCCCTCGACGCCGGCCGCCGCACCGGCGCCGG
>DATABO010000099.1:0-16085 GCA_036259535.1 Thermoleophilaceae bacterium
CTCGACGGTGTCGTAGCCGTACTCGGCCTGGCGCTCGCAGCGCAGCTTGCCGCCCTCGACGTCCATCTTGATCACCTGGGTCAGCGAGGGCATCTTCAGGTGGTCGGCGACGACGGCGCCGATCGTGTAGCACTCGCCGTCGTCGGACTGCTGGCCGAGCAGGACGAGGTCGGGGCTCTCGGTCTCGAGCACCTTGCTGAGCGCGTAGCCGGTCGCGGCGACGTCGGATCCCGCGAGGGCGTCGTCGGTCAGGTGGACCGAGCGGTCGGCGCCGAGCGAGACGGCCTTGTGGAGCGCACGGAACGCGCTCTCCGGGCCCATCGTCACCGCGACGACCTCCTCGACCTCGACCGCGCCACCCTCCTTGAGCTGCATCGCAGCCTCGATGGCGTGGGTGTCGAAGGGGTTCAGGTTCTTCTCACCGCTGCGATCGAGGCGCTTGGTCGTGGGATCGATGCGCTTCTCGACGGCGGCGTCGGGTACCTCTTTCACGAGGACGCAGATCTTCAAGGGGTCTCCTTGGAAAGTTGACTGACGAGTCAGTCTACGGAATTCTCGATGAACTCGACGATCTCCTGGACCGGCGCGCCGGGGGTGAAGACCTCGGAGACGCCGAGGTCTTTGAGCTGGGGGATGTCGTCCGCGGGGATCGTGCCGCCGACGACCAGCACGACGTCCTCCACGCCCTGCTCGGAGAGCAGCTCTGCGATCCGCGGGACCAGCGTCATGTGCGCCCCGGAGAGGATCGAGAGACCGACCGCGTCGGCGTCCTCCTGGATCACGGTCTCGACGATCTGCTCGGGCGTCTGGTGCAGGCCGGTGTAGATGACCTCCATGCCGGCGTCGCGCAGCGCGCGGGCGATGATCTTGGCGCCGCGATCGTGGCCGTCGAGCCCGGGCTTGGCGACCACGACGCGGATCTTGCGGCCGGTGGCCGGGCGCTCGCTGGCTGTCTCGGTGTGGGGAGCCATCGCTAGCCGGCGACCTCGAGGATCATCGCGTCGCCCTGGCCGCCGCCGGAGCAGATCGCCGCGACGCCGAGGCCGCCGCCGCGGCGGCGCAGCTCGTGGACGAGCGCGCCGAGGATCCGCGCGCCCGAGGCGCCGATCGGGTGACCGAGCGCGATCGCACCGCCGTTGACGTTGACCTTCGACTCGTCGACGCCGAGCATCCGGACAGAGTTGATCGCGACCGAGGCGAACGCCTCGTTGATCTCGAAGAGGTCGATGTCGTCGACCGTCAGGCCCGCCTGCTCGAGGACCTTCTTGGTGGCGTTGGCCGGCGTCTTGGCGAGGTAGGGGAAGTCGTCGGCGACGGCCGCCTGGCCGACGATCGTCGCGAGCGGCGTGCGGCCGTTCGCCTTCGCCCACTCGTCGCTGGCGAGCACGATCGCTCCGGCGCCGTCGTTGACGCCCGGTGCGTTCCCGGCGGTGTGCGAGCCCTCGGGGCCGGTCAGGCCCGGCAGCTTGGCGAGCGCCTCGAGGCTGCTGCCGCGGCGCGGCGCCTCGTCGACCTCGACGACCGTGTCGCCCTTGCGCGACTTCACGGTGATCGGCGCGATCTCCTCGGGCAGGCGGCCGGCGTCGGTCGCCTCGATCGCCAGCTCGTGGCTGCGCAGCGCGAAGCGGTCCATGTCGGGGCGGGTGATCTCGAGCTCGTCGCCGACCTCGGTCGCCTCGACGAACATCTGCTTGCCGGAGAAGGGGTTGGTGAGGCCGTCGTGAACCATCGCGTCGAGCGCCTTGGCGTCGCCCATCCGATATCCGAAGCGAGCCTTGGGCAGCAGGTAGGGCGCGCTCGACATCGACTCCATGCCTGCGGCGACGGCGACGTCGAGGTCGCCGGCGCGGACCTGCTGGTCGATGATCCCGGCGGCGCGGATGCCCGAGGCGCAGACCTTGTTGACGGTCTCGGAGGAGACCTCCTTGGGGATGCCGCCCTTGATCTGGGCCTGCCGTGACGGGATCTGGCCCTGGCCGGCCTGCAGGACCTGGCCGACGACCACGTGCTGGACCTGGTCACCCGAGACCTCCGCGCGCTCGAGCGCGGACTCGATCGCGTGGCCGCCGAGATCGGTGGCGTCGAACGAGGCGAGCGCGCCTCCCATCTTGCCGAACGGCGTGCGAGCGGTGCCTAGGATCACGGTCTTGGGCATGGGGGCGTCGGTCTCCTTCGGTCTTCCTGGGGCCCTGGACCATACCGTTGCTGCAGTGCTAGCCGGACCTCGCTCCAGCGAGTTAGGACGCGGCGCCTTGGGACCTCCGCCTCTATCCTCCCCCGCCCATGCGCGAGATCGCCGTCACGGTCCGTCCAGGGCCGCCGGAGGACACCAGCGCCGACACACGCGTGCTGGGCCTCTTCGACGGCGAGCACGTGCCGGAGCCCGAGCTGCAGGAGCTCATCGACGCTGGGGAGGCGAAGTCGGCGCTGCGCAAGGTCGCGGTAGCCCACGAGGACACCGGCGCCGGCGGTAGGCGCCGCATCCTGATCGCCGGTCTCGGGCCACGGGACGAGTTCGACGGCGAGGCGGCTCGGGTCGCCGCTGCGACTGTCGCGGGTCGGGCGAAGGAGCTCGGCGCGACCTCGCTGTCCTGGGCGCTGCCCGACGACGGAGCCGAGGTCGGCCTGGTCGAGGGGACGCTGCTGAAGCTCTACTCCTTCGACCGCTTCAAGTCGAAGCGCGACGACGACTCCGGGGCCCTGGAGACGCTCGAGATCGCAGGCCCGGGCGTCTCGGAGGAGGCGGCCCAACGAGGCCGGATCGGCGCCGACGCGGCCAACCGCGTGCGCGAGCTGCAGAACCTCCCGTCGAACGTCGCCGACCCCGTCTTCCTCGCCGGGCGTGCGCAGGAGATCGCCGACGCCCACGCGTCGGTCGAGCTCGAGCTCTTCGACCGCGATCAGATCGCCCAGCGCGGGATGGGCGCCTTCACCGCGGTCGCGCGCGGGACCGATGCCGAGCCGCGCCTGATCGTCCTGCGCTATGGCGGCGGCGATCGCGGGCCGCATCTCGGCTTCGTCGGCAAGGCGGTCACCTTCGACACCGGCGGCATATCGCTGAAGCCGGGGGCGAAGATGGCCGAGATGAAGTTCGACATGTCGGGCGGCGCGGCAGTGCTGGAGTCGATCGACGCGATCGCCAAGCTTGGGCTGCCGGTGAGGATCACGGCGGTCGTGCCGGCGACCGAGAACATGCCGAGCGGCCGCGCGACCAAGCCGGGCGACATCGTCACCGCGCTCAACGGAAAGACGATCGAGATCAACAACACCGACGCCGAGGGCCGACTGATCCTCGCCGACGCGCTCTCCTACGCCGTCGAGCAGGGCGTCGAGCGGATCGTCGACCTGGCCACCCTGACCGGTGCGATCATCGTCGCGCTCGGCTCGACCCATGCCGGGCTGTTCTCGAACGACGACGAGTGGTTCGAGCAGGTCGATGCCGCATGCGAGGCGACCGGCGAGCTCGGCTGGCGCCTGCCGTTGCACCCCGAGACCGCCAAGCTGATCGAGGGCACCTACGCCGACCTCGACAACGCCCCGGCCGGGCGCAAGGCGTCGTCGATCACGGCGGCGCACTTCCTGAGCAACTTCGTCGGCGACGTGCCGTGGGTCCACATGGACATCGCCGGCACCGCCTGGGAGCTTGGCCGGCCCTACGTCGGCAAGGGCGCCTCGGGATTCGGCGTCCGCACGCTGATCGAGCTGGCCGACCGCGCGGCCAGCGCGTAGGTGCGACGCCCGGCGCTCCTGCTGGCCGCCCTGCTGGCGGCGACCGTCGCCGCGTGCGGCGCTCCGAGCGATCTGCCGGAGGCCGACGGGGTGGAGCTCGACCTTGCCCGCGACCGCGGGGGCGCGGCGATCGAGACCGAGCGACGGCTGAGCGCCTCGCCGGTCGCCGCGGAGCGCCTACGAGCGCGCGTGCGCGAGATCGTGTCCTCAGGGGCGCTCGAGGCCAGGCAGCTCGACGAGTTCGGCCTTGCCGCGCTGGGCGAGCTCGGCCTGGCGATCCCGAGCCTGGTGATCTACGACCGACGCGGAGTGCCGCGCGAGCTCGACCGTGCCGCCTTGACGGCCTTTCTCGCGGAGGCGACGAACGACCCCGAAGCGGCCATGCGCCCCGCGGCGGCGGCCTCGGTCGCCGATGTCGGCGACGTCTTCGACGGATCGGGCGCAGGCCCCGACAGCAAGATCCCGGTCGCCGACATGACGGCCGACGTCTACCTCGCCGACCTCGCTGCGCGCCTGCGTCCGGTGTGGCCCGAGCTGGCGGCCGACCTCGCGACGATCCGCAGCCGGCTCTGACGGCCGGCCACCCCTAGCATCCGACCAATGCGCAACCCCGGACACGTCGCCGTCGGCTCATGGAGCGGCGGCCGCTTCATGCACTTCGGCGAGGCGATCGACGAGCCTCGGCTGGAGGCCCTGCTGCGCCCGGGCGGCGGGATCGACACGGTGCTGACAGCCGACGTCTACGGACAGGGCGCCGCAGACGAGCTCGTCGGGAGAGCGCTGTCGGGGATTGCCCGCGACGACTACTGCCTGGTCGGCGCCGTCGGGCACGACTTCTACTCCGGCGAGCGACAGGGCGCGAAGGGGTTTCCGCGCTTCACCGATGCCGCGCTGCGCGGTCCGGACGGCTACGCGGACTATCTCAGGATGGCGACCGAGCGCAGCCTGGAGCGCTGCGGCGTCGACCGCTTCGACGTCCTGCTGCTGCACAACCCCGATCGCACGGGCTACGGCAGCGAGGCCGTCTGGGACGCGATGGCCGCGCTACGCGACGGGGGACTGACCGGCGCGATCGGAGTCGCTCCGGGCCCCGCAAACGGCTTCGTGCTCGACCTGATCGACTGCCTGCGCCGATTCGGCGATCGGATCGACTGGGCGATGACGATCCTCGGCCCGCTCGAGCCGTGGCCGGGCGAGCTTGCGCTGCCTGCGGCCGTCGAGGCGCGCGTCAACGTGATCACGCGCGTCGTCGACTACGGCGGGCTGCTGTGGGGTGGCCTGCGGTCGGCCGACGACCTGGGCGAGCGCGACCACCGCTCCTTCAGGCCCAAGGGCTGGATCGAGGCCGGGCGCGAGCGGGTCGAGCTGCTGCGACCGATCGCCGAGCGGCACGGGCTGACGCCGCTGCAGCTGGCGTGCCAGTGGAACCTCGCCCACGACGCGGTCGCCTGCGTCGTGCCGACGCTGATCCAGGAGCGGGCCGGCGGCGCTCCGGCGATCGAGGGCCAGCGGGCCGAGCTGGCGGCGACACCCGCCGAGGTCGTGCTGACCACCGCCGACGTGAACGAGATCCGAGCGATCGGCGACAACTCCGGCTCGATGGCGCTCAAGGGCGGCGTGCCCGACCACGACGGCGAGTCACGGCCCGACCGCTGGCCGGTGACCCCGGAGCTGGTCGCAGCCGGCCAGCGCTGGGGCATCGAGCCCGAGCGCGACCTCACGCTGCTTACGCCGTCTCCGCGAGCGCCCGCTTGAGCACCTTGCCGGTGGCGTTGCGCGGCAGCTCGTCGAGGAAGCGGATCTCGCGCGGCACCTTGTAGCGAGCGAGGTTCTGCTTCACGTACGCCTTGAGGTCCTCCTCGCCGATCTCGGCGCCAGGCCTCCGCACGACGAAGGCGAGCAGCCGCTGCCCGAACTCGTCGTCGGGGACCCCGAGCGCCGCCGCCTCGGCGATCGCCTCGTGACGCGCGAGCAGATCCTCCACCTCCTTCGGGAAGACGTTCTCCCCTCCGGAGACGATCATCTCGTCGTCACGGCCCTCGACGAACAGGCGCCCGGCCGCGTCGAAGCGGCCAACGTCGCCGGTCGCCATCAGGCCGTCGATCTCGTCCTTGGTGCCGCCGCCGGTGTAGCCCTCGAAGAGCAGCTCGTTGCCGACGAATATCCGGCCGGTCTGGCCCTGCGCGACGGGCCTCCCCTGCTCGTCGTAGAGCCGTACGACAGTCCCGCGCGGCGGGGTGCCGGCGGTGCCCGGCGCGGCGCGCATCTCGGCCGGACTGGCGATCGTCGCCCATGCGACCTCGGTCGACCCATAGAGGTTGTAGAGCGTGTCGCCGTACTCGTCCATCCACTCGGTGGCCAAGTCGCCCGGGAGCGCCGAGCCGCTCGCGGCGACGATCGAAAGCGAGGACGTGTCGTAGCGGCGCCGGGTCTCGGCGGGCAGCTCGAGGATTCGCTGCATCATCACGGGCACGACGACCAGCGAGTCGGCGCGATTGCGCGCGATCGCGGCGAGGCTCGCCTCCGGGTCGAAGCGACGCTGGAGGACGAGCGTCGAGTTGAGCATCAGCCCGATCGTGAAGTGGGCGAAGCCCCAGGAGTGAAAGAGCGGCGCGGCGATGTGCGTGGTCTGGCCGCGCTTCAACGGGATCTTCGACAGCAGCGACATCGCGGGGTCCAGCGACTGGGGCGACGCGCGGTTGGCTCCCTTCGGCGAGCCGGTCGTGCCCGAGGTGAGGATCACCGTGCGACCGACCTGGCCGGGCACGTCTGGGACGCGATCGGAGCCCGCGGCGATCAGCTCGTCGAGCGTCGGGTCGGCCCCCTCGCGCGGCTCCTCGTCGTGCCAGGCGATGAAGCGCAGCCTGCCCTCGCCGGCTTGCTCGAGCAGAGCGCTGAACTCCTCGTCGTAGATCAACGCGCGCGGCTGCTCGCGCTCGACGACCTCGGCGAGCTGCGGTCCCGCGAAGGCCGTGTTCAGGTAGAGGACGTCCGCGCCGAGCTTCGCGGTGGCGACCGTCGCCTCGACGAAGCCGCGATGGTTGCGGCACATGATTCCGACGCCGTCCCCCTCGCCCACGCCCGCGGCGGCGAGCGAGTTCGCGAGCGCATTGGTGCGACGATCGAGCTCGCCGAAGCTGAGCGACCCGAGCTCGTCGACGACCGCCGTCTGCTCCGGGCAGAGCTGCGCGGAGATCATGTAGCCCGAGGCCGGCCCGCGACCCCAGCGCCGGAGGGTCGTCGCCAGGCCGAGCAGCTTGTCGGGCCGCACCGGCCGCACGATGCCCGCGTCGGCCAGCACCTTGACGCCGCCGGCCTTGTAGACGAGCGCGTCCAGCGCTCTCCTGCCTGCCTCTGTCGGCTTCCCAGCCCGCATCCGCTGGCGGAGTGTGCCAGGCAGGGCTCAGATGCGGCGCTACCCCGCGTCCCCTCCCGCCGTCAGGGACCGATCAGCGCTTCTTCTTCTCCCGCGGTGGGCGCGGCGGGTTCGCCTTGCGCTCCGCCGTAGTCATCTTGCGAATCACGAGCGAGCCCTCCTCGACCTGCTGCTGAACCTGCTTCAGCTTCTCCTCGCGTCGCTTGTCCTGCTGCTCGCGCACGGTCCTCGCCATAGCGGGAGTTCCTCGCTTTCGATAGCCAGCGTCATGTTCAAAGGTAGCCGCTCAGGACTCGGAGGTCTCGGGATTTACGTACGCATCCTTGTCCCACGGAGGAGAGATCCCCGGATCGAGCCGCCGGTAAGCGCCCTTCACGATGCCCTCCAGCGGCACGAGGCGGATCCCCTCCGCGGTCGTCGTACGCTCGCGGGCCCGGTCGTCGGGCACGTGGCCGGCATGACTGCCGCGCGACACGCGGGTCCAGCCGGTCGTCGGGCCCCAGCGGTCCGCACACCCCTGCTTGCACCACTGCCAATGGCCGTGGGAGGTGACGCGCACGGCAGCGCGACCGTCCGCCTCGACGCGGACGATGGCGCCCTCCCAGTCATCGGGGTGGTAGCCCGGGTATCGATTCGAGCCTGTCACCACCCGACCGATCTCCCCGACCACGCTGTGCTTCCAGATCTTGTCCGAGCCCGCCCAGGTCGTGTTGGAGTCGGGGTAGTAGGACCAGTACTCGATATAGCGCCGGCCACCGCGGCGCAGCAGGCGCGTGAAGACCGTCGCCGGGTGCCCCGCCGCGCTGCGGTGGACGTCGAGGTCGCGATCGCCGGATGCGATCGCGCATTCGACGGCTCGGCAATCCCTCCAATCGACGGGGATCTGCCGCTCGCCCGGCTCGAAGACCAGCCCCTGGAGATGTCGCCGCACGAGCTCGGCGTCGCGCGGGCCGTAGGCGCTGGTCAGCGCGTCGTGGCCGTCGGCGCAACCGCCCTTGACGGCGCATGTGAAGCGGTGCGCCAGGGCGCCTCCGAGCGATCGTCCGTCGACGCTCGGGACCGTCGTCAGCAAGGCGCTGAGCGCGAGTGCGACGAGCAGGACCAGCGCGACCCACTCGACCGATGCCTGACCGCGCTCGCTCGCCACCGACACATGGTCGCCCGGCGCGGGTTACAGGAATCTGCGCCAGTGTTGCAAGAGGACCAAGGCTCTGACACGAGGCCGTCGATACACGAACGTTTCTTGTTGTCTAAGACAAGTGACGCCCGGCTGCCGCGACGGCGCACGATAGCTTCGGCGGCCGATGGAGTCCGCGCGCAACGACCCGGAGAAGCTGCCGCGCGGCAGCCACGGGCTACCGCCGGAGTTCGTGGTTCACTCGCAGCGCGAGCGGCTGTTCGCCGGAATGGCGCGGGTGATGGCCCGCCGTGGGTACGCGGCCACCACCGTCGACCAGATCGCATCCGAGTCGGGAGTGTCGAGAAAGGCGCTTTACACCCATTTCTCGGGCAAGGAGGACGTCCTGCTGCAAGCGCACAGGTCGTTCGTGGAGCGCATCGCCGCGGGAGCCGGGCCGGTGGGCGGCGACCAGGAGGACTGGCGCAGCGCGCTGCGCGCGCTGCTGGACTGGGGCCTCGAGCTCTTCGCTCGCGAGCCGGCGCTTGCGAACCTCTCGCTCGTCGAGGTGATGGCCGCGACGCCGGCCTCCCGCCAGCTGCAGCGCGAGACGCTCGCCAAGGTCCGCGCGCTGATCGAGCAGGCCACCGCCGACAACCCCCGCAGCGTGCCGGACGTGGCGATCGACGGCATGCTCGGAGGGATGGTCTACGTGGTCGCGAAGGCGGCGGAGGAGGGCGACGCGGCGCAGCTGCCGGCGCTGCGACCCGAGCTGATGGCCTGGTTCAGGCTGGTGTTCGAGGGCCCCGACGCCGCGGAGCACGAGCTGAGCCGGGAGCTCTAGCCGGGCGGGGCACCGAGCCCGGTCAGGAGCTCGAGTCGGCTGGAGACACGGGCGATCGCCGCTTGGATGGCGCCGGCGGTGACGTCGCCGCGCCAGTACTCGTTGCAGTCGTCGGCGAGCTGCTCGGCAGCGACGCACAAAGCGTCGTAGACCGCGCTCCAAAGCAGCGTCCGGTCACCGCTCAGCTCACATGGCGGACCGGCGTCCGAGGTGCGCGGCGCCAGCTGGTCGAGCAGGCCGTCGATCTCGCCGGGGCGCTCGGCGTCGCGACGTCGAGCGATCAGGATCTGACGGATCGGATCGACATGGTCGGCCGGGACTTGGATCGTTGTCGCTGACATCGCGCCTCCCAATTTCGTTGATCACGAACATACGTTCGCGAGTGGACGACCGGGCGGCAAGACCGGCGGTCCCAGGCCCGCCGTTGCGGACCCGTTGCAATCGTTTTCGTTTCTTAGCATATATGCCGTGTCGTGTAACGGTCGGCGCGCCGGCGACGAAGGGGCGAGGCGATCTGCGACCCGCCCTTTGGCGATACAGTCCCGCGCCCGTGGTCTTCGACCTCACCGACGAGCAAGCCGCGATCCAGCGCCTCGCGCGTGACTTCGCTCAACAGGAGGTCAAGCCGGTCGCGGAGGAGCTCGATCGCGAGAAGCGGTTCCCCTACGAGATCGTCGCCAAGCTCGGCGGGCTCGGGCTGATGGGAGTCCCGTATCCCGAGGAGTACGGCGGAGGAGGCGCCGACACCCTCTCCTACGCCCTGGTCGTCGAGGAGCTGGCCCGGATCGACTCGTCGGTGGCGATCACCGTAGCCGCTCATACGTCGCTCGGCTCATGGCCGATCTACGCCTTCGGCAGCGAGCAGCAGAAGCGCGAGTGGCTGCCGAAGCTCACGGCGGGCGAGCTGCTCGGAGCCTTCGGGCTCACCGAGCCTGAGGCAGGCTCCGACGCGGGCAACGTGCGGACGACGGCCGGCCTCGACGGCGACGAGTGGAGGATCGACGGCGCCAAGCAGTTCATCACCAACGCCGGGACCGACATCTCAGGCTTCGTGACGATCACCGCGCGCACCGGCGAGGGCGAGGTCTCGAACATCATCGTGCCGCGCGGCACGCCGGGATACGAGGTCGGCCCCGCCTACCGCAAGATGGGCTGGAACGCCTCGGACACGCGGCCGCTCGCCTTCGACGACTGCCGCGTCCCCGAGGAGAATCTGCTCGGTCCGCGCGGCATGGGCTTCAAGCAGTTCCTTCAGACGCTCGACGGGGGCCGGATCTCAGTGGCCGCGATGGGTGTCGGCCTCGCCCAGGGGGCGCTCGACGAGGCGCTCGCCTACGCGAAGGAGCGCCAGGCGTTCGGCAAGCCGATCGCCAAGTACCAGGCGATTCAGATGAAGCTCGCCGACCTGTCGACCGAGATCGAGGCCGCCCGCCTGCTGACCTACAAGGCGGCGATCGAGAAGGACCTCGGCCGCAACTTCTCGCTGACCGCGGCGCAGGCGAAGCTCAAGACCGGCCGGCTGGCCGTCCGCGCCACCGAGGAGGCCGTGCAGATCCACGGCGGCTACGGCTTCATCGAGGAGTACCCCGTCTGCCGCTTCTACCGCGACGCCAAGATCCTGACGATCGGCGAGGGCACCGACGAGGTGCAGCAGATGGTCATCGCCCGCGCCCTCGGCGCTTGATCTGACTCACAGCTCTCGCTCGAGCAGTCGGGTCGCGGCGCTCGACGGATCGAGGCGACGCGCGACGACCTCGTCGAGCAGCTCGCGAACGGTCTCGTCGTTCTCCAGCGACTCCTCGAGGCGGCGGCGCAGGCGACCGGCGGCAAGCGCGACCACCTCGTTCATCAGGTTTCGGCGACGGCGCTCGGCCAGCGTTCCCTCGCTCTCGATGTGCTCGCGATGCGCCTCGATCGCCTCGGCGAGCTCGTCGATCCCCTCGCCTCGCGATGCCTCGGTCTTGACGATCGGGACGCGCCAGCCGTGCTGTGGCCCGAGCGAGAGCACGCCGCGGACCTCGCGGATCATCGTGTCGGTCAGCGGGTGATCGGACTTGTTGACGACGATGACGTCGGGAATCTCCATCACGCCGGCCTTCAAGGCCTGGATCGAGTCCCCCGAGCCCGGCATCAGAGCAAGCACGACCGTGTCGGCATGGTCGATGATGTCCACCTCCGCCTGGCCGACGCCGACGGTCTCCAGCAGGACGACGTCCTTGCCGGAGGCGTCCATCAGCAGCGCAGCCTGCAGACAGGCCTCGGAGAGACCGCCGAGCGCGCCGCGGTTCGCCATCGAGCGGATGAAGACGCCGGGATCGAGGAAGTGCTCGGTCAGCCGGATCCGATCGCCGAGCAGCGCGCCCTTCGTGAACGGAGACGAAGGATCGATCGAGAGGACGGCGACCTGCCGGTCGTGCTCGCGGAGCTTCGACGTCAGCGCGCCGATCAGCGTCGACTTGCCGACCCCCGGCGGCCCCGTGAAGCCCACGACCGCCGCCTTGCCGGTGCGTGGATAGACCTCGCGGACGAGCGCCCAGCCCTCGGGATCGTCGTTCTCCACCAGCGAGATCGCGCGGGCGAGCGCTCGCTTGTCGCCGGCGAGCAGCTTGTCGGTCAGCTCGGCGGCTGTGCGGGCACCTGACATGGGAGCGGCAGGCTAGTACAGAGCCGACGCGCGACAGGGGCGCGTGCTCACTCCTGCGCCAGCGCGTCCAGGACGTCGAGCCTCGACGCCCGGCGCGCCGGCGCGATCGCCGCCAGCACCCCCGCGGCGGCGGCCAGCACGAGGATCACGATCAGCTGCACGATCGGGTAGGCCAGCTCGAAGCCCTCGTCGGCGAGCGGTCGCGAGATCAGCGCTGCGAACAGGACCCCGAGAGCGGTCCCGAGGAGCGCCCCGATCAGCGCCGTGATCACCGACTCGTAGCGAATCACGCGGCGCACCTGCCTGCGCGTCATGCCGACGGCGCGCAACATCCCCAGCTCACGGGTGCGCTCGTGGATCGAGAGCGCGAGCGTGTTGACGATGCCGAAGATCGACACCACGATCGCCAGTGCGAGCAGCGCGTAGATGAGGTTGACGAGACCGGAGATCTGCTCCTCCTGCGATCGCTTGAGCTCCTCCTGGTCGAGAGCCTCGGCAGAGGGGTAGCGGGTGTCGACCAAGCGCTTGACGCGCTGCTCGACAGCAGCGGGATCGGCATCGGAGGCGATCCGCGCGAGCACGTAGGTATCGCGCGTCTCGCCGAACTCCCGCGCCAGCGCCGCCTGTGTGATCACGAAGCTGCCGAGGAAGTCCGTCCGGTCCTTGATCGCGCCGACGATCTCGAACGCGGGCCGCTCGTTCGTCGGCGTCAGCATGCGGACGCGATCGCCGACCTCGAGGTCGTTAGAGCTCGCGTAGGCCTCGTCGACGACCGCCTCCCCCGAGCCAAGCTGCGTGATCGTCTCCGTCGACCCCTCGCTGAACTCGAAGTCGAAGACCTCGTCGATCGTCCCCGGGTCGACGCCTGAGATCCGCTGCTGCCCGCTCTGCCCGTCGGGACGGCCGTAGCTGAAGCGGATCGTCCCGACCTCGCCGACTCCCTCGACGCGGCGGAGCTCGCGCGAGATGCGGTTCGGGATCGGCGAGAAGCCGTCGGTGCTCTGGACCGTGACGTCGCCCTGGAAGTTGGTGTCGATGGTGGACGCGATCGAGCGGTTGATCCCCGCGGCGAAGACCGTGACGAAGACGACGAGCGCGAGCCCGATCATCAAGGCCGCCGCGGTCACCGCGGTGCGACCCGGCTTGCGCATCGCGTTCTCGCGCGCGAGCCGGCCGGTCAGGCCGCGCAGCCGCTCCATCGGCCAGCCGGCGAACGACGCAAGCGGCCGGACCAGGTGCGGGCTGTACAGCGACGTCGCGAACAGGATGGCCGCCGATCCGGCACCCATCAGGCCGGCCGCCGAGCCGGCCGACTGGATGTCGCCGAACAGGCCGATCAGCAGCATTGCCAGCCCGCCGAGACCGAGCAGCGCCGCGACGGCCGCCGTGATCCTTCCCCGCCGCCGACGCTCCGGCAACGCGGCCTCGAGCAGCGCCGCCATCGGCGTCACGCGCGTTGCGCGCAGCGCCGGCGTCAGCGCCGCCGCCAGCGTGATGCCGAGCCCGACAGCGAGCGCGACGACCACCGTGCGAGTCGCGAACACGAGCCCGGTGTTCGGCAGGTCGATCCCGAGCGCCTCGAATAGCGCGTTGATCCCGGCCGCGAACCCGATGCCCGCGAACAGGCCGAGCAGCGATCCGAGCAGCCCGATCACCAGTGCCTCCAGGAGGACCGCCGCGAGGATCTGGTTGCGAGAGGCGCCCAGCGTGCGCAGCAGCCCGAACTCGCGTATCCGCTGCGCCACCGTGATGGAGAACGTGTTGAAGATCTGGAAGCCACCCACGACCACCGAGATCCCGGCGAAGACGAGCAGAGCGATCTTCAGGAAGCCGAGGTCGCTGCCGATCTCGTCGGTCTCGCGCTGGGCGTTCTCCCGGCCGGTCTCGACCTGGATCGTCGGCGGGACGACGCGAGCGATGCGGCGCTCGAGCTCGGTCGGCGAGACGCCCCGGTCGGCGGCGACGGAGATCTGGTCGAACTTGCCCTCACGGCCGGTGATCCGCTGCGCCTCGGGCAGCGTCAGGGTCACCGAGCTCGAGCCGCCGGCCTCGGTGTCGCCGAGCTTGTTGATGCCGACGACGCGAAAGCGCTTCAGCGGCCCGTCGGCGGCGACGCCGATCGTGTCGCCGATCTCGATCCCCGCACGGTTGGCGTTGGACTCGTCGAGGGCGGCCTCGCGCGCGCCGCGCGGCGCGTGGCCCTCGACGTAGGTGAGCGTGTCGAACGGCTTGCTGGCCGCGGAGAACGCGAACTGCGGCGCGAAGCCCTGGCCCAGCGGCTCGCCCTCGGCGTCGGTGATGCGAACGAGCGCGAAGATCCCGCCCTCGGCCTTGGCGACACCGGGCACGCGCTCGACGCGGTCGAGCAGCGACGCCGAGAACGGCGGCGGCTCGCTGGTCTCCTGAGCGACGATCTCCTTCGGCACGACGACGACGTCGGTTCCCGAGAGCGCCGTCTCGAAGATGTCGTCGAACGACCGGTTGATCGTGTCGGTGAGGATGTAGGTCCCCGCGACCAGCGCGACGCCGAGCAGCACCGCCAGGACGGTGCTGAAGGCGCGCAGCTTGCGCGAGGCGAGGCTCTTGAGCGCGACCGCCGTCATGCGGCTAGGCGACGGCCTTCATCAGCTCGAGCACGTCGCCCTCGCCGCCGGCGGCGCCGTCGTGGGCGACGCGGCCATCGCGCAGGACCACCAGTCGGTCGGCGTACGCCGCGGCGTGGGCCTCGTGGGTGACCATCACAACCGTCTGGCCGAGCTCGTCGACCGAATGGCGCAACAGCGAGAGGACCTCGTCGGAGGCCTTCGAGTCGAGGTTGCCTGTCGGCTCGTCGGCGAAGACGACGGCCGGCTTTGACACCAGCGCCCGCGCGACGGCCACGCGCTGCTGCTGGCCGCCCGACAGCTCCGCCGGGCGGTGCGTGCGGCGGTCGCCGAGGCCGACGACCTCGATCAGGTGGTCCAGCCACTCGGCGTCGGCACTGCGCCCGGCGATCGAGAGCGGCAGCCGGATGTTCTCCTCGGCGGTCAGCACCGGCAGCAGGTTGAAGAACTGGAAGACGAACCCGAGCTTGTCCCTCCGCAGGCGGGTGAGGCGATTGTCGTCGAGGTCGGCGAGCTCGACGCCGTCGACCACGACCGAGCCGCTGGTCGGCTTGTCGAGGCCGGCCAGCAGGTGCATCAATGTCGACTTGCCAGAGCCCGACGGCCCCATGATCGCGGCGAAGCGGCCGCGCTCGAACAGCGTCGACACGCCGGCGAGCGCGTCGACCGCCGCCTCGCCCTCGCCATAGCGCCGGTGCAGATCGGTGGCCGTGACTATCGGCCCACCGGGCGCCGCCGGCGAGCCTCCATCGGTGCTCGAAGCGTTCATGGGCAGCACTGTTGCACGCGTCGCGGGGCGAGGCGCTGCGGGCGCCACGACTCTTCGGGGTACGGCTAGCCGCACCTATCATCCGCCGACATGGAGCCGCAGGCGATCGAGTCCCCGCCGGCGCCGGCGCCCGTGGTGCGCCGCCCCCCCGCGCCGCTGCAGGGCGGCCCGCTCACGCTACTGCGCTTCATGCGCCGCAACCGCATGCTGACGCCGAAGTACGCGCGACTGCTCGCGGGGCTCATGCGGCGGCGCTGGCTGACGTCCTACGGACGCCGCCTGCGCAGCGACGGGATCGCCTTCGTGGCTCCCGACGTCACGATCCAGATCGGCAAGCGGGGGCGGGTCGAGCTCGGTCGCTGGTCTTGGCTCGGCCACGGGACGAAGATTCGCTGCCACGAGGGAGAAGTCACGATCGGGGCGAAGACGGTCATGGGACAGGAGTGCACGATCTCCGCCTATCAGCACGTCTCGATCGGCCGCGAGTGCGTCATCGCCGACCGGGTGATGCTGATCGACTTCGACCACGGGATGGTCGAGGTCGACCGCCCGGTCCGCCTGCAGGGCATCTACAAGCGCGACGTGCGCGTCGGCAACAACGTCTGGGTCGGCTATGGCGCCTGCATCCTGCGCGGCGTGACGATCGGCGACAACGCGGTGATCGGCACCAATGCGGTGGTGACCGACGACGTCCCCGCCAACGCCGTCGTCGGCGGCGTCCCCGCACGGGTGATCCGCATGCGCGACGAGCCGCGGACGCTGCGATGGGAGTAGGGGTCGGCGCAGAGCGCCCAGCGGGCGTGCTCGCACGCGGGCCCTGGAGCCCCGAGCAAGTGAAGGCCCGTTGGAGCGAGCAGCCGTTCGAGCCCGACGAACAGCAGCAGGCCGGTCGGCAGCCGGATCAGGGCCTCGGCGCTGAGCCGCTCGGGCGCCACCGACCACTCCTCCTCGAGCTCGCGCGCCAGCGTGTCGGCGGGATTCTCGCCGACCTCGACCGCGCCCC
>DATABO010000100.1:0-9837 GCA_036259535.1 Thermoleophilaceae bacterium
CTGTCGACGGCCGCCGGCCCGAGGATCGGCGTGTCGATGCCCGCCGCCCGCAGTTGGCGGATCGCCGTCGCGGCGCCCGGGTTCCACGAGGGCAGGTAGATGAAGTCGGCGCCGCCGCCCTCGGAGCGGATCCGCGCCGCCGGCCTGGTGATGGACTTCCAGGGCGTGCGGGCGCTCGACGGGGTCGACCTCGAGCTGGCCACGGGCGAGGTGCTCGGCCTGATCGGGCCGAACGGCTCGGGCAAGACGACCTGCCTCAACGTGCTGAGCGGCTTCATCGCCGCGACCGCCGGCCGGGTCGCGCTGGAGGGCGAGGACGTCACCGCCTGGACGCCTGCGCGGCGCGTCCGCGCGGGGCTGACGCGGACATTCCAGGGCGCGCGGCTGTTCGGCGCGCTGACGGTGCGCGAGAACGTCGAGGTCGCCTTCTGCACGCAGCGGCTGCGGCGCCCCGAGGTGGAGCGGCGCACCGACGAGCTGCTGCTGCGGCTCGGCCTGGGGGCGTTCGCCGAGACGCTTGCGCGGTCGCTGCCGGGCGGCGTCGAGCGCCGGCTCGGGATCGCCCGCGCACTGGCGACCGAGCCGCGCTTCCTGCTGCTCGACGAGCCCGCGGCCGGGCTCAACGAGCAGGAGGGCGAGGAGCTGGTCGGGACGATCCGCGCGCTCGCCGCCGACCATCGCTGCGGAGTGCTGCTCGTCGAGCACGACATGCGAGTGATCACCGGCGCCTGCGACCGCGTCCAGGTGCTCGACTCCGGGCGGCCGATCGCAGCGGGCGCACCGGCCGTCGTCCGCTCGGACCCGGCGGTGCTCGCCGCCTACTTCGGACAGCGGGAGGCCGATGCTCGAGATTCGTGACCTGACGGTGCGCTACGGGCGCATCGCGGCGGTCCAGGGCGCGTCGCTGCGCGTCGGCGAGGGCGAGCTGGTCGGCCTCGTCGGGCCCAACGGGGCTGGCAAGTCGAGCACGCTGAAGGCGATCGCCGGCCTCGTCGCGGCGGCCGAGGGGGAGGTGCTGATCGGCGGCGAGCCGGTCGCCTCGAGCCCAATCCGCGCGGGGATCGCCTACGTCCCGGAGAGCCGGCGAATCTTCGGCGGCCTGACCGTCGAGGAGAACCTGCGTCTCGGCGCGACCACCCGCCGGCGCGGCGAGCGGTCCGCCGAGCTGCGGCGGATGTACGAGCGCTTCCCGCTGCTGGGGACACGCCGCCGCTCAGGGGCCGGCGACCTCTCGGGCGGCCAGCAGCAGATGCTCGCGATCGCTCGCGCTCTCGTCGCCCGCCCGCGGTTGCTGCTGCTCGACGAGCCGACGCTCGGCCTCTCGCCGGCGATGATCGACGAGGTCTTCGCGATCGTCGCCGGCCTGCGCGAGGAAGGCGTGACCGTGCTGCTGGTCGAGCAGAACACGCTGCGCACGCTCGAGCTCGCCGACCGCACCTACGTGATGCGCCCGCCCGGCCAGATCGTCTTCGAGGCTCGCAGGCCGAGCTCGAGCGCGACCCGACTGTCGAGCAGCGCTACCTGCAGCTGCTCTGAGCGAGGAGGTCCCGGTGCTCCAGGACATCGTCAACATCGTCAGCGGGGGGAGCCTCTACTGCCTGATCACGCTCGGCCTGGCGCTGCTGGTCGGGCTGATGCGGCTGATGAACTTCGCCTACGGCGAGCTGATCATGGTCGGCGGCTTCGCGATGTACCTGCTACGCGACGAGCCGTTCGTCGTCTTCGTCGGCGGCACCGTGGTTGCGGTCGTCGTCGTGTCGCTGCTGACCGAGCGGATCGCCTTCCGGCCGCTGCGTGGCGCCTCGCCGGTGACCCTGCTGGTCGCCTCGCTCGCGGTCAGCATCATGCTCCAGAACGGCGCGCGGATGACCGTCGGGCCGGAGTCGCGCGGAGTGCCGCCGTCGGACTGGCTGCAGCAGGGCGTGGCGATCGGTGGCGCGCAGGTCCCACGGCTCGACCTGGTGACGATCGCGCTCGCCGCCGCGACGCTCGCCGGCCTGACGCTGCTGATGCGTCGCACCGAGCTGGGCATCCAGTTGCGCGCCGCGGCCGAGGACTTCGAGATGGCCGGCCTGCTCGGGGTGCGAGCGAACGCGGTGATCGCCTCCGCCTTCGCGATCACCGGTGTGCTGGCCGCGCTGGTGACGCTGATCCTGATCGAGGACCAGGGCGCGGTCACCGCGACCGTCGGCACCGGCCCGGTGCTGATCGCCTTCGTCGGGGTCGTGCTCGGCGGCATGCGCTCGCTGGTCGGCGCGACGCTCGGCGGCTTCCTGCTCGGCGCCGCCACCACCGCCCTCGACGTGATGCTGCCCAACGAGCTGTCGCCCTTCCGCGACGCGTTCGTCTTCGCCGCGGTGATCGCTGTGCTGGCGTTCAGGCCCGAGGGGCTCGTGCCAGGCCGCGCGGAGCGACTCGCATGAGCGGCCTCGCGCTGCGAACCGTCCGCGCCGTCTGGGTGCCGGTGGTCCTGATCGGCGCTCTGCTGCTCGCCGCCGCCCTGGTCAGCGCGAACGGCGACCTGGTGATCGAGCGCACCGCGACGCTGCTGGCGATCAACCTCGTGATCGCCGTCGCTTTCCACGTCTTCAGCGGCAACTCGGGCGTGCTGTCGTTCGGGCACCTCGCCTTCGTGGCGCTCGGTGCCTACGTCTGCGCCCTGTTGACGATTCCGGCCAACCTCAAGGCGTCGCTCTTCCCCGACATGCCGAGCTTCCTCGTCTGGATCCTCGACGTGGAGATGGGACTGCTGCCCGCGGCGCTGCTCGCGGGCGCCTGCGCCGCGCTGCTGGCGCTGGTGGTCGCGCCGACGCTGATGCGGCTGTCGGGACTCCCGGCCGGGATCTCGACGCTGGCGTTGCTCGTGATCGTCTACACGGTGCTGCTGCACTGGGAGGAGGTCACGCGCGGCTCGAGCACGATGATCGGCGTGCCGCCGGACGTGAAGCTCGGCGGGGCGACCGCCGTCGCCTGCGCGGCGATTGCGATCGCCTGGGCCTACCAGCGCTCGCGCGCCGGGCTGCGGCTGCGTGCGTCGCGTGAGGACGAGGTGGCGGCCGCGGCCCTCGGCGTCCGCGTCGCCGCCGACCGCACCCGCGCCTGGGTGCTGAGCGCGTTCCTGGCGGGCGTTGGCGGCGCCTTCTACGCCCACTTCATCACGACCTTCACGCCGAGTGAGTTCTACCTCGAGGCGACGTTCATGATCATCGCGATGATCGTCGTCGGCGGGCTCGGCTCGCTGACCGGGACGGTGCTCGGCGTCGTGCTGATCACCGTGCTCGACGACGTTCTCGGCCGGATGCAGGATGGCGGGCTGCTCGGCCTCTCGCTACCGGCGGGCTCGGCTGCGCTCGGCGTGGCGATCGTTCTGCTTGCCATGCTGGTCAAGCGACCCGACGGCCTGACCGGCGGTCGCGAGCTGCCGCTGCCGCCACCGTGGCGCCCCGCCACGCCGGCCGGGACCGGTCACGCCGACGCCGGCGGCTCGGGCGACCTCGAGTCCGCGCCTTCGATCAGCAGCGCGAGATAGAGGTCGACGATCGACGAGACGCTGTCGAGCGGGCGCTCGAGGATCTCCTCGATCCGCGACAGGCGGTAGCGCAGCGAGTTGGGGTGGAGGTTGAGCGCGCGGGCGGTCGCCTTGACCTTGAGGTCGGATTCGAGGTATGCGACCAGCGTCTCGTACATCTCTGGATGCGCGCGCAGGCGGCTGAGCGCGCGCTCGGCGCGGTGGCCGGCGCTTCCGTTGGCCTCGCTGACCAGCCATTCCGCGACGTCGAAGTCCTCGACGCTGATCGCCGCGCCCGCCTGCGCGCCGGAGCGCAACAGGCCGGCGAGCCCGACGCGCGCGTCGTGGACCGACGCGGCGATCGAGTCGACGTCGTTGACCAGCCGACCGCTGCTCGCCACGACCGGCTGGCCGGCCTCGTGCGCCTCGACGAGCAGCGCTTCGACGTCGAGCCCGGCGTCCTCGGCAAGCAGCACGAGGTCCTCGTCGGCGGGCCACAGCAGGTGCGGGACGTGCGCGCGCGCCAGCCCGCCCTCGAGGACCTCCGCGAGCCGCGCCGGCTGCCCCTCGACCCCGGGCGGCGGAGCCAGGCTCACGGCCCGCACTCCGTCGGCGACTCCAATCCCGAAGATCCTGAGGCGGTCGATGTCGATCGCCTCGATGTCGCGGCCGGCGAGGCGCTCGAGCAGTTGCGCGCGGGCGTTGCGCTCCTCCAGCACTGCCACGCGCCGCGCTCTGCCGAGCACCGCCAGCAGCTTGCAGGCGCCGCGCACGACGTCGCGCGCGAGCGCCGGCGCGACGTGGTCGCGCGGCGAGCCGACGACCAGCCACTCGGTCGGCCCGCCGCTGATCGCGACCGGTGCCGAGCGGACGTGCAGGTCGCCGAGGTGGAAGTCCTGCTCGCGCGGCTCCCGCACGCAGACCGCCGTCCAGATCTCGTCGGCCGGCAGCGCGCCGCGGCGCAGCAGCACGCGCCCGTCGTGGCGGAAGACGATCACCGCGCTCTGCAGCACCTGGGCGAGGCGGGTGACGAGGTCGTCGCGCGGCTCGGGCGAGGAGAGCGTGTCCATCAGGTAGCGCTGGATCGACAGCGAGCGCTGGGCGACGGCGATGTGCTCGGACAGCAGCGACTGGTTGACGGTGTCGACGATCACCCGGAACGGCAGCTCCTCGGGCACCGTGAAGATCGGGAAGTCGCGCCGCCGCGCCTCGTCGAGCATCGCCTTCGGCACGCGGTCGAAGACGATCCCGACGCCGAAGCCGATCGCCGCGAGCCCACCGTCCGCTGCGTCGGCGATCAGCCGCCGCTGCTCCTTCGGCGACTTCTGAAGCCGCATCCCGACGGTCAGCATCACCCAGTCGGGCTCGAGCCAGGTGAGCGGCTGGCCGACCTCCATGCTGTGCGCGCCGGCGAGCGGGCGGCTCAGCGCCGTGCCCTCGCCGGTGACGAGCTCGAGCCCAAGGTCCGGCTGGCCGAGCAGGCCTGCGAGCGTCAGCATCGCTCGGGCTCGCGGCAGTGGGGGGCGCCGGTCGGCATCTGAACCTCCTTCTCAGGGCCAGCCCGCCCCCGCACGGGCGACACAATTGGACTGACCACAATCGTAGCGACGGCGCTTGGTGGTTCGGACGATCCGGCCGCCCAGTCTTCGTAGCTGCTCCGATTGAAGGATCCGCCAGGCGCGGGCAGAGTCGGCGCATGAGCGACGCCTCCGTCCAGCCACGCGCCGTGGGCGTCGTCGGCGCCGGCCTGATGGGCTCGGGGATCGCCGAGACGGTTGCCCGTGCCGGCGCGTCGGTGATCCTCCACGAGCCCGACGCGCGCGTGCTCGACCGCTCGCGCGCCGGCATCGCGCGTTCGCTGGAGCGCGCCCAGCGCGGCGGCAAGCTGACCGCCGCGGATGCCGCGGCCGCGTTGCGCCGGATCGTCGCGGCGACCGACCTCGACGCGCTCGCCGAAGCCGAGATCGTCGTCGAGGCGGTCACCGAGGACGTGAGCGTCAAGCGCCGGGTCTTCCGCGCGCTCGACGGCGTCGCCGCCGACGACGCGCTGCTCGCCTCGAACACCTCCTCGATCCCGATCGCCGTCCTGGCGCGTGAGACCGCGCGCCCCGAGCAGGTCGTCGGGCTGCACTTCTTCTCGCCGGTGCCGGTGATGCGGCTGGTCGAGATCGTCGTCGCGCTCGACACCGGGCCGCAGGCCGTCGAGCGTGCAGAGGTCTGCGCCGCCTGGCTCGGCAAGCGCGCGATCCGGACCAAGGACCGCTCGGGCTTCGTCGTCAACATGCTGCTCGTCCCGTACCTCGTCGCCGCCGTCGCGATGCTCGAGGAGGGCTTCGCGACGCGCGAGGACATCGACGACGGGATGCGGCTCGGCTGCGGTCATCCGATGGGACCGCTGGCGCTCTGCGACTTCATCGGGCTCGACGTCGTCTACGCGATCTGCGAGTCGCTCTACGACGAGTTCAAGCAGCCCGCCTACGCGCCGCCGCCGCTGCTCAAGCGAATGGTCGCCACCGGCCGGCTGGGCCGCAAGAGCGGAATCGGGTTCTACGACTACAAGGCCGCCGCGGCGGCGGAGGGGAGGGCCGCGTGAGCGACGCGACGCGTGGCGTGCTCGTCGACGGCGAGTGGCGCTACGGCGACGGACGGACGGTGCTCGAAGCGCGCAACCCCGCGCGCCCGGAGGAGGTCGTCGGCACCTTCCTGGAGGCGAGCCACGACGACGTCGCCGATGCCTGCGCGGCGGCTCGCGCCGCCGCCGACGGGTGGCGGCGCCGATCGGCGATCGAGCGCGGCGAGGTCCTCTACCGCGCCGCCGAGCTGGTCGCCTCCGGGGCCGAGCGGATCGCCTCCGACCTCACCCGCGAGGAGGGCAAGACGATCGGCGAGGCGCGCGCGGAGGCGACCCGCTCGGTCGCGCTGCTGCGCTACTTCGCGGGCGAGACCGCCCAGCCGCTCGGCGAGGTCTACCCCAGCGGCGTCGCCGACCGCCACCTCTACACCGAGCGCGTCCCGCTCGGCGTCGTCGGCGTGATCACGCCCTGGAACTTCCCGTTGGCGATCCCGGTCTGGAAGATCGCGCCGGCGCTGGCGTTCGGCAACGCGGTCGTCTGGAAGCCGTCGCAGCTGACGCCGAGCTGCGCGGTCAACCTCGTCGAGCTGCTGCACGAGGCGGGGCTGCCGCCCGGCGTGCTCAATCTCGTCAGCGGCGGTCGCTCGCCGGTCGGCGAGGCGCTGGTGTCCGCGCGCGAGCTCGACGGGATCTCGTTCACCGGCTCGACCGCCGTCGGCCGGGCCATCCAGCGCGACGTCGTCGAGCGCGGCGTGAAGGTTCAGCTCGAGCTCGGCGGCAAGAACCCGGTGATCGTGATGGACGACGCCGACGTCGACCTCGCGGTGCGCGAGACCGTCCGTGGCGCGATGCTCTCGACCGGTCAGAAGTGCACCGCCACCAGTCGCGCGATCGTCGTGGGCGACCCCGGCCGCTTCACCGACGCGCTCCTGCCCGCCGTGTCCGCGCTGCGCGTCGGCGATCCCTCGGCGCCCGGCACCGACGTCGGCCCACTCGCCTCCGCGGGCCAGTACGAGACGGTGCTCTCCTACCTCGACGTCGCGCGCGAGGAGGGCCATGAGCTCGCCGCCGGCGGCGAGCCGATCGACCTCGACGGCGGCTACTTCGTCGCCCCGACCGTCTACACAGGCGTCGACCAGGACTCCCGGATCGCGCGCGAGGAGGTCTTCGGCCCGGTCCTCGGCGTGATCCCCGCCAGCTCGATCGAGGACGCCGTGCGAATCGCCAACGACGTCGACTACGGCCTCTCGGCGTCGATCTTCACGCGCGACGTCGGCCGTGCCTTCGAGTTCGCGCGCGAGGTCGAGGCCGGCGTCGTCCACGTCAACTCCGAGACCGCCGGCAGCGAGCCGCAGGTCCCGTTCGGCGGCATGAAGGACTCCAGCTCCCACTCGCGCGAGCAGGGCAAGGCCGCGCGCGACTTCTACACCGACATCAAGACCATCTACCTCGACATGCCGGTGCCGCGATGAGCCGCAACGTCGCCGAGGCCGTCGTCGACGAGCTGGTCGAGGCCGGCGTGGAGGTGGTGTTCGGCCTGCCCGGCGTGCACAACCTGTCGCTCTTCGCCGCGCTCGACGCCTCGCCGATTCGCACGGTCGTCGTTCGCCACGAGGCGGCGGCCGCGTATGCAGCCGACGCCGTCGGCCGCCTGACCGGGCGGCCCGGGGTCTGCGTGACGACCTCGGGCCCCGGGGCCGCCAATGCGATCACCGCGATGGGGGAGGCCCAGGCATCGCGCTCTCCGCTGCTGCACATCACCACGACCGTCGCCCGCCGCCACCTGGATCCAAGCCGCTCGCGCGGCGTCCTGCACGAGCACCCACGCCAGCGCGACCTCTTCGTGCCGGTGTCCAAGGTGGCGCTGCATCTCTACGGCGCCGGCGCGGCGGCCGACGTCCGCGATGCCCTGGCGGTCGCCGCGGTGCCACCGCAGGCGCCGACCTACGTCGAGCTGCCGACCGACCTGCTCGACGACGAGGCGGCGCCGGCAGGCATCCCTGACGACGAATCCCGACGCGCGGTCGATCGCTCGCCGGGCGGGCCGCGCCTCTCCCAGGCGCCAGAGCTCGGCTCCGCCGAGCCGCGCGGTCTGGCCGACCGGCTCGCCGCGGCCGAGCGGCCCGCGATCTGGGTCGGCTCCGGCGCCGCGGCCTGCGGCGCCTCGATCGCCGCCCTCGCCGAGCGCCTGCACGCGCCGGTCGTGCTCACGCACAGCGCCAAGCGGCGCTGGGACGCAGCGCCGCATCCCCTGGTGCTCGCTCACCCGCCGCACGAGCCGCCGGTCGCCGAGCTGCTCGACGAGTGCGACGCGCTGCTCGTGCTCGGCAGCGACCTCGACGGGATGATGACCCAGGAGTTCCGGCTGCCGCTCGAGCCGATCCTGCGCGTCGACGTCGATCCCGAGCGCGCCGCCGGCGACGACCGCTACGCCAGCGCGCAGGCCGTCGTCGCCGACGTCGCGGAGGTCGTCGAGGCGCTGCTGAAGATCGTTCCCGAGCGCTCCCACGGCTGGGGCCCGCAGTCTGTCGCGGCAGCCGACGCGGGGGCCCGGCAGGCGCTCGCCGACGACGCCGACGCCCGCGGCGGGCTCGCCTACCTGTCCGCGCTCGACGCCGCGCTCGGCGACCGCGACGCCGCCGTCGTCTGCGACATGGCCGTCACCGGCTATTGGGCCGGTGGCTACCTCCCGCTGCGCCCCGCCAGGCGCATCCTCTACCCGCTCGGCTGGGGCACGCTCGGCTTCGCCCTTCCCGCCTCGATCGGCGCGGCGGTCGCGCACCCCGGCCGAGCGGTCGCCATCTGCGGCGACGGCGGCGCCCTCTTCGCCATCGGCGAGCTCGCCACCCTCGCGCAGGAGCGCCTCGACGTCACCGTCGTCGTCCACAACGACGCTTGCTACGGCATGCTCCGCTACGACGAGGAGCGCCACTTCGGCCGCACGTTCGCAGTCGACCTCGAAGCCCCCGACTTCACCGCCCTCGCCCGCTCCTTCGACATCCCCGCCTGGAACGCCGACCTCTCCGCCGGACGCGACTTCGAGTCCGCCCTCACCGCCGCCCTCGCCACCGACGGACCCTCGCTCGTCGAGGTCACCGGCGACCTGTCCCCACCGCGCGTGACCTCCGCCCGCTGGCCGCTCGCCCACGCCGCCGCCTAGCCCCGCCCGACCGAATCCGCGAGCTAGACTCGCATTCCCCGCCGACGTAGCTCAGCTGGTAGAGCACTTCACTCGTAATGAAGGGGTCCCCGGTTCGAATCCGGGCGTCGGCTCTCGTGGGCTAGCTGCCGTTGCGGTAGCGGGCGAGGTTCGTCTCGATCTTGCCCTCGCCCTCCGGACTACCGGTCCGGGTGTTGAGATCCCGGCGTCGACCGATTTGGTTGCCACGCTTCGGCGCATCTGCCACACTTCGATCTATATGGCACGTAGAGCGGTCCCTTTGCGCGTCGGACCTCAGGGCCGGGTGGTAATCCCTGCGGAGATGCGGCGGGCGTTGGAGATTCAGCCAGGGGAGACGCTGATGGCACATGTGGAGGAAGATCGGCTAGTGATCGAGCGGCGGGAGCAGATCCTCGAGCGGCTGCGCGGCGAGTTGCGCGGAACGACTCCTGCCGGGACGAGCATGGTCGACGAGTTGATCGCTGAGCGGCGCGCCGAGGCGCGCCGCGAGGCTGCCGAGCATGGCTGACGGGCCCGGGGCGGTTCTCGATGCCTCCGCGGTGATCGCCCTGCTCTGGGAGGAGTCGGGGTCCGACG